>JBBQAY010000044.1:0-25711 GCA_038316965.1 Candidatus Nanopelagicales bacterium
CCTCTTCGAGGAGAACTTCACCTACTTCCCGCCGCTGCTCCCCGTGCTCGACGCCGAGGAGCCAGAGGCGGTTCTTGAGGCCGGAGGAACTCCGAAGCTTCCCGAGCTTCGCCTGCACAACGGCACGGTGTGGCGGTGGAACCGCCCGGTCTACGACGTCGTCGACGGGCTGCCCCACCTCCGCGTGGAGAACCGCGTGCTGCCCGCGGGGCCGACCGTGGTCGACATCCTCGCGAACGGTGCCTTCTACTTCGGTGCGCTGCGCGCGCTCGCCGAGATGGAACGCCCGGTGTGGTCGCAGATGAGCTTCGGCGCAGCGGAGGACAACTTCTTCGCTGCAGCCCGCCACGGCGTCGAGAGCACCCTCTTCTGGCCGGGGATGGGCCACGTGCCGGCGACCGAGCTCGTGCTTCGGCGACTCCTGCCGCTCGCCCAGCAGGGCCTTGATGCGTGGGACGTCGATTCGGACATCAGCGCCCGGCTGCTCGGGATCATCGAGGGCCGCTGCGTGTCCCAGCGCAACGGAGCCGTGTGGCAGACCGAGGCCGTCAACGCGTTCGAGGCGCGCGGTCACGATCGCTGGGAGGCCCTGCGCCTCATGACCCTGGCCTACGTCGAGCGCATGCACACCAACGAGCCCGTCCACACCTGGTCGTCCGTCTGACGCTTCGCCCCTCCACCGCAGGGGTGGCATCGCGGGCCTACGCCGCGGAACCGCTCCCACCTAGCTGCTCCGCCAGCGTCCTACGCTGGACGGATGGACCTCGACCAGGTGCGCGCGGAGTGGGACGCCGCCGCCGCCACGTTCGATCTCGAACCCGACCACGGGCTGCTCGACCCGGGGGTGCGCAACGCCTGGTGGCAGCTGCTCGAGCCGCTGCTGCCCGTGGCGTCCTCGCGCGTGGCCGACCTCGGCTGCGGCACGGGGACTCTCGCCGTTCTTCTGGCCGAGAACGGTCACGAGGTGACGGGAGTCGACCTCTCGCCGGAGATGATCGCCAGGGCGCGCGCCAAGGCTGCCGCAGCGGGGCTCGCGCCGCGGTTCATCGTCGGCGACGCCGCCAGTCCTGCACTGCCGAGCGGCTCGCTCGACGTCGTGCTCGCGCGCCACGTCGTCTGGGCGCTTCCTGCACCGGCGACAGCGATCCGAGCGTGGGTCGACCTGCTCGCCCCCGGCGGGATCCTGCTCCTGGTCGAAGGCCGCTGGAGCACGGGCGCCGGCCTCGCCGCCGAGCAGGTGCGCGCGCTGCTTCCGGCGGACGTTCACGACGTCCAGGTCATCGAGCTGCCGGATCCGGCCCTGTGGGGCAAGGAGATCCACGACCAGCGCTACGTCCTGGTCGCTCGGATCTGACCGGGCGTCAGCGGAGGTCGGTGAGGGCTTCGAGGGCGGCGAGGGTCAGCACGACGGTGCCGTGGGCGATCGCGCGCTCGTCGACGTCGAACGTGCCGGCATGAAGGTCGAGGCGCGGAGCGCCGGTGGTCGGGTCGTGCACCCCGAGACGCGCGTAGGACCCCGGCACCTTGTCGACGTACCAGGCGAACGAGTCCCCGCCCCACGACTGCTCGACCTCGACCACGCCGTCGTCCCCGAGAGCAGCACGGACTGCGCTGGCCACGATCACCGTCGCCTGCTCGTCGTTGACCACCGGCGGCACACCACGACGGTGCTCGGTGGTCCACGTGACGCCGGTGCCGCCGAGCAGAGCAGCGAGAGCGTCCTCGACGTACTTCGGGAAGTGCCGCCACACGTCGTGGTCGGGCGTGCGGACCGTGCCGCGCAGGACGCCGCTGGCGGGGATCACGTTGGCAGCGTCGCCAGCCTTCACGGAGCCGAACACGCAGCGCACGGCGCCGGGCTCGCCCGTGAGCCGGTCGATCTCGGGCTGCATCCCCGAGACGATCCGCGCGAGCACCGCGACGAGGTCGACGGTGCGCTCGGGTCGGGAGGTGTGGCCGCCGGGGCCCGAGACGCGGATCTCGACCATGTCGGCCGCCGACGAGATGGGGCCGACACGGAGGCCGACCTTCCCCACGTCCACCTTCGGATCGCAGTGGACGCCGAAGACGGTGTCGACGTCGTCGAAGTAGCCCTCGGAGATGACGTCGACGGCCCCGCCGGGGACCGACTCCTCAGCGGGCTCGAACACCAGGCGCACACGGCCGTCGACCCCGAGCCGGTCGCCGCTTCGGGCCAGCACGCGGGCGACGCCCAGCACCACGGTCGTGTGGACGTCGTGCCCGCAGGCGTGCGCCACGCCGTCGGTCTGCGAGCGGTAGCCGACGTCCTTGTCGTCGTTCATGGCGAGAGCATCGATGTCGGCTCGGACTGCGACGACCGGTCCGTCGCCACTGCCGAGCACGACGTCGCACACGACCCCGGTGCCCGAGGCGAGCCGCTGCGGGGAGAGCCCGAGGTCGCGCAGGTGCTGGTGGATCCAGCGGGTCGTCGCCTTCTCCTGACCGGACAGCTCGGGGTGGGCGTGGAGATCACGGCGCATCTCGATCAGGAGGGCCTCGTCGGCGGCCACGGCGTCGCGCACCAGGGCGACGGCGGACGGATCGACGGGCACGTCCGGAAGCCTAGGGCGTCCATCAGGAGGTCGGGCGGCGACGCCGCCGACGGGCGTCCGGGCAATGTCGGCCGTGCCCGGAGGCCGGCGGCTGGTCGAGGACGTGACCGAGTCGTCCGTGACATGGGGCACGCTCCGCGACGTCGCGGGTACCCGGGCCGGTAGCGTGCGGCGAGGCAGGGTGACCCGACACCCCAGGCGCTGCCTGGGGCTCGACGCCGGTCCTCCCTGCCCCAGGGAAGCCATGAGCTGCCGTCCTCCGCGCCCCGGCGCGAGCTCGGCAGTGCGAAGGAGGCTCGGCATGATCATCGGAGTGCTGAAAGAGGCGCGTGCGGGGGAGACCCGTGCGGCGGCGACTCCCACCACGGTCGTGCAGCTGCTGAAGCTGGGCTACGAGGTCGTGGTTCAGGCGGGTGCGGGTGCCTCCTCGGACTTCTCCGACGAGGCCTACGTCGAGGCCGGCGCCTCGATCGGCGACCCGCTGGCCGCTGACATCGTGTTCGGCGTCAACGCGCCCTCGAGCGAGCAGCTCGACGGGCTGCGGTCAGGGGCGACGATCGTCAGCCTGCTGGCTCCCGCGTTCAGCCCCGAGCTCGTGGCCGACCTGTCGCGACGCCCGATCACGGCCCTCGCGATGGACGCCGTGCCCCGCATCTCGCGGGCGCAGTCGCTCGACGTACTCAGCTCGATGGCGAACATCGCGGGCTACCGCGCCGTCGTCGAGGCGGCCCACGTGTTCGGCCGCTTCTTCACCGGCCAGGTCACCGCTGCAGGCAAGGTGCCGCCGGCGAAGGTCCTCATCGCCGGTGCCGGCGTCGCCGGCCTTGCCGCGATCGGTACGGCGGGAAGCCTCGGCGCGATCGTCTACGCGACCGACCCGCGGCCGGAGGTCGCCGACCAGGTGAAGTCCCTCGGCGGCGAATACCTTCCGGTGGCAGCGGCCGACGTCGAGGTGTCCGCGACCGGGTACGCCAAGGAGATGTCCGACGACTACAACGCCCGGGCCGAGGCGCTCTACGCGTCGCGGATCCCCGAGATGGACATCGTCATCACGACGGCGCTCATCCCGGGTCGGCCGGCGCCCCGCCTCATCACGGCGGCCATGGTCGCGAGCATGAAGCGCGGCAGCGTGATCGTCGACATGGCGGCGTCCAACGGCGGCAACGTCGAGGGCACGGTCGCGGGCGAGGCGGTCGTGACCGCGAACGGCGTCACGATCATCGGCTACACCGATCTCGCCGGACGTCTGCCCGCACAGTCGTCGCAGCTGTACGGCACGAACCTCGTCAACCTCATGAAGCTCATGACGCCGGCCAAGGACGGCGTGCTGGTGCTCGACTTCGACGACGTCGTGCAGCGCGGCATCACGGTCGTGCGCGACGGCGAGTCGACCTGGCCGCCGCCGCCTGTGCAGGTCTCGGCCGCACCCACGGCGGCGCCCCCTGCAGCCGCGGTCACCAAGGAGCCCAAGCCACCGGCGCCGCCTGGGAGGCGGTTCGCGATCATCGGCCTCGTGGCCGCGGCGCTGTTCCTGCTCGGTGCGGTCTCACCGCCGCCGCTGCGGGGACACCTCACGGTGTTCGCGCTCGCGATCGTGATCGGCTACTACGTGATCGGCAACGTGCACCACGCGCTGCACACCCCGCTGATGTCGGTGACCAACGCGATCTCGGGAATCATCGTGGTCGGCGCGCTGCTGCAGATGGGCACCGGTGACCCGGTCATCACGGCGGTGTCGACCGTGGCGATCCTGCTCGCCTCCATCAACGTCTTCGGTGGCTTCGCGGTCACCCGTCGCATGCTTGCCATGTTCTCGAGGAGCTGACCATGACCTTCGAGAACGCCGCGCAGGCGGCCTACATCGTCGCTGCCCTGCTGTTCATCCTGGCGCTGGCCGGGCTGTCCAAGCACGAGACCGCCAAGGCCGGAAACACCTACGGCATCACGGGGATGGCCATCGCCCTCGTCGCCACCCTGGCCCTCGTCCTCGACCGCGGGATCGACGCCGTCCCCCTCGCACTTCTGGTGGGCGCAGTCCTGATCGGTGCCGCTATCGGGCTCTGGCGGGCACGCATCGTCGAGATGACCGGCATGCCCGAGCTCATCGCGCTGCTGCACTCGTTCGTCGGCCTCGCAGCCGTCCTGGTCGGCTGGGCGTCGTACCTGCACGTCGAGGCGAAGCTGACGGGCGAGGAGGCGAGCCTGCTCGACGCCGAGGGGCTCCTCTCGATCCACTCGGCCGAGGCGTTCATCGGCGTGTTCATCGGCGCCGTCACGTTCACCGGCTCGATCGTCGCCTTCCTCAAGCTGTCGGCGCGCATCAAGTCGGCGCCGCTGATGCTGCCGGGCAAGAACTTCCTCAACCTCGGCGCACTGGTGCTGTTCGTCGTGCTCACGGTCTGGTTCGTGATCAGCCCGGCGCTGTGGCTGCTCGTCGCCGTCACCGTCGTCGCACTGCTGCTCGGCGTGCACCTGGTCGCCTCGATCGGCGGCGGCGACATGCCCGTCGTCGTGTCGATGCTCAACAGCTACTCCGGCTGGGCTGCTGCGGCCTCGGGCTTCCTGCTCGGCAACGACCTGCTCATCATCACCGGCGCCCTCGTCGGCTCCTCCGGTGCCTACCTGTCGTACATCATGTGCCGCGCGATGAACCGGTCCTTCATCTCCGTCATCGCCGGCGGCTTCGGCATCGAGGCAGGCCCGGCGGAGGACAAGGACTACGGCGAGCACCGCGAGATCACCGCCGACGCCACCGCCGAGCTGCTCACCAACGCCCGCACGGTGATCATCACGCCCGGCTACGGCATGGCCGTGGCCCAGGCGCAGTACGGCGTCGCCGAGCTCACCCGCAAGCTGCGCGACCGCGGCATCGAGGTGCGCTTCGGCATCCACCCCGTCGCCGGCCGCCTCCCCGGCCACATGAACGTGCTCCTCGCCGAGGCCAAGGTGCCGTACGACATCGTCCTGGAGATGGACGAGATCAACGAGGACTTCGCCTCCACCGACGTCGTCCTCGTCATCGGCGCGAACGACACCGTCAACCCGGCCGCGATGGACGACCCCACCAGCCCGATCGCCGGCATGCCGGTGCTGACGGTCTGGGAGGCCGGCCAGGTCATCATCTTCAAGCGGTCCATGGCCTCGGGGTACGCCGGTGTCCAGAACCCGCTGTTCTTCAAGGAGAACTCCGCCATGCTCTTCGGCGACGCCAAGGACCGCGTCGACGACATCGTTCGCGCTCTCTAGCCCTACGTCAGGAGAACCATGCCCGTCGTCGCCTTCCTCGACCTGCGCCTGCGCCCGGAGTCGACCGTCGACGCCCTCGCCGTCCTTGGAGACGTGCTGGTGGCCACGCGGGCATTCGACGGCTGCCTCGGCGTCGAGGTGCTGGTGCAGGCGGACGACGCCGCTCACGTCGTCGTGGTCGAGCGCTGGGCCTCCATGGAGGCGGACGCGGCGTACCGGGCGTGGCGCGCCGAGCAGGGGGCGAGCGCACTCGCGCCGTACGTCGTCGGCCTGGCCGTGACCCACTTCGAGCCGCACGGCTGACCCGACGCACCCCGCTGGAGGGACCCCCGGCCGCACCGTGCGCGTCCGCGTGCCGAGCGCCCGATCCCCTTGCCAGCACCCCGTCACTCCCGGCAGGGTCGGGACCCACGGTGCGGCCGGTCCGTGCGCCGACGGGCGCGCGACCGCTGCACCCGAGGAGGAGCGATGGATCTCGGTGTGTTCTCCCTCAGCCTGGCGGTGAAGGACCTCGCGGCGTCCCGCGCCTTCTACGACAAGCTGGGGTTCAGCGACCTGGGGGGCAGCGCCGAGCAGGGGTACCTGATCCTGAAGAACGGCGACACCGTCATCGGCCTGTTCCAGGGGATGTTCGAGGGCAACATCCTGACGTTCAACCCGGGCTGGGACAGCTCAGCCCAGGAGGTGGACCCGTTCACCGACGTGCGCGAGCTCCAGCGCGGGCTGAAGGCGGCCGGGGTCGCGTTGTCGGTCGAGGCGGACGAGACCACATCCGGGCCCGGGCACTTCCTCCTCAGCGACCCGGACGGCAACGTGATCATGGTCGACCAGCACCGGTGACAGGCCTGCCTGGCGCGAGAGCGGTGACGGTCGGTCAGTTGGCTCGGCCGTTCGGGTGATATGGGCGAACACACCCTCACCCGGATGACCCATCCGGCTCTTCGACGGTCGCAGTGCGTGAGTATGTTTCTCAGCACAGAGGGACACCGCGCAGATCCTGCGCCCGATGACGGAGACACCCGCATGAGCCACACGAGCGCAGCACGACCCCGGGTCCGCACCCGGATCGGCCTGGCCATGACGGCCGTGATCGGCCTGCTGTCCATGGTGTTCGCCCCGGCAGCCTTCGCCGCCACCGACGCGACCTACAACAACGTGTACACCGGTGGCCATGCGGTGTGGATGAACGGCGCCCAGCACGGCACCTCCGTCTTCACCCTCGACCTCGCCGCCGGCGGCACGGTGCGTGCCTACTGCGTCGACCTCGGCGTCCCGATCAACGCCGGTGACACCTACGAGATCCAGCAGCTCGCCGGGCAGATCGTGAGCCCGGCCAAGGTCCTCTGGATCCTTCAGCACAGCTACCCCGTGCTCAACCTCAACCAGCTGTCGACCGCCAGCGGCGTCGCGCCGATGACCACCGCCATCGCGGTGGCCGGCACGCAGGCTGCGATCTGGCACTACACCGACGGCCAGACCCTCGACACCAACAAGAACTCCGACGGTGTCAGGGCTCTCTACAACTACCTGATCGGTGACGCCAACGTCGGCGCCTCCTCCGAGGCTGCGCCCACGCTGTCGATCACCCCGGCGACCGAGGTCACCTCCGGCGGCCGCGTCGGTCCGTTCACCGTGAACTTCTCCGGCTCGGGCACCGTCGACCTGTCGGTCAACCCCGCGTTCGCCATCTACGACGCCGCCGCCGACGGTACTGCCGTCACCACTGGCTCCAACGGCGACGAGGTCTGGGTCGACGTCCCGGTCGGCACCGCCCCCGGCGACGTCACCGTCACCGCGACCGGCTCCGCGTCGGTCTCCGGCGGCTGGGCTCTGGTGAGCCCGGACCGTCCGACCCAGGTGCAGAAGCTCGCCTACGCCGGCGTCCGCACCCTGACCGCCTCGGCCACCGCGACCATCACGGTCACCCCGTCGCCCACCCCGACCGACCCGGGCACGACGCCGCCGGCCACCACCCCGCCGCCCACGAGCACGCCGCCGAACCCGGAGCCGGGCACGACCACGCCGGTGTCGACGCCGTCGACGACCCAGCCGGGTCTCGCCGACACCGGTGCGGGTAGCAGCAGCACTCTGGCCCTGGCCGGCGTCGCCGCACTGCTCCTCGGCGCAGGCGCCATGGTCATGGGCAGCACCCGCCGCGTGGGTCGCCGCCACTGATAGCACCGCACTGACGACGGAGCCCTGACCGGAAACGGTCGGGGCTCCGTCGCGTGCGGGGCCAGCATGGAGGCGGATCTCGCATCCTGCACGGACGCCAGCCCTCCGGCTCGAGCGTGCGCTCGGCAAAGGACGACCGCTCGCCTCTCACCCGTGCTTGACTCCGAGGAGGTGCTCGGGACCACGAACGCCTTCACCGCCGTCGGAGGCTGACCATGAAGTTCGACGTGAAGACCCGGCCCGAGCACATCACCTGGGCGCAGATGCGCGAGATCTGGCTTGCCGCGGACGACATCGAGATCTTTTCGGCGGCCTGGAACTGGGACCACTTCTACCCGCTGACCGGCGACCTCGATGGGCCGAACCTCGAGGCGTGGACGACGCTCGCGGCGCTGGCCGACGCGACGAGGCGCATCCGCGTCGGCGTCCAGGTCACGGGCATGCTCTACCGGCACCCTGCGGTCCTCGCGAACATGGCCGCGACCGTCGACGTCATCAGCAACGGCCGGCTCGAGCTCGGCATCGGCGCTGGTTGGAACGAGATGGAGACGACGGCGTACGGCATCGAGCTGCCGCCGTTGAAGAAGCGGTTCGACCAGTTCGACGAGGGCACGCAGATCCTCATCGGGCTCCTGCGCGACGAGCACACCGACTTCGCCGGCGAGCACTTCACGATCACCCACGCCCGCAACGAGCCCAAGCCCGTCCAGCGCCCGCACCCGCCGATCGTCATCGGCGGCAGCGGCCCCAAGCGCACCCTGCTCGCGGTGGCGAGGTGGGCGCAGCAGTGGAACGCGCTGACGCCGAGCCCCGAGGCGTGGCTGGCGTCGAAGGCGATCATGCTTGAGCACTGTGCCGCCGTGGGCCGCGATCCGGGCGAGATCGAGTGCTCTGTCAACGTCCAGGTTCCCGGGGACGGTGACCTCGGTCCGGCACTCGAGAAGATCGCCGCGTTCGGCGAGGCCGGGGTCGACATCGTCGTCCTGGGTCTGCCGAACGGCGCGCCGACCAGCATCCTCGACGACCTCGCGGCTGCCGTCGCCCCGCTCGCCTGACCGCGTCCGGCCAACCGCTGCGGTCAGCTCCTGCCGAGAACCTCGTCGAGCCGGTCGACCGAGGCGGGCAGGACCTGCTCGACCCAGGCGGGGCCGCTCACGCGTGCCGGTCGGGGGGCACGAACGAGCTCAGCCACGTCAGGCTCAGCACCCCGATCACGAGGAGCGCCAGCAGCCAGGGCGCGGGCGCGACAAGAGCGAGCAGCAGCACGAGGCCCGCGCCCACCAGGTAGACGCGCGTGCGGGTGCGGGCATCGATCGCATCGACCTGCTCGACCGACGACGACTCCGCCGCGATGAGCAGCAGGATCACCGCGACCGCGCCACCCAGGGTGAAGGCCACCGGAGCCGGGGTCCGCGGCACGTGCGCGTTGATGACCAGGCCGACCATCGCCGCGCCCGTCACCGCGACTGCGCCGGTCAGCGGCAGGTGGCCGAAGAACCAGGTCGCGAGCGCCCGTCGATCGCTGCGGGGTTCGCGTGCGCCGACGACGTCGAAGTAGTTCCAGAAGATGCCGAACCCGATGCCGAGGCCGAGCACCCCTGTGGTGACGGTGAGGGCGTCCCGGTCGGTCCCGCCGATGCCATTGACGACGCCGACGACCGTCTCACCGAGCACGATGATGACGAAGAGCGCCATGCGCTCGACGAGCGACTCGGTGGCGGAGAAGTACGTGAGCGGCCGCCCACGTCCGACGAAGCCGTAGACGCCCAGGGCGACCCAGCCGGCGACGACCGCCAGCCACGCGCCGAGCCGCGCTGTCTCGGGGAGCCAGGCCGAGGCCAGCATGACGACGATCGTCACCGCCAGGCTGAGGAGGTACGGCGTCGATGCCGGCTTGTCCTCTGACAGGTCGTGGCGCCGCACCTCGTACCACTGCCAGAACAGCAGGAGCAGCAGCACCGAGTAGGTGAGCGCGAACGCCGTGCCGTCCGTGGTGCCGGCGTACCCGGTGAACACGGCGAGGACTGCGAGGACGCCCATCTGCGCGAAGACGTAGAACCGGCTGCGGCCGTCGTCTCGGCCGTGCAGCTCGTGGTACAGCGTGCCGTTGATCCAGGCGTTCCAGACGAGGCCGAAGACCGCGACGAACTCGGCCGTTCCGCGCCACCCCGGGTGCAGGGCGAGCGTGTGGGCAGCCTGACCGACCAGCACGACGAAGACGAGGTCGTAGAACAGCTCGAGATAGCTGACCGAGCGGCCCTGGATCGGCTCGCCGTGACGGCGCGGCCCGGCGCCGAACCACGCGCGCAGCCGGTGCTTCACGCTGCGGCCGGTCTGCGGCTGCACCTCGGACATCACGCCTCCATGGCCTGCCGCGATCGACGGCCAGGCCATGGAACCACGCCTCAGGCAGGCTCCGCCGACACTGCCCAGCAGTGGCGACGGGCATCAGCACGCGCCTGCCCCCGCGTGGCGATCTCAGAGCGCGTGGGTCTGGACAAGCCGGGCCGTCACCCGAAGGCTGGGGACATGTCTTTCGTCAATCCTGGGTTCCACGGACGCCGGCGAGACACGTCCGACCGCATCCCTCCAGGGCAGTTCCGCACCGACGACTTCCCGGTGCTCTCCGCGGGGCCGACCCCGGGCATCGACCTCGACACCTGGCGGTTCACGATCGCCACCGAGGGCGGTTCTACCCACGCCTGGACCTGGGCGCAGCTGCAGGCCATGCCGCGCGAGACGCCGACCGTCGACATCCACTGCGTCACCAAGTGGTCCAAGCTCGACACCGTCTGGGAGGGGGTCTCGTTCGACACCCTCATGGACGACGTCGACACCGCCGCCGACTACGCCCTCGTGCAGTCGTACGGCGGCTACACCACGAACCTGCCGCTCGACGACCTTCTCGACGGGCAGGCCTGGCTGGTGTTCGGCTTCGACGGCGAGCCGCTGGCGCCCGAGCACGGCGGGCCAGTGCGCATGCTGGTGCCGCACCTGTACCTCTGGAAGTCGGCGAAGTGGGTGCGCGGCGTCCAGCTGCGGCTCCAGGACGAGCCGGGATTCTGGGAGACGATGGGCTACCACGAGTACGGCGACCCGTGGCGCGAGCAGCGCTACGCGGGCGACTGATGGCCCGGCTTCGCTGGACGGCGGCATCGGTGGTCGATGCCCGGTATGAGACGCCCACCGCGCGCACCCTCGTGCTGGACGTGCCGGAGTGGCTGGGTCACCTCCCCGGCCAGCACGTCGACGTCCGGCTTACCGCCGAGGACGGCTACACGGCCCAGCGCAGCTACTCCATCGCCTCGGCACCCGACGGCACGCATGTCGAGATCACCGTCCAGCGCATCCAGGACGGCGAGGTGTCGCCGTACCTCGTCGACGTCGTGGCCGTCGGCGATCTGATCGAGCTCCGTGGGCCGGTCGGCGGCTGGTTCAGCTGGGACCCCGTCGGCGTCGACCCGGTGCTCCTGGTCGCCGGCGGGTCCGGGCTCGTGCCGCTCATGGCGATGGTGCGCACGCGACAGGCCGTGGGCAGCACCGCGCCGATCCGCCTGGTGTGCTCAGTGCGCAGCCCCGACGAGGCGCTCTACCTCGACGAGGTCGGCGCCCTCCCCCACGACGTGCCGGTCGTGCTGGCCTTCACCCGTGAAGCGCCTAGCGGATCGGAGCGGCCGGCTGGCCGCGTGACGCTCGGCGAACTCGGGCGCGCCACCAACCCGGCCGAGACCGTCTACGTGTGCGGACCGACCGGCTTCGTCGAGGCGGTCGCGACCATGCTGGTGACGCTCGGGCACGATCCCAACCACATCCGTACCGAACGCTTCGGAGGAGGCAGGGCATGAGCGACATGAGCTACACGGACGGCAACCTGCTCGCAGGCCCGCTCAGCGACCTGTTTACCGTCGACCTCACCATCGCCACGACCACCTGCGCCGGCTGCGGCAAGGTCGACCGCGTCGCGGCGCTGCACGTGTACGTCGTCGGAGAGGGGTACGTCGCTCGCTGCCCGGGCTGCGGTGACGCCGTCCTTCGGTTCCTGCGGACGCCGACCCAGGTGGTCCTCGACCTGCGTGGCACCTTCAGCCTGCGGGTGCCGGTTGCGGACGACACAGCCTGAGGAAGAGCAGGGCATCGTGTGCCGCGAGCGCTCCGCCGGCGTGGCACGGACCGTTCAAGACCGAAGGCCCCCCCCGTCTCACCCGCCGTTCGGCGCCACCGGCTTCGAGAGTCCCGTTGCCTGGTGCGGCGGCTATGGCTGAGGGACTCATTACGAGGTCCTTTCGTCCTTCACGAGCACCGCATGCTGCGTTCGGGATGGTGGCACCGTCCCGCTCAGGAGCGGCGCTGTTCGCCGAGGAGCGTCGCCATCGACAGGGAGGACTCAAGGCGTGAGCGCCGTCGCGGACGTAGGGGTGGTCGGCGGGTCAGGGCTGTACTCGCTGCTGGACGGCGGGCGCGAGATAGCGGTGGAGACGCCGTACGGGGCTCCGTCGAGTCCCGTCACGGTGGGCGAGATCGGGGGTAGAACCGTCGCGTTCCTCACTCGCCACGGACGTCACCACGAGCTACCTCCGCATCGGGTCAACTATCGGGCCAACGCATGGGCATTGCGCTCGCTCGGTGTTTCCCAGGTGCTGGCGCCGTGTGCCGTGGGGTCCCTGCGGGCCGACGTCGGACCTGGCTCGCTCGTCCTCCCTGACCAGCTCGTGGACTGGACGAGCGGGCGGGACCAGACCTTCCACGACGAGTTCGAGCACGGGCCGGTGCACGCGAGCTTCGCGGACCCGTACTGCGCGCGCGTGCGCACTGCCGCGGCCGACGCAGCAACGGACAACGGCTGGGAGCCACGCGTTGGCGCCACGATGGTGGTCATCGACGGCCCACGCTTCTCGACGAGGGCCGAGTCGAGGTTCTTCGCCGACCAGGGCTGGCTGCTCGTCAACATGACGGGGCACCCCGAGGCTGTCCTGGCCCGCGAGCTCGGCATGTGCTACTCGCCTGTTGCGGTGGTGACGGATCTCGACGCCGGTGTCGCGGTGGGCGAGGGGGTCGACGTCGCGACGGTGATGGCAGAGTTCGCCCGCAGCACCGAGCGCCTCCGGGCAGTGCTCCTCGACGCCGTGACGCGTCTGCCCGCCGGACCCTGCCCCGACTGCCCTCCCCCGGTCGAGCTCTGACTCAGGCGATCGCGGCGGGCAGCAGCGAGGCCCGCATCGGTGCAGTGGCGAACTCGCGCAACCCGTCCGCGAAGCGCACCTTCGCTTTGAACCCGAACGCCTCTCGGGCGCGAGCGGGGCTGGCGGTCACGTGCCTGACATCACCGATGCGGTACTCGCCCGTCACCACCGGGCGCGGCGCTCGCGCGTCGAAGCCGGACGCCACTGCCTCGGCCATGTCGGCGATGGTGCACACCTCACCGGAGGCGATGTTGTAGGCGCCGCCGATCCTCTGCCGCGCGGTCAGCGCGAGCAGGTTGGCTGCGGCGACGTCGTCCACGTGCACGAAGTCCCGACGCTGACGACCGTCCTCGAACACACGCGCCGGCGCCCCGTGCTCGTACGCGCTTCGCACGATGCTGGCCACCCCGGCGTACGGCGTGTCCCGAGGCATGCGTGGCCCGTAGACGTTGTGGTACCTCAGCGACACGACGTCACACCCCGTGGCCGCGGCGAAGACCGACCCGAGGTGCTCCTGGTGCACCTTCGTGGCGGCGTAGGTGTTGCGCGGGTCCAACCGAGCGGACTCCGTGACGAGAGCAGGGTCGAGCTGGCGTCCGCAGGCCGGGCACGGCGGCTCAAACCGTCCTTCCTCGAGGTCGACGACGGTACGAGGCCCCGGCGAGACGGGGCCGTGCTCACTGCACGTGTAGGCGCCCTCGCCGTACACCACCATGCTCGAGGCCTGGACCAGACGGCCCCGGAAGCCGCTGCGGTGCATGGCTTTCAGCAGTGTCGCCGTCCCGAGGCAGTTGTCGGTGACGTAGTCGGACACGTCGGAGAAGTCGACACCGAGGCCGACACGCGCCGCCTGATGGCAGACGGCGTCCACGCCGATCAGGGCATCCACGAGGGCGTCGAGGTCGACCACGTTCACGGGCCGGTGCTCTGCCCCACCGTTCAGGTACTCAGGCGTGGCGGCATGTGCCGCCCTGGTGACAGCGTCGACCGACAGCACGTCGTGTCCCTGGGACACCAACAGGTCGACCACATGCGACCCGATGAAGCCTGCACCACCGGTGACCAGCACCCTCATCGCGCCGCACCGCCCACGGCCGGGTCGAGCGCCCCGAGCGATGCCGCGGCCACAGCAGCAGCGAAACGCCCTGCCGGGGCGAGGGAGGCGACGAGCAGTGCGTCGCCCCAGGTGTCCACGTCGCTGAGAGCGGGGAGCATCATCGGGTCCAGGCCCAGCACCCGGAGCCTGGCGATCTGGTGGCGCAAGGTGCTTGCGTCACTCATCGGCACCCCCTCGAAGGCGGAGGGCTCGGCGTGCCGAAGGCCCAGCGCCCACCAACCGCCGTCGGTCGCCGGGCCGATCACGCACCCGTGCCGCTCGGTCTCGGACATCGACGCTTCGAGCCGCGACGTCGTGACCTGCGGGGTATCCATGCCGATCTGCAGCGCTGGACCCCCGCAGTCCACCCAGGCCGCGGAGAGCCGCTCGGCGAAGGTGCCGCCGCGTTGCGGCAGCACGCGCCATCCCTCGGGAAGCCAGGCCCCGGGCGACCCCTCGAGCACGAGGACCTTGTCGTCGGCTCCGGTCGCGCCGGCGGCCTCGAGGGTGTCGCACAGCGCCGCAGCGGCAACCTCCGCCGCCTGCTCGGGAGAGAGCGGCGGGCAGAGCCGGGTCTTCACCCGTCCTGCCACGGGTTCCTTGGCCACGACCATCAGCCTCATGAGGCCACGACCGACGTGTCGCGCAGCAGCCGGCCCATGTCACGGCTAGCCCGCATCGTCCCGCGCACGGTTCCGGTCACCTTCGACCTTCCGATACGGGGCGAGTACCGCACGGGGCACTCCTCCACCCGCCATCCGGCTCGCCCCGCCTTCAGCACCATCTCCAGCGGCCAGGCGAAGCCGCGGTCCTGCATGTCCAGGCCCAGCAGCGCCTCCCTGCGCGCGGAGCGCATCGGACCGATGTCACTCACCAGCACGCCGGACCGTCGCCTGACCTGGGTCGCCAGGAACCGGTTCGCTATCTGTGCGTGCCACGGCCAGGCGCCGTCATCGGCGCATCGCGCCCCGAGCATGAGGTCGATGTCCCCCGCGACGACGGGCCCGCACACCGCCGAGAGCTCCCGAGGGTCGAGGCTCGCATCGGCGTCCATGAACGCAACGACGTCCGAGGTCGAGGCCTGCAGACCAGCCCAGCACGCGGACCCGAACCCCCGACACGGCTCGCTCACGACCAGCGCGCCGAGCTCGCGTGCGACCCGCGCGGAGTCGTCCGTGGACCCGTTGTCGACGACGATCGCGCGGAAGCCGGCCGGCATGCGCCCGAGGACCACGGGCAGCGCCTTCTCCTCGTCGAGGACGGGCAGGATCACGTCGATCACGTGCGAACCTCCGGTGCCGAGCGTGGTCATGGCAGCAGCTCCGTCGTACGCACGTAGAGCACGGTCGGCTTCGTCGGGACATCGGTCACCGGGACGAAGTCCGTGCCCGGGCTGGCTGACACCTCGACCCGTGTGAAGTCCCGCACGAGCTCAGGGCCGAACATCGCCGCATCGGTGGGCGAGTCGAGGACGACGGCGTTCACGCCGGCCAGTGACCAGGGCATCTGCGCCGCGAGCGCGTCGTGAGCAGGCCCTGGACGCGTCGCGAGAAGGTCGCCCATCGCGATGGCCGAGGCGTGCGTCGGCAGTCCTGCGAGGCGCAGGTAGTAGGGGTGCGAGGGCACGAGCACGTCCTCGGGCAACGACCGCAGCAACGTGACGAAGCGGTCCCCGGCGGCACGGTCGCTCTGTGTGGGCACGACGTCGGGACGCCAGGCCGCCATGACCGCGACCTGCACCACGATGACCGCAGCGAGCACGGCGAGCAGCCGCGACGACGTGCGTGGATGCCGGATGACGGCCGCAGCCGCGACGCCGAGAAGCAGCGACATGCCGACGTGGGCGGGAATGGCGACGTTGACGTACCCGCCGTCGTGGAGCCTCCCGGCGAGCCCCGCGAGCCAGAGCCCCGCCACGCATGCGACGAGGAACGACACGTCTGGCGACAGGGAAGGGCGCGGGCGCCGCGTCGCACTCCACCAGACGAGCGCAGCGAGGACCACGGCGAACGGCAGCACGAGGTCGACGACCCAGAACCCGGCGAGCCACGCCAGAACCGTGCCGTGTCCGAGCAGCTGGTTGATCACGTACGGCGAGTACCAGCCGCCGGTCGCTGCGTCTCCCACGAGGACGGACCCGATCGCCGTGACCGCGAGAAAGGCGGACGCGGACACTCCGACCGGCCTACGCCGCACGAGCAGCCATCCCAGCATCGGCACGGCCACCACGAGCGCGTTCTGCTTGGTGAGGAACGCCAGCAGCAGCAACAACCCGACGCCGATGCCACCGCGCCAGGTGCGCGCGCGCAAGCCTAGGTAGACGGCGCAGAGCAGAAGCATCACGAACAGGGAGTCGATGCGCGCCGCGTCGAACCACGCCCCCGAGACGCGGTACGTGCCCGCGAACAACCCTGCGGCCACGAGGCCGGCGACCGTGCTCGTCGTGATCCGCCGTACGACGAGAACGATCAGAAGGAGCGAGATCAGGCTCGCGACGAACGAGACCGATCGCAGCGTGGGCAGGTCGATCCCCGTCCAGCGAGCGAGCTGTCCGGTGATCCAGAAGTACAGGGGCGGATAGGGCCACGGCGTGAAGTCGGTGGTCGGCGGTCCGTAGAGCGGGAGACCTTCCGCGACCCGTGCCGAGACCTCGACCGTGCTGCCCTCGAAGAACTGCAGCTCGTACGGGTACGCGATCCGCTGCAGTGCTGTGACGACGTAGAAGCCGATGGAGGTCACGGCGGCCGAGACCACGAGCCACTGCGCCAGCCGTCGACCGCGGTCGACGACGTGCGGCGCCCCGGTGGAGGGCGCGTCAGGAGTCTGCACAACAGCCGGCACAGATGCGAGGCTAGGTGCGGCGCCCAGGCTCGGACGGCTCGCGAGCGCCAGCGTAAGACTTCCGTAGCACCTCGGGCACGACGTCACGGGTCTGTAAGCACGCGGACTCACCACCACGGCCCCGTCGTTCCTACGGTGACGCCGTGAGCCTCATCGATGACGTGACCGGATGGTCCCCGGCGGTGTTCGCCTCACGAAGCCGTGACGCGAGCATCGTGATGCACACCGAGCACGGGCACGCGATCGAGATCGACGCCTCTCGCTGGCACGATCCCGCAGACGCCGTCGACCTCCGGGTTCTTGCCCGGCTCGCTCCACCGGTGTTGGACATCGGCTCCGGGCCAGGACGGATGCTGGTCGCGCTCGCAGCACAGGGCGTACCAGCGGCAGGCATCGACATCTGCCCCCAGGCTGTCGCGGAGGCCGCGGCCCGGGGCGGCGCTGCAGTTCTCGCTGACGTGTTCGGCCACGTCCCGTCAGCCGGCCAGTGGGAGGGTGCGCTCCTGCTCGACGGCAACGTCGGCATCGGTGGCGATCCCGTGCGTCTGCTGCGCCGCGTCGCCGAGCTCCTCACACCGAACGGGCGGCTCGTGGTCGAGGCTGCCGCCCCGACCGACACCGCGTCGGGCCATCGGGTGCGACTGACCCACGGCGACGGATCCACCGGATGGTTCCCCTGGGCCGTCGTCAGCGTGACCGACCTGCCCGCGTACGCGCAGGCCGCGGGGTGGCGGGTGGACGAGACCTGGATGGACGGGCGGCGCTGGTTCGCCTGCCTCGTGCGTGCATCGGGGGAACCGACGTGAGTGCCCGCGGCGGATCGGCGCCGCCGCCCCTGCCGGTGTTCGCCGAGGACGCCTTCCCCAGTCGCACCCGGCATCCCTGGCTGGTCGTACGCCTCGGGGCGATCCTCGGCGTCGCCATCACCGTGTGCTTCGTGACAGGCATCGTCAGCCACCTGCACCAGCATCCCCTCGCGTGGCTCCCCCTGCCTGCGGGGCCGGTCTGGGGCTACCGCGTGAACCAGGGCCTGCACGTGGCCACAGGTCTCGCGAGCATCCCGATCTTCGTGGCGAAGCTGTGGTCGGTCTACCCGCACCTGTTCACCTGGCCGGCGGTGCGAGACCCACGCCACGCCCTGGAGCGGCTGAGCGTCGGCCTCCTTGCCGCGGCCACCGGCTTCGAACTGGTCACCGGCGTCCTGAACCTCGCCCACCTCTACCTGTGGTCGTTCCTCTTCCCCGTGGCCCACTACGCGGTCGCGTGGGTGGTCGTCGGCTCTGTGCTGCTCCACCTCGCGGTGAAGTGGCCCCTCGTCGTCCAGGGATGGAAGTCGCGGGCAGACGCCACCGTGGTTGACGATCATGAGCTCGAGGCCGATCCCGCAGCCGGGGCAGAGGAGGCCGTGACGCGCCGCGCCGTCCTCTGGGGCAGCGTCGCGGCCGCCGCCGCCATCACCACGGTCACGGTCGGGCAGTCCCTGCGCCCTCTCGGCTGGGCTGGGCTGCTGGCGCCGCGCTCACCACAGGACGTTCCGACGGGCATCCCCATCAACCGCACCGCCGCGAGCGCCGGCGTCCTCGTGAGCATCGTCAGCGACGACTACCGCCTGCGCGTCGGCGACCAGGTGTTCACGCTGGCCCAGCTGAGCGCGCTGCCCCAGGTCGAGGTCGAGCTGCCGATCGCCTGCGTCGAGGGCTGGAGCGCCTCCGGAGTGTGGGGTGGGGTCCGCCTCCGGGACCTGCTCGACCTCGGTGGGATCCCGCAGGACGCGACGGTGAGAGCGGTCTCCCTCGAGGCCGAGGGCCTCTACTCCTCCGCCGAAGTCACACCCTCGTTCAGCCGTCATCCCGACACGCTGCTCGCGCTGCGTCTCGGCGGCCAGGTGCTGAGCCACGACCACGGCTACCCCGTCAGGCTCATCGCCCCGAACCGCCCCGGCGTGCTCCAGACCAAGTGGGTGTCGCGGGTGGAGATCGTATGAGCGGGCGACGCGTCGTCGGCGGAATCGGTGTCGCCGCCATCGCCTTCGGCGGCCTGCAGGTGCTCCTCAATCTGGAGGCGGCCTCGCCCTTCGGCCTCGCTGCCTTCCTCGTGGCGGTCGTCATCCTCGATGACCTCGTCCTCATGCCCCTGGCCCTCGCAGCGGGGTGGCTGGTCGGGCGAGCCGTCCCCCCCGCTGCACGTTCATCGGTCCGTGTGGCCCTGATCGTTTTCGCCGGCCTCCTGCTGGTGGGGCTGCCTTTCGCGCTGTCGCCCTCACGTGACGGCGAGAGCGGCACCTTGCTGACCCAGCCGTACGTGCGCAACCTCGGGGTGCTGGCGGCCATCATCGCCACCGGCCTCGCCCTCGACCTCGTGCGCCGGCGAGCACGCCGTGCACGGGAAGACAGGGCGACGGCGACGGGCACCACGCCGTCGCTCGAGTGAAGACCCCGCGCGTCTGAGTGCGGGGAGACGCATCACCGCACGCTCGTGACTGTCGCGCCATGCATCGGCCAGCTTGCTCCTTGTCGCTCGCAGGCGTCGGGGCGCGATCAGGTCCGTTCGGGCGGTACGAACGAGCTGAGCCACGTCAGGCTCAGCACCGCGACCACCAGGAGAGCAAGGAGCCACGGCGTCGGCGCGATCGCGCCGAGCAGCAGCACCAGGACGGCGCCGACCCCGTACACGCGGGCGCGCGCGCGGGCGTCGATCGCCTCACGCTGCTCGACCGCTGCAGACTGCGCCGCGATCAGGACGAGGCTCACGGCGACCGCGCCGGCGAGCGTCCACGAGACCGCCGTCGGGGTGCGCGACTCGTGCGCGTTCACCACCAGGCCCACCATGGCAGCACCGCTCACTGCGATCGCACCGGTCTGCGGCAGGTGCCCGAAGAACCACCGCGCCATGGCCTTGCGGTCTGCACGAGGCTCACGCGCGCCCACGACGTCGAAGTAGTTCCAGAAGATCCCGAAGCCGATGCACAGGCCCAGCACGCCGGTCACGATCGTGAGCGCGTCGCGATCGGTCTCGCCGATCCCGTTCACGACGCCGACGACGGTCTCGCCGAGCACGATGATGACGAACAGCGCCATCCGCTCCACGAGCGACTCGGTGACCTCGAAGAAGGTCAGGGGTCGGGAGCGGCCGACGAAGCCGGTGACGCCGAGCGCCACCCAGCCGACCACGATGACGCTCCACGAAGCGAGGCGGACCGTCTCGGGCATCCACGCTGACGCCACCATCACCACGATCGTGACCGCGAGCCCGCGGAGGTACGGCGTCGACGCCGGCCGGTACTCCGGCAGGTCCCGCCGCCGCACCTCGTACCACTGCCAGGTCAGCAGCAGGAGCAGCACCGAGTAGGTCAGCGCGAACGCCGTCCCGTCCGTGGTGCCGGCGTACCCGGTGAAGACCGCGAGGACGGCGAGCACACCCATCTGCGCGAACACGTAGAAGCGGCTGCGGCCGTCCTCGCGGCCGTGCAGCTCGTGGTAGAGCGTGCCGTTGATCCATGCGATCCAGACCAGGCCGAAGACCGCCGCGAACTCGGCCGTGCCGCGCCAGCCCGGGTGTGCGGCGAGCGTGTGCGCGGCCTGCCCGACGAGGACGACGAAGACGAGGTCGTAGAACAGCTCGAGGAAGCTGACCGAGCGGCCGACGAGCGGCTCGCCGTGACGACGAGGCCCGTCGCCGAACCACGCGCCCAGCCGGTGCTTCACGCTGCGACCAGCCTGCGGCTGCACCTCGCCCACGTCGGCCTCCCGCCACCCGCGCCGGTCGGCGCGACGCCGCCATGCAACCACGACCGACGAGCTTCTCGGTGTGGATGGACGACGACGGGTCCGGCGGCAGCGACCGGAGCTTGCGTGAGAATGCATATTCTCGTACCTTGAGAACAAGCATTCTCAGGAGGCACGCATGACCGTCGAACCACGACCACCGCTCCCGCCCTTCGACGAGGCGTCGGCTCGCACCAAGGTGCTCGCCGCAGAGGCGGCCTGGAACTCCCGCGACCCGATGCGCGTGGCAGCGGCGTACACGCCCGACTCCGTGTGGCGCAACCGGGACGAGTTCGTCACCGGCAGGGCGGAGATCGTGGAGTTCCTGACCCGCAAGTGGGAGCGCGAGCTCGACTACGCGCTTCGCAAGGACCTCTGGACCTTCGGCGGCAACCGGATCGCGGTGCGCTTCCAGTACGAGTGGCGCGACAGCTCCGACCAGTGGCACCGGTCGTACGGCAACGAGCTGTGGGAGTTCGACTCTCTCGGGTTCATGGGCAGGCGCGAGGCCAGCATCAACGACCTCCTCATCTCCGCGACCGACCGGCGGATCCTCGGACCTCGGGCCGAGGGAGACACCGACGGGATCCCCCTGCGATGAGTCCCGCACAGACCCTCACCGACGACGACGCCGAGCGGCTCGTCCTCGACGCGGCCGACCGCCTGTTCTACGAGCAGGGCATCGCGGGCGTAGGGATGGCCGACATCCGCGACGCCTCGGGCGTGTCGCTGCGGCGCCTCTACTCGCAGCACGCGTCCAAGGGCGACCTGGTCGCGGCCTGGCTGCGCGACCGCCATACCCGCTGGATGCGGTGGTTCTCCGACGCGATCGAGGCAAGGACGGATGCGGGCGCGGATGCGCTTCTTGCGACGTTCGACGCGCTCGACGAGTGGGTGGACACCCCCGGCTACCGCGGCTGCGCCTTCCTGAACTCGCTCGCCGAGACCAGTCAGATCGACGACGTGCACCGCGCCGTCATCGCCGAGCACAAGCGCTCGCTCATCGACTACCTGGCGACCCTGGCCACCCGCGACCACCCGGACGCGCCGGACTGGCTCGTCCCCGCGATCGCCGTCCTCATCGACGGCGCGATCGTCCAGACGGCCGTGTTCGGCGACCACTCCCCCATCGCGGCAGCACGGATCGCTGCCGAGCACCTGCTGGAGAACGCGTGAACCTGTTCGTCGAGGCGCTGTGGAGGTATCCCGTCAAGAGCATGGGAGGCGAGAGCCTGACCACCGCCGAGCTCACGCACGACGGGATCACCGGCGACAGGGTGGTGCACGTGCGCGGCCCCGAGGGCGTCCGGACGTCTCGGCGCCAGTACCGCCTCCTCGGCCTCCACGCCAGCCTCGGAGCCGACGGCGAGCCGCTCGTCGACGGGCTCCCCTGGTCGTCGCCCGAGATCCTCGACCGTGTCCAAGAGGCGGCCGGCGACGACGCCACGATCGTGCGCTACGACGGGCCCGAGCGGTTCGACGTACTTCCGCTCCTCGTCGCCACCGACGGCGCCGTCGCCGAGTTCGGCCGCGACGTACGGCGGCCGCGCCCCAACATCGTGATCGGCGGTGTGCCCGGACGCACCGAGACAGAGTGGGAGGGAGCGCACCTCCAGATCGGTGACGCCGTGATCCTGCTCGACTTGCTGCGCGCGCGGTGCCCCATGACCACCGTCGACCCCGACACCCTGGAGCGGGATCCCGAGGTGCTGCGAGACATCGCCCGCCGGTTCCGTGGCCGCCTGGCCCTCAACGCCGATGTCCTGTCGCCGGGCACGATCAGCGTCGGCGACCCCGTACGCATCCACCTGCCGCACTGACACCCGCCCTCGTCAACGGGCAGGGACGGCGTCGTGCGGCGATCGGTCGCGTCCCGCGCAACGGTGCAGCACGCCCTGAAGATGAAGCGGGACGCCGCTGCCCGGCGACGTCCCACCACCACTCCTTGCGGCCGGCACCGACGGACACGCGGCGGCTGGGGTCAGCCCTTCGTGCTGGACTCCGCCTGCGTCGCGGGCTTGGCGTAGTTCGTGTAGCCCTCCCAGTCGAGGATCACGCAGGCAGTCGGTCCGACGGTCCAGGCGTCGTGCCCGGGCGTGACGATCATGACGTCGCCCGGATCGAAATTCTCCTCGGTGCCGTCGTCCATGCGGACGGTCATGTGACCCTCGAGGATGTAGCCGGCATGGGGGGTCTGGCAGCTCTCCGTGCCGGCGATCGGCTTGACGTGCTTGGACCACTGCCAGCCCGACTCGAAGACAGCACGGCCGACCGTGCTGCCGTCGATGTCGAGCATTCTCAGGTGGCCCATGCCGTCCGCGAACGGGCGGATGTCGGTCGCGTTCTCGAACCGTGCCCTGGCAATTCCAGCCATGTGCACCTCCGGCGTTGGGCGCCGCCCCCGTCGGGCGGGAAAGACCCAACGATCCGGTCAGTGTGCGCGCGCCAGGAATGGCTGTCGACCACCCGATGTGCTCACCGTCGTGACCCGGAAGGCAGAGCTCGACCGGTGTCCATCCTTCGCCCGACGCTGCCGATGACCGCACCCGCTACAGGCCGGGTGGGACGCCGACGCAAGGCGGGACCTTCATCCGCGGAACCATGGCGGGCCGCACGATGCGGACCAACTCAGCCGCGCCTGGCTCTCGACGCGCCCCAAGCGCGAGGACGAGACTGGTGAGCCTGGTCGGCTTGAGCCGATCGCGCGTCACCGGGCCTCACAACGAGGAGGAGCCATGCCGGCGGGATTCCACATTGGCAGCAGAACGCTCCAGGACCGCTTTGATACCCGGGCCCTTGCCGAGCGCATCGACAGCCTTCTGGTGACCGACACGATCGACGACGGAGACCGGAGCTTCATCGAGCAGCGAGACATGTTCTTCCTCGCGACGACCGACGCCGACGGCAGGCCGACCTGCTCCTACAAGGGTGGTGAGCCGGGCTTCGTCCGTGTGCTCGACCCGAAGACGGTGGCGTTCCCCAACTATGACGGGAACGGCATGTACCTGTCGGCCGGCAACATGCTCGTCAACCCGAACGTCGGCCTTCTCTTCATCGACTTCGAGCACGGCAACCGGATGAGGCTCGAGGGCGAGGCGACGGTCGACCTCGATGATCCGCTGATCTCGGAGTACCACGAGGCACAGTTCGTGGTGCGAGTGCGGGCTCGGGCCGTCTTCCCGAACTGCCCCAGGTACATCCACAGGTATCAGCTCGAGCGCAGGTCGTCCTTCGTCCCTCAGGTCGACCACCCGACCCCGGTCCCCGACTGGAAGCGCTCCGACTGGGCGATCGATGCCTTGCCCCACAACGACCCTGCTCGAGACCCGGAGCGGGCGGGCGGGGAGTGACGTGCGGACTGGTGCGGCGCGAACACTCGCAGGGCGCCGGGGCTCGCGGGTCGATGACGACGCGGCCGGAGGCAGCGGCGCAGTCAGAGACTTGAAGATGGAGCCGCCTATCGGAATCGAACCGATGACCTACGCATTACGAGAGCGTCTCGGCTGCGCGTCGCGCTCAGGTCGTCGTGCCAGATCCCCACGCTACGAGCACAAACGGGCCGCCGCGTGTTGGTCTGTGATCGTTGCTCGGGGACGAGACGGGGACGAGCAAAGGAAGCCAGGGCAACTCGGAGACGCCGCCTCACCTGCAGAGGCAGGTAGCCCTTGCTTCAAGCGGCAACCACTACGGCTGCCGGGCGGTGGACAGACTCTCGGGGCATCGTCGCCCGTGCCGGTCGGGGGTCGAATCAGCAGCTAACGACGAGGCGCATTGACGGTGACGGATTCCGGGTGCTCGTGATGAATTTGCGTCAGTAGCAGGCTCGCCAGCCCCAAGACCCCGAGCGCGTAGAGCCGTAGGTCGCCCCGCTCCTGGATGTTGTGCCTATCGACGTTGCCAAGCGCCGCGGTGAAGCCCACGGCGAGGTTGCGCCATCCCAGGGCCTCGTTGGGCTGAGAGCCCAACCTCAACGGTCCGCCGTCGGCGAAAGCCTGCGCGAAGAGCGGCTGCCCGAACATCTTGTTGCCCTTGTCGTCGAGTGGACTGCCCGACCACCGACGCACCTTGTCCTCGACAAACGTGGCGGCGGCGCTCGCGACCTGTTCCCACCGCCCCTCGTCAACACTGTGCCGGACATGCAGCCAGAGTTCGGTGTCGAATGCAGTTGCGTCGACGTCATCCTCCGCCAACAGACCGAGTTCGTAGATGGCCGCATCGATCAGTGCCACAGCGTCTCGAACACGCCCGGCGAAGAACCTCGCATCGCGCTCCGCCTCGCCGGGCGCGCCGGACCAGACACCGACGCTGTAGCGCAGGCTCGAGAACTTTGCCAGCGTGTCAGAGTGCAACGGGAGCGCAGCGGACATCACTGCGGTCACCGACGCCTTCCACCGCTTGTGCTCAGGCGTACTGCGCTGAACTTCGGGTCGATCGGCCTCCGCCCTCAAAGCTTGTAGCTCGCGGATGCCGCGGTCAGGCTTCATGACGTCGACAGTAGCGGGCAATCCCGACACACCCGTCGAGGCTGTGGACGACGAGGCGCGCGCCTTGCTCCGGGCTACCACCGGCGCCCTCAGGACTACACAGATCATCTTCCCAAGCTGACAGTGCGGGTTCGATTCCCGTCACCCGCTCGACGACATTCTCGCTGTTTGCAAGAGGTTTCAGGCTATTGCGGCTTGGTGCGAGACGCCCATGGGGGACTGCCCCCGCTTTGGTTGACACTCGGGGTTTGCGTTGATCAGGCCGCTGTTGCGGCCCGGTAGATCATCTCAAACTCGACGGGGGTGAGCCGACCGAGACCTCGCTGGCGACGTCGGCGGTTGTACTTGGTCT
>JBBQAY010000045.1:0-24394 GCA_038316965.1 Candidatus Nanopelagicales bacterium
GCCGCTCTCCTGCCGCTAGTTGGGGCGACGGGAGGGCATGCCTACCTCGGGCGACGCAGACCCCTCTCGAGCCACTTCCCGTCAACGACGACCGGCGGAACGCACTCCGATAAAGAGCCACACAGAAACGTGGGCAGGCACCTAAAGAGCGATCCGCCGGCCGCCTGACTCACAGCCTGGCCGGGCAACGAGCTGATCGAAAGTGAACAGGTAGGCACATCGGTTCGCGCCTGCCGAGATCCGCAAAACCTCGGTGCGTAAGGCAATCCATGTGCGTGACCGTGTTTATGTCTCCACGCGCGACTACACCGCAGTCGCCTGCCGGGCGGCCACCTTCGACCGACTGCCAGTCATGATCGCCCAAACCCCGCTCGACAGGAACCAGGCGGGTAACCCCAACACCAGCGAGCCGATGCCGAGGATCCACAATCCCTCGTTGGCGCTCTCGAATATCTGGCCTACGACGAATACCAGCGGATAGATCAACGCCACCATCCCGAGGACGCAGAGCGGGCGCGGAAGAGTGCGGGAGCGCCAGGCGAGCAGACACCCGGTGATGATCCAGAAGAGTGCCAACATGACCCCGGAGAGCAGCCCGCCCTGCGTCCCGGCCATCTGAACGACGAGGTACGCCGCCTCTCCCCAATCCTGGTCGTAGCCACGAATGTGGTCGATGGGTCCAGGGCTGGAGATCCGCAAGGCTCCGGTGAAGGCCCACAGCCCGGCGGCCACCGAACCGACAACCGTCAGAAAGGGGGTGCGCCACGGGACTGCAGTAGCAGCGCGCATGAGGCCGAGCGCGGCAAGGAGGAGGCAGCAACCACTCAGGACGTACGCCGTTCCATGCTCTTGCAGGTAGCGAAGGCTGTCCGCCGGATTGTCGCCATCCGTGCCCTCCGGACGAGTAGCAAACTCGAGACCGAAGGCGAGCGGGAGGAACAGCCCGACGGACATGAGTCCGACACCGGCGAAGACTTGGGTACGCACCACCCCCGCCATATTGCCGGATACGGCGCGGTGTGTCAGGCGGACGTGTTGCGCACAGGCGGGCGCTCGCCGGCCCAGGAGATGCAGGTCCAGACGCCATCACCGGAGCGCTCGAGCTCGACCACCTGGCAGTTGGCAAGCAGGTGGGTCGCGACGAACGCCGGGTCGAGGTCGCACAGCGCGATGACGCCCACAGCCATCGCTCCCCCGTGCGAGACGACGACGGCGGTCGCGCCATCGTGCCGGTCGGCGACCAGGTTCAGGGCCTCGCGCATGCGGGCAGCGATCTGCAGGCCGGTCTCGCCGCCCTCGAAGCCGCCGGAGAGATCGTTGTCGCGCCACCAGGCGCCGAACACCTGCTCGGCCACCGGGCCCACCGTGTCGTCGTGCACGCCCTCGTGGACGCCGACGTGCAGCTCCTCCACGCCCTCGAGCTCGCCGTGCGTGAGCCCCAGCACCGACGCGATCTCGGCTGCCGTCTCCTGCGCCCGCACGAGCGGCGAGCCGTAGACGGCGACGACGTCGCGCCCTTCGAGCGTCGCTCCAACAGCGCGGGCCTGCTCGTGCCCGAGCTCGGTCAGCGGGAAGCCTCCGCGAGCACTGGTCCACACGCGGGCGACGTTGCCCTCGCTCTGGCCGTGGCGGACGAGCAGGATGCGGGTGGTGTCAGCGGGCACGGGCCCAGCCTGTCACGCCAGCTGGAGCAGCCGCGGCATGCCCTTCGCCGCGCGCACCTCGTCGAGCACCTTCGCCATGATCGCGGTGGCGTCGTAGTCCTTCGGCGTGAACACCGCGGCCACGCCCCACTCGAGGAGCGTGCGCTCGTCGGCCTCGGGGATGATCCCGCCGACGACGACGGGCACGTCTGCGAGACCGGCCGAGCGCAGACCTTCGAGCACCATCGGGACGAGCTCGAGGTGCGAGCCCGACAGGATCGACAGGCCGACGACGTCGACGTCCTCCTCCACCGCGGCCGCGACGATCTGCGCCGGCGTCAGGCGGATGCCCTGGTAGACGACCTCGAAGCCGGCGTCGCGCGCGCGGACGGCGATCTGCTCGGCACCGTTGCTGTGGCCGTCGAGACCGGGCTTGCCGACGAGCATCCGCAGATGCGCGCCGAGCTCGTCGTTGGTGGCGGCGACGGCCGCCCGCACGGTCGCGAGCTCGCCGGTGAGCGGTCCGACGCCGACGACTCCGCTGACGCCCGTGGGCGCGCGGTACTCGCCGAACTCCTCACGCAGCGCCCACGACCACTCGCCGGTCGTCACGCCGGCCCGGGCGCACGCGAGCGTGGCGGGCACGAGGTTGTCGGTGGTGCGCGCAACACGGCGCAGCTCGGCCAGGGCCGCCTCGACCTCGGCGTCGTCGCGCGCCGCGCGCCACGCTGCGATGCGCTCGACCGCTGCGGCCTCGACCGCGGGGTCGACGTACTGGATCGCCGTCTCGAGGTCGGCCGTGAGCGGGTTGGGCTCGGTGGTGGTGAACATGTTGACGCCGACCACGACGTCCTCACCGCTCTCGACCTTGCCGCGGCGGGCCGCGTGCGAGGCGACGAGCTGCCCCTTCATGTAGCCGGACTCGACGGCGGCGACGGCGCCGCCCACCTCCTGCACGCGGTCGATCTCGGCCGTGGCCTTCGCCACGAGGTCGGCGACCTTCTGCTCGACGACGACGGACCCGGTGAAGAGGTCGTCGTACTCGAGGAGGTCGCTCTCGTACGCGAGCACCTGCTGGATGCGCAGCGACCACTGCTGGTCCCACGGACGCGGGAGGCCGAGGGCCTCGTTCCACGCGGGCAGCTGCACCGCGCGTGCGCGGGCGTCCTTGGACAGCGTGACGGCGAGCATCTCGAGCACGATGCGCTGCACGTTGTTCTCGGGCTGCGCCTCGGTGAGGCCGAGCGAGTTGACCTGGACGCCGTAGCGGAAGCGACGCTGCTTGGCGTCGGTGATCCCGTAGCGCTCCCGCGTCAGGTCGTCCCAGATCTGGACGAACGCGCGCATCTTGCACATCTCCTCGACGAAGCGCACGCCGGCGTTGACGAAGAACGAGATGCGGGCGACGACCTCGCCGAAGCGGTCAGCCGGCACCTGGCCCGAGTCGCGGACGGCATCGAGGACGGCGATCGCCGTGGTCATGGCGTACGCGATCTCCTGCTCGGGCGTCGCCCCGGCTTCCTGCAGGTGGTAGCTGCAGATGTTGATCGGGTTCCACTTCGGGACGTCGGTGACCGTCCACGCGATCATGTCGGTGATCAGGCGCAGCGACGGGCCCGGCGGGAAGACGTACGTGCCGCGGGAGAGGTACTCCTTGATGATGTCGTTCTGCGTCGTCCCCGACAGCGACGAGAACGGCGCGCCCTGCTCCTCCGCGACCGTCGCGTAGAGGGCGAGCAGCCACATCGCCGTGGCGTTGATGGTCATCGAGGTGTTCATCGTGTCGAGCGGGATGCCGTCGAACAGGGCACGCATGTCGCCGATGTGCGACACCGGCACGCCGACCTTGCCGACCTCGCCGCGCGCGAGGAGGTCGTCGGGGTCGTACCCGGTCTGCGTCGGCAGGTCGAACGCGACCGAGAGGCCGGTCTGCCCCTTCTCGAGGTTGCGCCGGTAGAGGGCGTTCGACTCCGTCGCCGAGCTGTGCCCGGCGTACGTCCGCATCAGCCATGGCTTGTCGGGCATCGTCGTCCTCCTAGCCGTGCGAGTAGAAGCCGCGACCGGTCTTGCGACCGAGGTCTCCAGCAGCCACCATCCGGCGCAGCAGCTCGGGCGCTGCGAACTTCTCGTCCTGGGTGTCGAGATACACGTTGGTCGCGGCGTTCAGCATGATGTCGACGCCGGTGAGGTCGATCGTCTCGAGCGGGCCCATGGCGTGGCCGAAGCCGAGGCGGCAGGCGGTGTCGATGTCCTCCGCGCTGGCCACCCCGCTCTCGAGCAGCGCGACGGCCTCCATCGCGAGGGCGCTGATCAGACGCGTGGTGACGAACCCGGCGACGTCGCGGTTGACCACGATGCAGGTCTTGCCGACGCCCTCCGCGAACTCGCGCGCGACCGCGAGCGCGTCGTCCGAGGTCTTGTAGCCGCGCACGAGCTCGCACAGCTTCATCATCGGGACGGGCGAGAAGAAGTGGGTGCCGACGACGCGCTCCGGGCGAGAGGTCGCGGCGGCGATCGACGTGATGGGGATGGCCGAGGTGTTCGAGGCCAGCGTGGTGCCGTCGCCGCAGATCCGGTCGAGCTCGGCGAAGAGCTCGGCCTTGACCTCGAGCTTCTCGAACACCGCCTCGATCACGAGGTCGGCGGAGGCTACGGCCTCGAGGTCGGTGGTCGGCGTGATGCGCGCGAGAGCGGCGTCCATGTCGTCCTGGGTGAGCCGGCCCTTGTCGACGAACCTGGCGTAGGACGTGCGGATCGCGTCGAGCCCGCGCTCGAGCGCCTCGGGCGTGACATCACGGAGCACGACGTCGTACCCCGCCTGCGCAGCGACCTGGGCGATGCCGCCACCCATGAGCCCCGCGCCGATGACGGCGACCTTCTGCACCATGACTCGTCCTCCGGGTTATCGCTCGTTCACTCGGTGGCTCCACAGTAGGGCCCGGGTGTACCTGATCCCCGCGGTGGCCGGGTTCCGCGCATGAGCGCACCATGGGCCCGTGAACGGTACGAGCGCCTCGTTCCTGGTGGCCCCCCTGCTGGCGCTGGGCGCCCTCGGGATCCTCGTGCTGCTGCTGCGCTGGACCTTCAGGTCGGGCGTGTCCGTCGTGGCGAAGCGGCCCAAGCCCGGCACCGACGACGAGTACGGCCTGCTCGTGGCGATCGCCTCCCCCAGCACGTACGTCGAGGGCGAGATCCTGCGCCGTACCCTCGAGGACGCCAAGATCCGGGCGACGCTCACCCACACGCTGTCGGGCCCGCGCGTGATGGTCTTCCCCGACGACGAGGCCCGGGCAAGGGCCGTCCTCGGCCGCAGCTGAGGGTCAGACGTCGACGCGGGTGACGTCGGCGCCGAGGCGGACGAGGTCGGTGATGAAGCCGTCGTAGCCGCGGTCGATGTGGTGCGGCTCGTAGATCGTGGTGCACCCCTCGGCCACCAGGCCCGCGAGCACGAGGCCGGCGCCCGCCCGGATGTCGGCCGCCTCGACGGGCGCGCCCGACAGGCTCTCGCGGCCGCGGACCATCGCGTGGTGCCCGTCGGTGCGTACGTCGGCGCCGAGGCGCACCATCTCGTTGACGAAGCGGAAGCGAGCCTCGAAGAGGTTCTCCGTGACCATCGCCGAGCCGTGCGCGATGGAGTTGAGCGCGATGAACTGCGGCTGAAGATCGGTGGGAAAGCCGGGGTACGGAAGCGTCACGACGTCGACCGCGCGCGGTCGGTCGTGGCACGCGACCCGGAAGCCGTCGGGCACCTCGTCCACGATGGCGCCGGCGCGCACGAGCTTGTCGAGTGCGATCTCCAGATGCCCTGCGACGGCGTTGTGGATCGTGATGTCGCCGCGGGTCATGACCGCGCCCACGGCCCACGTGCCGACCACGAGGCGGTCGGGCACGGTGGTGTGCTCGACGGGCGACAGCGAGTCGACTCCCTCGATCACGAGGGTCGACGTACCGACGCCCTCGATCTGCGCACCCATCTCCTGCAGCATCGAGCAGATGTCGACGATCTCCGGCTCGCGCGCGGCGTTGTCGATGACCGTGGTGCCCTTGGCGAGCACCGAGGCCATGAGCAGGTTCTCGGTGGCACCGACGCTCGGGAAGTCCAGCCACACGGTCGCGCCGCGGAGCCGCTCGTCACGCGTGGCGATGAGGAAGCCGTGCTCGCTGCGCACGGTCGCGCCGAGCCGCTCGAGCCCGGCGATGTGCATGTCGAGGCCGCGGCTGCCGATGTTGTCGCCGCCAGGCAGGGCGACGTCGGCCTCACCGCACCGGGCGAGCAGCGGCCCGAGCACGTTGATGGAGGCGCGGAGCTTGCGGACGAGGTCGTAGTCGGCCTTGTGGTGCGGCACCTCGGGCACCGTGATGCTCACCGAACGCCTCGGCAGGTCGCGGACGACCTCGCACCCGAGGCGGCGCAGCAGCTCGGCCATGTACTCGACGTCGAGGATGTCCGGCACCTCGTGGAGCACGCTCGTGCCCTCGGCCAGCAGCGAGGCAGCCATGAGCTTGAGCACGCTGTTCTTGGCCCCGGTGACCCGCACCTCGCCGACCAGCCGGGCCCCGCCCACGATCCGAAACGCCTCCACGGCCCTGAGGATAGGCCGTCGGGGCCGATGCCGGTTACCAGCCGGTAGCCGACGCCGTCGTGCCGCTGCGGGAGGCCGGGTGGAACCCGCACGGTTAGGCTCCGAGGCATGGTCAACCTCACCCGCATCTACACACGCACAGGCGACGACGGCAGCACGAACCTCGGCGACCTGTCCCGGGTGACCAAGAACGACCCGCGTCTCCTGGCGTACGCCGACACCGACGAGGCGAACTCCTCCCTCGGCGTCGCAATCGCCCTCGGCGGGCTGTCGGACGAGGTCACCGCGCTCGTGACCCGGATCCAGAACGACCTGTTCGACGTCGGCGCCGATCTCTGCACCCCCATCGTGGCGAACCCGGAGTACCCGCCCCTGCGGGTCGAGCAGGAGTACGTCGACCGCCTCGAGGCCGCGTGCGACGAGTACAACGAGCAGCTCGAGGCCCTGCGCTCGTTCATCCTGCCCGGCGGCACAGCGGGATCCGCGCTGCTGCACGTCTCGCGCACCGTCGTACGCCGCGCGGAGCGTCAGACCTGGGCGGCGCTCGAGATCCACGGCGAGACGATGAACCCGCTGACCGCGACGTACCTCAACCGGCTGTCCGACCTGCTGTTCATCCTCGCGCGCCACGCCAACCTCTCGGCCGGCGGCGACGTGCTGTGGAAGCCCGGCGGCGAGCGCTAGCTAGACGAGAGCCCCTCCGCCGGTCTTCGCCAGCTCCTCGGCGATCTGCCGCAGGACGTCGTCCCACTCGTCCTGCGGCATCGGCGGGACGCAGTCGCTCCAGTCCGACAGCGACGAGCCGCGCATCTGGAGCACGCCCTCGGGCCGCGCGAAGAACCACCAGTGGAGGTGGCGTCCGCCGTCGCCCACCTTCCACACGTGCACCCGTCCGACACCGCCGAGGGCGTGCATCGCGTGGGACAGCCGCACCTGCAGCCAGCCCATGTCGCGGGCGAGCTCCTCGGGCAGCTCCTCGTGGTCGTAGTGGTCGACGGGCAGCAGCAGCACGATCGGGATGGAGGCGGGCTCGCTCAGGCCGATCAGGGTCCACGTACCGTCGGTCCAGATCGCGCCCTCGGTGCCGCGACCGCAGGACTGGCACGGGTTGTCGCCCTCGCCGCCGCGGTGCGGCTCGGGCAGCACGGGGTCCTGGAGGTGCGTCACGCGGATGTCGCCCTCGAACGGGAAGATGTCCCAGCCCGCCACGTCCGGCATCGGCAGGTGCCCGCCGTTGGCCGCCTCGGCGGCCCGCACCCGGGCCATGAGCGCGGCGTTGCGGGGGTGAAGATCGTTCGCCATGCCCTGACCCTACGCAGCGACCTAGCGGCGCCTCATCAAGCTTCGCGGCCGACTCCGTCTGCATGCGACCCGCAACGTCATCCGACGCGAGGGGCTCCGGCGTCTTTCTGGACCGGGTTTCTCTGCCCTCCGGGCCAGGAAGACGCCGGAGCCCCTCGTCCTCACAGCAGAACGGCCGGTCCGTGTGGACCGGCCGTTCTGGCGTGCTGTGCGTGCTGCTGGAGTCAGCGGCCGCCGCCGGCGGCGTGCTCCTTGTGCTGCTCGGCGAGGGCGACCTTGAGGCGCACCTCGGCGCGCTCGATGGCCGCCATCTCGTCGGGGGTGTCGGCGCCGGCCGCCTTGGCCCGCTCGAGAGCGAGGCGTGCGCGGTCGACGTCGATCTCGCCGGAGAGCTCAGCGCTCTCGGCGAGGATCGAGACGTTGTCGGAGTCGACGGAGAAGAAGCCGCCGTGCACGGCAGCCGAGATGACGATGCCGTCGGTGGTGGTGATCCGGACAGGGCTGTTCGCCAGCAGCGCGAGCACGGGCTCGTGCCGGGGCAGGATGCCGATCTCGCCCTCGAGGGTCTTGGCGACCACCATCGACGCCGTGCCCGACCAGATCTTGCGGTCGACCGCGACGAGGCTGACGTTGAGCTCTCCCATGGTCAGCCGGCCAGCTTCGCGGCGTTCTTCTCGACGTCCTCGATACCGCCGCAGAGGAAGAACGCCTGCTCGGGCAGGTGGTCGTACTCGCCCTCGCACAGCAGGCGGAACGACTTGATGGTGTCCTCGACCGGCACGAACGAGCCGGGCTGGCCGGTGAACTGCTCGGCCACGAAGAGGTTCTGCGAGAGGAAGCGCTGGATACGACGGGCGCGGCCCACGAGGATCTTGTCCTCCTCGGAGAGCTCGTCGATGCCGAGGATCGCGATGATGTCCTGGAGGTCCTTGTAGCGCTGCAGGATCTCCTTGACGCGAGCGGCCACGGCGTAGTGCTCCTCGCCGATGTAGCGCGGGTCGAGGATGCGCGAGGTGGAGTCGAGCGGGTCCACGGCCGGGTAGATGCCGAGCTCGGAGATCGGGCGCGACAGGGTCGTCGTGGCGTCGAGGTGGGCGAACGTGGTGGCCGGGGCCGGGTCGGTGAGGTCGTCCGCGGGCACGTAGATCGCCTGCAGCGACGTGATCGAGTGACCACGGGTCGAGGTGATGCGCTCCTGCAGCTGGCCCATCTCGTCCGCGAGCGTGGGCTGGTAGCCCACCGCGGACGGCATGCGACCGAGCAGCGTGGAGACCTCGGAGCCCGCCTGGGTGAAGCGGAAGATGTTGTCGATGAACAGCAGCACGTCCTGCTTCTGCACGTCGCGGAAGTACTCCGCCATCGTGAGCGCCGACAGGGCGACGCGCAGACGCGTGCCCGGCGGCTCGTCCATCTGGCCGAAGACCAGCGCGGTCTTGTTGATGACGCCGGACTCGGTCATCTCACCGAAGAGGTCGTTGCCCTCACGGGTGCGCTCGCCGACACCGGCGAAGACCGACACACCACCGAACTGCTCGGCGACGCGGTTGATCATCTCCTGGATGAGAACCGTCTTGCCGACGCCGGCACCGCCGAAGAGGCCGATCTTGCCGCCCTTGACGTACGGCGTGAGCAGGTCGATGACCTTGATGCCGGTCCAGAAGACCTCGGTCTTGGACTCGAGCTGGTCGAAGCTCGGCGCCTGTGCGTGGATGCCCCGGCGCTCGGTGATGTTGAGCGAGGACTCCTCGACGTCGAGCGGCTTGCCGAGGGTGTTCCACACGTGGCCGAGCGTGACGTCGCCGACGGGCACGGTGATCGCGTCACCGGTGTCGACGACGTCGGCGCCGCGCACGAGGCCGTCGGTGGGCTGCATGGAGATCGCGCGCACCATGTTGTCGCCGATGTGCTGGGCGACCTCGAGGGTGAGCGTGCGGCTGGGCTGGCCCTCGCCGAAGCTCACCTCCACGTGGAGGGCGTTGTACAGCTCGGGCATGGCCTCGACGGGGAACTCCACGTCGACGACCGGCCCGGTCACCCGGGCCACGCGACCGACGCCGGTCGTGGTTTCAGTCGTTGCAGTCATGGTTGTCCTCGACTCCTATGCCGATGCCGACAGCGCGTCGGCGCCGCCGACGATCTCGCTGATCTCTTGGGTGATCTCTGCCTGGCGCGCCTGGTTGGCCTGGCGGCTGAGGGTCTTGATGAGCTCCTCAGCGTTGTCCGTCGCCGCCTTCATGGCACGACGACGGGCTGCGTGCTCCGACGCGGCGCCGAGGAGAAGCGCCGAGAAGACGACGTTCTCGATGTACTTCGGGAGCAGCGAGTCGAGCACCGCAGCACCGCTGGGCTCGAACTCGTACAGCGGGAAGGGCCCCTGCCCCGCAGCCGCGGCCTCCGCCGCCGTCTGCTCGATGACCTCGAGCGGCAGCGCCCGCCGGACGCGCACGGTCTGGGTGACCATGTTCTCGAAGTGCGTGTAGACGATGTGGATCTCGTCGACGCCGCCCTCCTCGGTCGGGGCGAGGAAGGCGTGCAGCAGCGCCTCGGCGATCTCCTTGGCGTGGGCGTAGTCGGGCTGGTCGCTGAAACCGGTCCACGACGCCGCCACCTCGCGGCCACGGAAGCGGTAGTAGCCGACCGCCTTGCGCCCGACCAGGAACGGCACCGTGGTCACGCCCTGCTCGCGCAGGAGGCTGGTGAGCTGCTCACCCTCCTTGATGGTCGCCGAGCTGTACGCGCCGGCGAGACCACGGTCGGAGGTGATGATGAGCAACGCGGCGCGCTCGCGCAGCCGCTGCTCGGTCTGGGTCAGCGGGTGGCCGCCGCCCGTGTGCGAGGCCGCCGCGGAGATCGCCCGGACCAGCTCGCGGGTGTACGGCAGGGCCGCCTCCACCCGCTGCTGCGCCTTGACGATGCGCGACGACGCGATGAGCTCCATCGCCTTGGTGATCTTCTTCGTCGACTGGACCGTCTTGATCCGTCGGCGGTAGATCCTCTGCTGTGCACCCATGGGGGCCTGACCTCAGCCCTTGACCTTGGTGATCGTCATGTTCTCGACCTCGGCGGCGTCGAGCGCCTCCGCGACCGGCTCGTTCACCATGAGCGGCTTGCCGGCCGACGTCGTGAACTGACCCTTGAACGAGGTCACGGCGTTCTCGAGCAGGGTCACGGAGTCGTCGCTGAGGTCCGTGGTCTCACGGATCGAGGTGAGCACCGCGGCGTGGTCGCGCCTCAGGTAGTCGAGGAACTCGCGCTCGAAGCGACGGATGTCCTCCAGCGGGACGTCGTCGAGCTTGCCCGTGGTGCCGGACCACACCGAGACGACCTCCTCCTCCATGGGGAAGGGGGCGTACTGCGACTGCTTGAGCAGCTCGACGAGGCGTGAGCCACGCGCGAGCTGAGCCTTGGAGGCAGCGTCGAGGTCGGAGCCGAAGGCCGAGAAGGCCTCGAGCTCACGGAACTGCGCCAGGTCGAGACGCAGGCGGCCGGCGACCTTCTTCATCGCCTTGGGCTGGGCCGAGCCACCGACGCGCGACACCGAGATGCCGACGTTGATCGCCGGGCGGACGCCGGAGTTGAACAGGTCGGACTCGAGGAAGCACTGGCCGTCGGTGATCGAGATGACGTTGGTCGGGATGTACGCCGACACGTCGTTGGCCTTGGTCTCGATGATCGGCAGACCCGTCATCGAACCGGCGCCGAGCTCGTCCGAGAGCTTGGCGCAGCGCTCGAGGAGACGCGAGTGCAGGTAGAAGACGTCGCCGGGGTAGGCCTCGCGGCCCGGCGGACGGCGCAGCAGCAGCGACACGGCGCGGTAGGCCTCGGCCTGCTTGGACAGGTCGTCGAAGATGATGAGGACGTGCTGTCCCTGGTACATCCAGTGCTGGCCGATGGCCGAGCCGGTGTACGGCGCGAGGTACTTGAAGCCGGCCGGGTCAGACGCCGGCGAGGCGACGATGGTGGTGTACTCCATCGCGCCGTTCTCCTCGAGCGCACCCTTGACGGCCGCGATCGTCGAGCCCTTCTGGCCGATCGCGACGTAGATGCACTTGACCTGCTTCTTGGGATCCCCGGAGGCCCAGTTCTGCTTCTGGTTGATGATCGTGTCGACGGCGACGGCGGTCTTGCCCGTCTGGCGGTCGCCGATGATCAGCTGGCGCTGGCCGCGGCCGATGGCGGTCATGGCGTCGATGGCCTTGATGCCCGTCTGCATGGGCTCCTTGACCGGCTGACGCTGGACGACCGTGGGCGCCTGCAGCTCGAGCGGGCGGCGGGTCTCGGCCACGATCGGGCCCTGGCCGTCGATCGGGTTGCCCAGCGGGTCGACCACGCGGCCGAGGAAGCCGTCGCCCACCGGCACGGAGAGGATCTCCCCCGTACGACGGACAGCCTGGCCCTCCTCGATGCGCGAGCCGTCGCCCAGAAGCACGGTGCCGATCTCGCGGACGTCGAGGTTGAGAGCGAGGCCGAGGAGGCCGTTCTCGAACTCGAGCAGCTCGTTGGTCATCGCCGAGTGCAGGCCCTCGACGCGCGCGATGCCGTCACCGGTCTCGACGACGCGGCCGACCTCCTCGCGGGTGGTCCCGGGCGCGTACGACTCGACGTTCCGCGCGATCGCGTCGCGGATGTCCTCCGGTCGGATCGTCAGCTCCGTCATGGTGTCCTGCTCTCTCGTTCCACGCGCCGGGCTCGGCGCCTGCTGTCGGGTATCCAGGGGACGTGCGGGGTGGTGCTCAGGCTGAGACTGCGCGGCGGGCCTGCTCGAGGCGGCTCGCCACGCTGCCGTCGATGACGTCGTCGCCCACGCGGACGAGGATGCCTCCGACGACCTCGGGGTCGATGATCACGTTGAGCCGCACGTCGCGGCCCTGCAGGGTGGAGAGCGCGGCCGCGAGTCGGCCGGTCTGCTCCGGGGTGAGGACGACCGCCGTGCGCACCTCGGCGAGCAGTCGCTTGCGCTGGTCGGCAGCGAGCGTGGCCAGGGCCTCGATCGCGACAGCCGGCTGACGGCCGCGGAGGTTGGCTGCGGCGTACGACACCAGCGAGGTGGTCGTGGGCGCTGCGGTGGAACCGATGAGGTCGCGCACGAGCGCGGACTTGTGCTCGGCAGCCAGCGACGGGTCGGTCAGCGCCATCTGGAGCTCGGCCGAGCCGTCCACGGCGCGTCCGACGCGGAAGAGCTCCTCCTCCACGCGGTCGAGCGTGCCGTCGGACTCCGCCACGGTGAAGGCTGCCTGCGCACCGAGCTGCTCGACGGCGTCGACCATGTCGACGTCGTTCGACCAACGGGCTGCGACGACCTCGTCGAGCACGGCGAGCGAGGAGTCGGACACCTTGCCGCCGAAGAGGTCGCGCACGATGGCGCCACGGGTGCCGGCAGGCTGCCCGGAGTCAGCCAGCGCCTGGCGCAGCGACTTCTCCTTGCCCAGCAGGCCGGCGACCGCGAGCAGGTCGCCCGCGACCGTGCCGAAGCCGGCCTCGCCGCTGCGTGCGTCGAGCGACGTCCGCAGCGCGGCGAAGGAGTGGCGGGAGGATCCGAGCATCAGGCGTTCGCCCCGTTCGCGGCGTCGGCCTCGAGGTCGGCGATGAACCGGTCGACGGTGGCACGGGCGCGGGCGTCGTCCTCGAGGGACTCCCCGACGACCTTGCCGGCCAGCGACACGGCCAGGGTGCCGACCTCGCGACGCAGCGAGGCGACGGTCGAGGCGCGCTCGGCCGTGATCGCGGCCTCGGCGCGGGCGGTGACGGCCGCTGCGGCCTCGCCCGCCTCGCGGCGGGCCTCCTCGATGATCGCGGTCTTGTCCGCCTGCGCCTGCGCGCGGATCTGCGCAGCCTCGGTGCGGGCCTCGGCCAGCTGAGCCTGGTACTGCTCGAGCAGGGCTGCGGCCTCGGCCTCGCGCTCCTCGGCGCGAGCGATGCCGCCCTCGATGGCAGCGCTGCGCTCATCGAGCGCCTTGCCGATGCCGGGGAACGCGAACTTGTTCAGCGCCCAGAGCACCACGAGGAACGCGAGGATGCCCAGCACGAGCTCGTCGAGCGGAACGCCGAGGACGTTCGGCCCCTCGGCGGAGGCAAGGAGGTTCACAGGGGTCACCCTTCGTCAGGTTGGTCGATCAGCTCGGAGAGCGACGATCAGGCGCCGAAGACGAACGGCGCGACGAAGCCGATGAGCGCGAGCGCCTCGGTGAGGGCGAAGCCGAGGATCATGTTCTGGCGGATGACGCCGTAGGCCTCGGGCTGGCGGGCGATCGCCTGAACACCCTGGCCGAAGATGATGCCGACGCCGATACCGGGGCCGATGGCCGCGAGGCCGAATCCGATCGAGCCGAGCGAGCCGGTGACCTCAGCGAGGAGCGACATGTCGTGTCCTTCGTGTCGGCCGGCGGCGGTTCCGCCGGTCATGGTGTGGAGCGGGTGGTGGAGCGTGGGTCGTGCGGTCGAGCAGGGTCGTTCTGGTCTAGTGCGCGTTCACCGAGTCGCTGAGGTAGACGGCTGCGAGCAGGGTGAACACGTAGGCCTGCAGGGCCTGGATGCCCATCTCGAAGCCGGTGAGGGCGATCGTCACGACGGTCGAGGTGGCCGACCCGACGAGCCCGAGCACGGCGACGGCGCTGGGCTCGGAGAAGAGGTTGGTCGGGAAGAGGTACCAGGCAGCGATCGAGAAGGTCGCGATCAGCATGTGGCCGGCGAACATGTTCGCGAACAGACGCACCGAGTGGGTGAACGGTCGCACGATGAAGTTCGACAGGATCTCGATCGGGATCAGCAGGACGTACATCACCTTGGGGACGTCACGAGGCATCGTCATGCCCTTGAAGAAGGGCACCAGACCCTGGCGCTTGACGCCGAGCGGCACCCAGGCGAGGTAGACGATCACGGCGAAGGCCACGGGGATCGCGAACTTGCTCGTCACCGGGATCTGGGCGAACGGGATGATGCCCCAGAGGTTGTTCATCCAGATGAAGAAGAAGAACGAGAACAGCAGGGGGACGAAGCGGTCGCCCTCCTTGCCGATCGTGTCGCGGGCGATACCGTCACGCACGAAGAAGTAGCCGTACTCCGCCAGGCCCTGCATGCGACCCGGCACGACCTTGGCCTTGCGGAAGGCCATCACGAAGAAGCCGACCACCACGATGACCGACATCCAGAGCAGGATCATCGGCTTGGTGACCGCGAACTCGGTCGTCCCGATCGTGAACTTGGCGATCTCGTCGAAGAAGAAGATCTCCTTGCCCGGCGCCGGGAAGCCGCAGCCACCCGTGGAGAGGTGGCACGACTCGGCGGCGGCAGCCAACAGCTCACCGGACACGGGTGGACTCCTCTGGGGTGCTGCCGAACATGTCGGGCATCAGTGCGACGTCCTCCGTGCGGAGGCTCGTCGTGGACGGGCCTTCCCGCGGCGTCTCAGGCTCTCGTCCGAGGGACTCGAGCTTGCGGAACAGCATGAACAGTGCCAGGGAGACTCCGAGGAGGACTCCCCCTGCGACGAACATCGGCCGGTGTCCCAGCCACGTCCCCAGCAGCCAGCCCAGGCCGCCGTACAGGAGGATCCCCGCCGCGATGTGGCTGACGACCGACCAGGCGGCGTCGTCGGACACGCGGCTCGTGGCCTGCGTGCCCGGCTCTGCCGCGGACGCCTTCGTCGCGGCCAGACGGTACCACTGGGCGTCGCGGTGACCAGACCTGGGTACGGGCACGGCCGAGCGGCCGCGTGTCGACGGGGCGCCGCTCACGGCGACTCCCCCACCGTCGGCGCCTCGACCGCGGCATCGGGCGATCGCGAGGGGTCGACGTACAGCATCTTGACGCGCTGGGCGGCGACGATCGAGCCGACGACCCAGGCGAGCGTGACGGCGAGGACCGCCATGCCGAACACGCGGCCGTCGAGCCAGGTGGCATCGCGCAGCAGGACGATGAGGCCGAAGAGCACGAGCACCTGCGTGAGGTACAGGAGCAGGCCGGCCGACAGCGCGAGCTCGGGGTTGCCGTCGAGGATGCGGCCGAGCATGTAGTGGCCTACGGCGAAGAACGCGATCGCCACCACGGCGCCGAGCGCCGCCCCGAGAGCGCCGTTGGGGCCCTTGAACGCCCAGCCGAGGGCGACGGCGACCACACCGACGACGACGCACGGGATCGTGGCGGTGCGCAGAGCGACGGCAGACGCCTGGGTGGGGCTCAGGGGGTGTCCGTCGGGGGCGGCGGGCATAGCCGCAGCCTAGGGGAGGTCGCGCGATCGCCCCAAATGAAAGCGCTACCGGCGGAGGATGATCCCGGTCACGCCCGCATCCGGGCCTCGCGCATCCGGGGCCAGCGGACAGCGACGAGCAGGATCGCCGCGCCGCACACGAACCAGATGGTCGCGACGCCGACGGGCACGAAGGCAAGGCCGACTGCGGTGAAGGCGAGCAAACCGGTCCACGCGTACATGAGCAGCACGGCGCGACGCTGGCTGTGGCCGATCTCGAGCAGCCGGTGGTGCAGGTGCTGCTTGTCGGGCGAGAACGGGCTGCGACCGGCGCGGGTACGGCGTACGACGGCCAGCAGCATGTCGAGCAGCGGCACGGCCATGACCGCGGCGGGCAGGAGGATCGGCAGCAGCGCGGGCACGAAGGTGGGGCCCGGGACGACGTTGGGGTCGAGCTGACCGACCAGGGTGATCACCGAGCTGGCCATGAGCAGGCCGATGAGCATGGAGCCGGTGTCGCCCATGAACACGCGCGCCGGGTGCAGGTTGTGCGGCAGGAAGCCCGCGCACATCCCGGCCAGGATCGCCGACACCAGCGCCGCGATCGTGGCGCGGGTGAAGCCGTACTCGAACGACAGGAGGTACGAGTAGGCGAAGAAGGCGAGCGCCCCGATGCCGACGATGCCTGCGGCGAGCCCGTCGAGGCCGTCGATGAAGTTGATCGCGTTGACCGCCACCGTCACCACCAGCACGGTGAGCAGCACCGAGGTGAGCGGGTCGAGCACGAGCGTGCCGCCGATGGGCAGCCAGACGATCGCGATCCCCTGCAGGGCCATGACCGCGCCGGCCAGCGCCTGCCCCGCGAACTTGGTGGGGGCGTCGAGGCCGTACTTGTCGTCGAGCATGCCGAGCACCACGAGGATCGCCGCGGCGGACAGCAGCGCCAACGGCTCGCTCGAGCCCTCGAACACCGAGCGCATGAGCGGGAGCTGGCTCGCCACGAGCATCGCGGCGAGGAGCCCCGCGGCCATGCCGAGGCCACCGAGGCGCGGGGTCGGCTCGTCGTGCACGTCGCGGTCGCGCACCTCCGCCATCGCGCCCCACCACAGCGCGAAGTGCCGCGCGAGCGGGGTGACCAGGTAGGTCACCGCCGCCGCGATGGTGAGGCAGAGGAGGTACTCGCGCACGAGGGTCGCTCTCGGTCAGGACGCGTACGCCGGCTTGTTCTTGACGAGTTCGTGCACCTCGGCGGCGACGGCGGCGGTGTCGGACCCGTCGGCGTCCTTGACCGCGCGGGAGATGAGCGAGGCGACGACCTTCATGTCGGCCTCGTCGAGCCCCTGCGTGGTCGTGGCGGGGGTGCCGACGCGGATGCCCGACGCGATGCTCGGCGGCTGCGGATCGTACGGGATCGCGTTCTTGTTGAGCACGATCTTCGCTGCTCCTGCACGAGCCTCGGCCTCGGCACCGGTGACACCGATGCCCTGCAGGTCGAGCAGCGACAGGTGCGTGTCGGTGCCGCCCGTGATCGGGCGCATGCCCTCGTCGGCGAGCGCTGCCGTGAGCGCCTGGGAGTTGGCGATCACCTGGCGTGCATACGCCTGGTACGCCGGCGTCGCGCACTCCTTCAGGGCGACAGCCTTCGCAGCCACCGCGTGCATGAGCGGGCCGCCCTGCATCATGGGGAACACGGCCTTGTCGAGCTTGGCCGCGTGCTCCGCCTTGCACACGAACATGCCCCCGCGCGGCCCGCGCAGCACCTTGTGGGTGGTGAACGTGACGACGTCGGCGTACGGCATGGGGCTCGGGATGGCCTTGCCGGCGACCAGGCCGATGAAGTGGGCGGCGTCGACCATGAGGATCGCGCCGACCTCGTCGGCCGCCTCGCGGAACGCCGCGAAGTCGATGAGACGCGGGATCGCCGAGCCGCCGCAGATGATCATCTTCGGGCGGTGCTCGCGCGCGAGGCTGCGCATCTGGTCGTAGTCGATGTCCTCGGTCTCCTGGCTGACGCCGTAGTGGACGGCGTTGAACCACTTGCCGGAGAACGAGACCTTCGTGCCGTGGGTGAGGTGGCCGCCGTGCGGCAGGCTCATGGCCAGCAGAGTGTCGCCCGGCTGCAGGAACGCGCCGTACACCGCGAGGTTGGCGCTGGCACCGCTGTGCGGCTGCAGGTTGGCGTGGTCGGCGCCGAACAGCGCCTTGGCCCGCTCGATGCCGAGAGTCTCGGCCTGGTCGACGACCTCGCAGCCACCGTAGTAGCGGCGGCCCGGGTAGCCCTCGGCGTACTTGTTCGAGAGCGTCGAGCCGAGAGCCGCGAGGACGGCGGGCGAGGTGAAGTTCTCGCTGGCGATGAGCTGCAGGCCGTCGTTGAGGCGGTCGCGCTCGGCGAGCAGGATCCTGGCGATCTCGGGGTCGGTGGCCTCGAGCGCGCCGAAGTCGGCGCCGAAGGGCGTGGCAGAGGTCATGGAACGGGAGCCTAGCCGGGAAGGATCTCCGGGCAGACAGTGCGCAGGGTGTCGAGGTCGACAGCACCCGGGCGCAGGAGCCGGGGCACGGGGCCCGAGACGTCGACGACGGTGCTGGGTACGGCGTCGAGGCCGGCGCCGCCGTCGAGATAGATCGCGGCGCGGTCGCCCAGCTGCTCGCGGGCCTCGGCCACGGTCGCGGCGGGTGCGCCACCGGCAGCGTTGGCGCCGGAGACCGCGAGCGGCCCGGTGATGCGCAGCAGCTCGATGGCCACGGGGTGCAGCGGCATCCGCAGGGCCACGGTGCCGGACGAGTCGCCGAGGTCCCAGGCCAGCGTGGGCTGCTGGCGCACGACGAGGGTGAGCCCACCCGGCCAGAAGCCCTGGACGAGGTCGCGCGCTGCCTTGGTCAGCCCGTAGCCGAGGCCTTCGATGGTCTCGGGGCTGCCGACGAGCACCTGCAGCGGGAGGTCGCGCCCGCGCCCCTTCGCCGACCGGATGCCGGCGGCGCCACGCGGGTTGAAGGCGTCGGTCGCGACGGCGTAGACGGTGTCGGTGGGCAGAACGACGAGGTCGCCGCGTCGGGCCGCGCTCGCGGCGGCGTCCAGGCCGCGTTGACGCGTCACGGGGTCCGCCATGTCGAACTCGAGGCTCACGGCGTGATCCTGCCTCAGACCTTGCGCGCGCTGGTGGCGCGGTCGCGACCACCGAGGTCGACGTGGTCGTCGACCTGGGTGAAGCCGCCGTGCTCGCGCAGCACGTGCGGGACTCCCGCCGCGCCTGCGCTCTCGCCCTGCTCGTCGCCGTGCTCGACCACGAGGACCCCGCCCGGACGCAGCAGCGCGGCTGCGGCGACCGCGAGGCCGCGCACGACGTCCAGCCCGTCCGGTCCGCCGAAGAGCGCGCGCGGCGGGTCGTGCTGCGCCACCTCCGGGTCGCGCGGGACCGCTTCGTCGGGGATGTACGGCGGGTTGGTGACCACGAGGTCGAACCTGCCCACGAGGGCTGCGAGCGACTCGAGGTGCGCGAGGGTGGCGTCGCCGACGTGGAGCTCGACGGTCGAGCCGGCGGCGGCGACGGCGGCGGCGTTCTCCTCGATGTTGCGACGCGCCCAGGCTGCCGCGGCCTCGTCGAGCTCGACGGCGTGGACGACCGAGCCGTGCACCTCGGTGGCGACCGCGAGAGCGATCGCGCCGGATCCCGTGCACAGGTCGACGGCAAGGCGCGAGCCCTGGGGTGCTTCGCGCAGCGCACGGATCGCGAGCTCGGCGACGCTCTCGGTCTCGGGGCGCGGCACGAACACGCCGCGTCCGACCGCGAGGGTCAGGTGACGGAAGGGCGCCTCGCCGAGGAGGTGCTGCAGGGGAACGCGAGCAGCACGCTTCACCAGTAGCGCCTCGAACCGCACGGTGTCGGACGGGTCCGCCGGGTCCGACATGAGCAGACGACCGCGCGGCACGTCGAGGACGTGGGCCAGCAGGAGCTCGGCGTCGACCCGCGGAGACGGCACACCTGCAATGGCGAGACGCCGTTCGGCATCGACGAGGACGTCGCGCACCGTGCGCACCGGAGGTGTGTACCGCGCCATCAGGAGTCGCCGCCCAACGAGGCCATCCGCGCAGCGAGGTCGGCGTCGACGCAGGCCTGCACCAGCGGTTCGATCTCGCCGTCGAGCATGGCGTCGAGGTTGTAGCTCTTGAAGCCGATCCGGTGGTCGCTGATGCGGTTCTCGGGGAAGTTGTAGGTGCGGATGCGCTCGGAGCGGTCGACGGTTCGCACCTGCGAGCGTCGGACGTCCGAGGCCTCCTTGGCCGCGGCCTCCTCGGCTCGCGCGATGAGCCGGGCGCGCAGGATGCGCATGGCCGACTCCTTGTTCTGCAGCTGGCTCTTCTCGTTCTGACAGCTGACGACGACGCCCGTCGGAAGGTGCGTGATGCGCACGGCGGAGTCTGTGGTGTTGACGCTCTGACCGCCGGGGCCGCTCGAGCGGTAGACGTCGATGCGCAGGTCGTTGGGGTCGATCTCGACCTCGACGTCCTCGGTCTCGGGCAGCACCAGGACTCCGGCCGCGCTCGTGTGGATGCGGCCCTGCGACTCGGTCGCCGGCACGCGCTGAACCCGGTGGACGCCGCCCTCGTACTTCAGCCGCGCGTACGGCGCCTCTCCCGGCTCGACGCTGCCGCGCGCCTTCACCGCGACCGTGACGTCCTTGTAGCCCCCCAGGTCGGACTGCTCGGCCTCGAGAACCTCGGTCTTCCAGCCGCGGCGCTCGGCGTAGCGCAGGTACATGCGCAGGAGGTCCCCGGCGAACAGCGCCGACTCCTCGCCGCCCTCGCCCGCCTTGATCTCGAGGATGATGTCGGAGTCGTCGAGCGGGTCGCGCGGGATGAGCAGCACCTGCAGCTTCTCGGCGAGCTCTGCGCGGTGCGCCTCGAGCTGCTCGGCCTCGGCCCGGAACCCGGCATCGTCCCCGGCCAGCTCGAGCGCAGCCTCGAGATCGTCGCCGGTCGAGCGCCAGTCGCGGTACGTCGCGACGACGGGGCGGAGCTCGGCGTACCGGCGACCGACCTTGCGGGCGGCGGCCTGGTCACCGTGGATGTCGGGGTCGGCGAGGCGTCGCTCGAGGTCGGCGTACTCAGCCTCCAGCGCGTCAACGCTCTCGAACATGGTGCGCTCCCTGATCGCTACGGCTGCCTGACAAGCGCTGAGGGCGCCCCCGCCGCCGCGCGCAGCGGAGCAGGAGCGCCCTCAGGGGAGTGCTAGGCGTCGGCCTTCTTGCCGAAACGCTTCTCGAACTTGGCGACGCGGCCACCGGTGTCGAGGATCTTCTGCTTGCCCGTGTAGAACGGGTGGCACTGGCTGCACACCTCGGCGTTGATGACGCCGTTCTTGGCGGTGCTGCGCGTGGTGAACGTGGACCCGCAGGCACAGCTGACCGTGGTCTCGCCGTACGCCGGGTGGATGTCGGTCTTCATGTCTATCTCCTTCGTCGTGGCCGGGTCGTGCTCGCCGGGGCGGCACGTGAACCGGGCACCGTGGGTGGACTGCACCGACCGAGAAGCCGGGGACCAGCGGTCCAGTGTGCCACCCGATCGACGCACCCTCCAAACCGATCACCGCTCGCCAGCATTCCCGCGGTGGGATCGCCCCAGGTCAGGGGCTCAGCGGGCGATGTACGCCTGGCGGATCTGGGCGGCCGTGAGCACGGAGTTGTGCACGGAGATCTCGTCGAGCGAGCCCCGGAAAGTGCGGTTCTGGGTCGTCCCGGAGTTCGTCGTGGGGTTGTTGGCGCCCGACCAGCTCGCACCCCATCCCGCCAGGTTGCCGCAGCCCGCACGCCACCAGCCGGTGGTCCCCTCGCCCGCGTTGTTCGGGCTCGTGCCGACCAGCGTGCCGTCGACGTACAGCGCCATGCCGGACGGGCCGAGCGTGCCCACGGCCATGTGCCACTGGCTGTCGCTGTAGTCCGTGCCGACGGGCGTCCCCACCGTGAAGAAGCCGTTGTTGTAGACGCCCCACCACACGCGGCCGTCGCCGTCGACGTACAGGTGACGGTCGTACGTGCCGCCGCCGCCGGCCACAGCGACGCCGGTACGCGGCATCTCGAAGCCGGCGAGCTTGCCGTTCGCCGTGGTGCCCGCGTTGAACCACGCGACCACGGTCACGGACTGCGGCGCGGCGACGGCGGTGTTGCTGGTCGTGTTGATGCAGGCGTTGGCGCTGTTCAGCGTCACACCGGTGTCCGGGGTGTCGGTCAGGAACGCACCGTCGACGCCGCGGGTGAAGTTCGCGGCGTTGGCGTTGGGGGTGTACGTGCCGGTGCGCCCGTTGCCGGTCGCGTCGGCCGCGACCGTGCCCGCGGTCTCGTCCAGCTTCCAGTAGAGGTACGGCGCGTAGCCGTTGACCGTGGCCGTGTAGTCCCAGTTCGGCACGGTGAACGAGTTCGCCGTGTTCCTCGTGGTGGCGGAGAAGGCCGCGGCGGTCGTCGTCGGAACCAGGAGTCCGGCGAGCATGAGCACCACGAGGACGGCGCGACGGCGCAGGCCGGTCATGGCGCCCTGACGACGCAGACCCGGATCGAGGGGCTTGGCGGCGGCGACGTCGAGGCCGCTCCCCGTGCTCAGGCGCGACGGCAGCGGGAGCAGCTCCCCACCGGGGCCACCCGGGCCGTCGCCGTCGGGGCCCTCGCCGTCGCCTTCCTCGGGCTCCTCGTCATCCCTGTCGCGACCCACCAGGTAGGACGCGACGACCAGGCTGAGCAGGAACAGACCCAGCAGGAACCACTGCCCGGTGTGCATCCACACCATCGGCAGACCGGCGAAGGTGACGAGCAGGCGACCGAGGCCGCGGACGTCCTCGACCTTGAGCGGCGCGGTGTCCACGTTCGGGTTCGCATCGCCCTTGGTCGTCATGGTGCCGTCGTCGTTGATCGCCACGACGCGGTGAGTCTTGGTGCCGCCCGGACGCTCCGCGTCGTTGAACACCGCTACCCGGCCGAGCAGGACGGTCGGGTCGGTCTCCGGCGCGGCGAGCACGATGTCGCCGACGTCGATGCGGGGCTGCATCGAGCCGCTCTCGACCACGAACGGGCGCCAGCCGACGATCATCGGAAGCAGGGTGACGAGCAGGCAGCCGGCCACGAACCACAGCCACGTGCGCGCCAGGAGCGCGGCCACGAACAGGCCGGTCGAGGAGCGGCGGAGCGGCTCCGTCCCCGGGGCGGACGCAGTTGCGTCATCCCCGGGCTGCGGTGCCGCGGCCGTGGCGGCCATGTCGATCCTCCTGCGCGGGTCCGTCGGGTCGGCGGTGTCTCGTCGTTGGTCTCGGTCCGTCGTCCACGGCACCGTCCGGCCCCCACCGGACGGCCCCGTCGAGGACGGGAGCCGGTCGGTGTGCCCTGTGCCCCCCGCACAGGGCACACCGACGGCGTGTCACGTCACGGTTGCGTCATCCCCCCGGATGACTCCCCCAGCGCGACGTCGACGACTACTGGATCTCCCACGTGAGGTCGGCCTGTGCGGCAGAGCTCTGCAGGGCGTTGTCGCCCGCGGTCGAACCGGTGGTCGGGAGCGACCAGGAGATGCGGTAGGCAACACGCTGCGTGCCGGTGGCGACCGCAACGCCCGTGGCCGACGCGTAGTCGGTCGGCAGAGCGCTGAGCGAGACGGCGTTGTGCAGAGTCGTGATGCCCGAGGCCGGGAAGTTCGTGCAGTTGGCGGCGACGTTCGTGGCCGCGGCGACGCCGGCGGCCTCGACGGTCACCCTGAGGGCCGGGGCGAGGTTCACCGAGTTGGTGCCGGTGATCGCGCCGCGGAACAGCTTGAGCGAGCCGGCGAGGGTGCCACCGCTCTGGACGGTGATGCACTTGCTGCCGGTGTCGGCGATCTTGAGGCCGGACTCGGTGAACAGCGCAGCAGTGGTGCCGCTGTAGGTGGCGGTGCCGCCGTTGTTGGTCAGCGAGAGCGAGCCGGTTGCCCAGGCGTCGCTCTGGTTGGTCGTGGTGGCGTTGAACGCCGCGTAGCTTCCCTGCCAGACGAGCAGGCCGGCGGCCAGAAGACCGGCGACCGGTGCGACCGAGCGCACGGCACGAGCACGGGTGGTGCGGTTCATGAGATTCCCCTCCGGAATGAAAAAGACTGCGATCACACCCCCGTGCAGAGCAGTCATCGACTTCTGGGGTCACTCCTTGAGCCCAGGGAGAGGAGAAAGTTGGTCGTTCCGGCGGGCCGAACGGGTGATTCCCTGCGCATTCGGCCCCGGACGCCTCAAGACAGCCACAAGGCCCGCCCCCGAGGGGACGGGCCTAGCAGCGCGGAGATCGGTCGACTACTCGTCGTCGTCGCTGGAGGAGCCGACGGCCATCGGGGTCGTCTTCTGGACCTGGAGCAGGAAGTCGAAGTTGCTCTTGGTCTCGCGCAGCTTGCCGAGAAGGAGCTCGATGGCCTGCTGCTGGTCGAGCGCGTGCAGCACGCGGCGCAGCTTCCACACGGTCTTGAGCTCGTCAGGCGCCATGAGGATCTCCTCCTTGCGCGTGCCGGAGGCATCGATGTCGACCGCGGGGAAGATGCGCTTGTCCGCGAGCTTGCGGTCGAGCTTGAGCTCCATGTTTCCGGTGCCCTTGAACTCCTCGAAGATGACCTCGTCCATGCGGGACCCGGTCTCGACGAGCGCAGTGGCGAGGATCGTGAGCGATCCGCCGTTCTCGATGTTGCG
>JBBQAY010000046.1:0-24239 GCA_038316965.1 Candidatus Nanopelagicales bacterium
CGGGGCGATCATCACCCGGGTCGTGACCGACATCGACGCTGGCGTGGACCGGCTCGAGGGGCTGCGCCGGATCGGGATCGACGAGATCAGCTACAAGAAGGGGCACCGCTACATCACCGTCGTCGTCGATCACGACACCAGTCGACTGGTCTGGGCCTCCGAGGGTCGGGACAAGGCCACTGTCCGCGCGTTCTTCGACGCTCTCGGCGAGGACCGCAGCAAGCTGCTCACCCACGTCTCGGCTGACGGCGCGGACTGGATCGCCGACGTCGTGCAAACCCGTGCACCGCAGGCGATCCGCTGCGCGGATGCCTTCCATGTCGTGTCCTGGGCGACCGAGGCCCTCGACGTGGTCCGTCGGCAAGCAGCCAACGACGCGCGGGCGCTGGCCCGCACTGAACCCCAGGGGCGTCCGGGCCGCCCTCGCAGGGACGGGACTCAGGCCTCTGGCCCACGCCCCGGGCACGAGCGAGCCGCGGCGCTGCGACACGCCCGCTACGCGTTGTGGAAGAACCCCGGCAACCTCACCGACCGGCAACGGGCGAAGCTGGACTGGGTCGCGGCGACCGACCCGCTCCTGCACCGCGCCTACCTGCTCAAGGAAGGCCTACGCACCGTCTTCGCGATCGGCCACGGCGAAGGCCCCGACGCGGGCATCGAAGCCCTCAGCCGATGGCTGACCTGGGCCGCCCGCTGCCGCATCCCCGCCTTCGTCGACCTCGGTCGCAAGATCCGCCGGCACCGGCAAACGATCGAAGCTGCGATCCGAGAGAACCTGTCCAACGCCCTCGTCGAGTCAACGAACACCAAGATCCGCGTCCTGACCCGCGTCGCGTTCGGTTTCCACTCCGCTACCGCCCTGATCGCCCTCGCCATGCTCAGCCTCGGTGGCTACCGGCCCGACCTCCCCGGCCGCACATGACCCACGGATCAGTCAGGAGAGTCTCCTATTACCCCACTTTGGGCAGTAACTCGGAGACCTAGAGGGACTTGCGGAGGGTGGCGCCCTTGTCCTTGGCGGACTGGTTGAGCTGGGACTGGAAGGCGGCCATCCGCTGACGCAGCACGGCGCCGCGGTCGTCGTCGCCGGCCGCCAGCACGCGTACGGCGAGCAGGCCCGCGTTGCGCGCGTTGCCGATGGCCACGGTCGCGACCGGTACTCCGGCCGGCATCTGCACGATCGAGAGCAGCGAGTCCATGCCGTCGAGGTTCGCTAGCGGCACCGGCACGCCGATCACCGGCAGCGGCGTGAGCGAGGCGAGCATGCCGGGCAGGTGCGCGGCGCCGCCGGCGCCGGCGATGATCACGCGCAGGCCGCGGTCGATCGCGGTGCGGCCGTACTCGACCATCTCCTCGGGCATGCGGTGCGCGGAGACCACGCCGATCTCGTGCGCGACGCCGAACTCCGCGAGCGCGTCGGCCGCGGCCTTCATGACCGGCCAGTCGGAGTCCGAGCCCATCACGATGCCGACGAGCGGCACTCCGCCGACCGCGGTGGTGAGGCCGTCACTCATCGATGACTCCCGTGAGGTAGTCGGCGGCGTGGTGGGCGCGCGCCAGCAGGTCGTCGAGGTCGTCCCCGACGACGGTCACGTGGCCGAGCTTGCGCCCGGGCCGCACGTCCTTGCCGTACATGTGGATCTTCAGCCCCGGGTCGCGCGCCATGCAGTGCAGGTAGGCGCGGTAGAGGCCGTCCTCCTTGTCGCCGCCGAGCACGTTGACCATCACGGCGTACGGCGCGATCGCGGACGGGTCGCCGAGCGGCAGGTCGAGCACCGCGCGCAGGTGGTTCTCGAACTGCGAGGTCACCGCGCCGTCGATCGACCAGTGGCCGGAGTTGTGCGGGCGCATCGCGAGCTCGTTGACCAGCACGCGGCCGTCGCGGGTCTCGAACATCTCCACCGCGAGCATGCCGACGACGTCGAGCACCTTGGCCACGGTGAGCGCGGCCTGCTGCGCGGCGACGGCCTCGTCGTCGGTGAGGCCCGGTGCCGGAGCGACCACCTCGGTGCAGATGCCGTTGGTCTGCACGGTTCGGACGACCGGGTAGGCCACGGCCTGGCCGTGCGGGCTGCGGGCGACCTGCGCCGACAGCTCCTGCACGAAGTCGACCTTCTCCTCCGCGAGCCAGCGCGCGCCCGGGTTCAGCGTGGTCGAGGCGATGAGCGCGGCGCCGTCGTCGAACGAGTCGACCACCCACACGCCGCGGCCGTCGTAGCCGCCACGCGAGGTCTTGAGCACGAGCGGCCACCCGGCCTCGGCGCCGAACGCCTCGAGCTGCCCGACCTCGTCGATCGCCGCCCAGCGCGGGCACGGAACGCCGGCCGCGGCGAGCGCCTGGCGCATGATGATCTTGTCCTGCGCGTGCACGAGCGCCCGACCCCCGGGGCGTACGGCGACGCCCTCGTCCTGAAGGGTCTTGAGCAGGAGCGGCGGCACGTGCTCGTGGTCGAAGGTGACGACGTCGCACCCCGCGGCGAAGGCGCGCAGGTCGTCGAGGTCGTCGTGGTTGCCGAGCCGCACGTCGCGCACGGCCTGTGCGGCGCTCTCCTGCATCGAGGTCGCGAGCACGCGCAGGCCCACTCCGAGCGCGATGGCGGGCTGCTGCAGCATGCGGGCGAGCTGGCCGCCCCCGATGACACCCACGACGGGGAACCCGGGCGCGACGTGCGCGTCGACGGACGAAGTCACTCCCCGAGCCTAGTGGGACGCCGCCGGAGCTCGATCTCGTAGACCGCCGTCACGGCCTCGCCCGGCTCGCACCGGCGCAGCGGCCACCAGCCGCGGAACGGGTCGGTCGGCGCGGTCATCGGCTCCACGCACACGGTGTCGAAGACGAGCGGCGCGAACACGACAGCCACGTCGTACCCCTGGACGTAGCACACGACCACCTCCAGGTCACCGGCCGCGACCGAAACCTCGGTGCCGTCGGGCACGTCGAGGAACACGTCGTCGAGGAACACGTCGCCGAGCGCGCCCTGCGGAAGCGGGGAGTCGGTGACCTCGCCGGTCGGGATGTTCTCGGCGTCGAGCGTCGCCCGGCGTGAGAGCGGCCCGCGCACCTCCCACTCGGCGCGCGGCACGGCCGGGAAGTCGAACCACGGGTGCCAGCCGAAGGCCACCGGCACGGCGACGTCGCCGACGGCGTCGAGCTCGGTCGTCACGCGCAGCACCGAGCCCTCGAGCTCGACCGTCACCACCAGGTCGTGCCGGAAGGGGAAGTGCGCGAAGCAGTCGAGCGACTCGTCGAACCGCAGCCGGGAGCGCAGCACAGCGGAGCCTTCGGACGCGCCGACGTGCTCCACCAGCCATTCCGAGGCACCGGCGAGCAGGCCGTGGATCGGGTGGCCGTTGTCGTCGGCGTGCACGCGCGGGTCGCCGACCTCGACGGTCCACGCCACGTCGCCGACGGCCTGCGACCCCGTCGAGAGGCGGTTGGCCCAGGGCGCGAGCAGCGGGATGCCGAACGACGAGGCCCTCTCGAGGTACGCCGTCAGACCGCCACGCCGTGCAAGCACCTCGACGCCGTCGAGCGTGAGCGACGTGCCGACCATCCCGCCGCCGGGCACGAAGACCGCTTCGACGCCTTCGGGCGAGACGAGCGTCACGCTCGCGAGCGCCGGCACGTCCGGATCCACTCCGTGCCTGACGGCGTACCCGCCCTGACCTGCGCCCATGCCGTCCTCCCGTGCCGCCGTGCCGCCGCGCGCGCGGGGCTGGGCGAGACTATCGGGAGCGCTCCCACGGTGCAGGCACCTCCGACCAGGCGGGTACCATCGCCAGGTGAGCGAGACGTCCCCCAGCCGTCGCGGTCTCGTCCGAGGGCTGATCGACGGCGTCGACAAGCTCTGGCACGAGGTCGCCAAGTTCGGCGTGGTCGGCACGTTCGCCTTCGTCATCGACGTCGGGCTGTTCAACCTGCTGCGCTTCGCCGGCGGCGAGGGCCCGATGTACGACAAGCCGCTCACGGCCAAGGTCGTCAGCGTCGCCGTCGCCACGACGTTCGCCTACTTCGGCAACCGCTACTGGACCTTCCGCCACCGCGGCCGCACGAGCTTCCACCGCGAGTACCTGCTGTTCTTCGTGCTCAACGGCGTCGGCATGCTCATCGCGGTGAGCTGCCTGTGGATCTCGCACTACCTGCTCGGGTTCACCAGCGCCCTCGCCGACAACATCAGCGCCAACGTCGTCGGGCTCGTGCTCGGCACGCTGTTCCGCTTCTGGTCCTACCGCCGCTGGGTGTTCCCGGACGACGCCGAAGCCGCCGACGAGGCCGCGCTGTCCACCACGGCCTGAGGCGGCCCGCTCGGCTGCGCCTCACCCGGTTCGGTGCCCGGCGGCGGGACGGACTTCGCCGGAAGGAAGATCGCGAACACCGCGGGTCGAGCCGAGATGAGCTCGAGCCGGCCGCCGTCACCGCTCACGAGCGTGCGGGCCACCGCGAGACCGAGCCCGGACGACCGCGACCCGCTGACCGCCCGGTCGAACACCCGGCCTTCGAGCTCCGGCGCAACCCCTTCGCCCTGATCGACGACCTCGACCACGGCCCAGCCGCTCGTCTGGCGCACCCGCACGGTGGTCACGCCCGCGCCGTGCGCGAGCGAGTTCTCGAGCAGGGCCGCCAGCGCCTGAGCCTGCGCTCCCGGCTCGGCGTGCACGACGATCCCCTCCCGACCCGACACCGCGAGGCTCCGGCTCGCCGCCGTGTACGCCGGCAGCCACTCGGTGACCTGCGACTGCACCATCCCGTCGATCGCGAAGTCGACGGGCATCGAGGACCGCTGCCCACGCATGACACCCACGACCTCGTCCACGACGGCGGCGAGCCGCTCCACCTGACCGAGCGCGATGGCCGCCTCCTCGTGCGCGATGTCGAGGTCGTCGGTGGTGGTGATCTCCTCGAGCCGCATCGAGATCGCGGTGAGCGGTGACTTCAGCTGGTGCGAGGCGTCCTGGGTGGCCTGCCGCTCGCGCTCGAGCATCTCGTCGAACCGGCTGATGCCGACGTCGAGCACCTCGGCGACCATGTCGATCTCCGGCAGCCCATAGCGCTGCTTCAGCCCACGGCGATCGCCGGTGGAGACGGAGGCGATGAAGTTCTTGAAGTCCTCGAACGGCTGGGTGAGGCGCCGCGTGTAGAACCACGCGATCGCCATGGATATCGCCAGGGCCACCGCGGAGATCGCGAGCACGACGAGACCCTGCCCGGCCACCTGCGCCACCTTGACCGAGGTCGGGATCACGGCCGTGGCGGTCACCTCGTTGTCGGCGCCCTGACCCACCCAACCGCTGCCCTCCACGGGGTCGCCGAGGCTGAAGGTCTTCGCCGGCGTCGTGTCTGTCGCCGGCACCGACACGGTGATGTAGGCGTCGTTGCTGCGCGCGATGGCTACGAGGGCGGGCGTGGGTCCGACGGCCTGAGGAGACTCGGCGAACGTCGCCTCGACCGACACGGCGACGAGCGACGCGGTGTTGTCGGCCCGGGACTGCGTGGCGATCGAGGTGACCTGCCAGATCACCGTCATGAGGAGGATCCCCAGCGTCAGGAGCGCGAACGCCGTGGTGCCGAACACCAGCATCAGGATCCGACGCCTCATGTCAGGCCTCGCGCTCGAGTCGCAGGCCCACTCCACGGATCGTCGTGATCTGCGACCCGGCGGGCCCGAGCTTCTTGCGCAGGGTCGACACATGCATGTCGAGGGTCTTGGTCGCACCGAGCCACTCGGTGCGCCACACCTCGCGCATGATCACCTCGCGGCTGACCGCCGTACCGGCCTTGCGCAGCAGGAGCACGAGCAGCTCGTACTCCTTGGGAGTCAGGCTGGCATCGGCGTCGACACCCGCCACGACGACGCGACGCGACGCCGTGTCGACCGTGATGAGGCCTGCAGAGAGCACGTCGCCCTCGGGCGCGCTGCGCCGCAGCTGCACCCGGATCCGGGCCAGCAGCTCGGCGAGACGGAAGGGCTTGGCCACGTAGTCGTCCGCGCCCGCGTCGAGCCCCAGCACGAGGTCGGGCTCGGACGTCCGCGCCGTCAGCACCAGCACCGGCAGGTCGGAGCCGCGGGTGCGCAGCGTCCGGCACACGTCGAGGCCGTCGAGGCCCGGCAGCCCGAGGTCGAGCACGAGGAGATCGGCCGAGCCGGACAGCCCGCCGGCAAGTGCCGACGCCCCGTCGACGACGTGCCGTACGTCGTACCCCTCACGGCGCAGGGCGCGCAGCAACGGTGTCGAGATGTCCGGGTCGTCCTCGGCCAGGATCACGCGCGGCATCCGCACCGCAGACGCGTTCACGATCGCAGCGCCACGGCGACTGCCGATCGCAGGACATTGGCATAGGGGCGCATCGGAGCCGAGAGCTCGTCGCCGACAACCTCCAGGAGCCAGGCCGCCTGCCCGACATCGGCGCCGCCCGACATGAGCATCTCGGTGAGGCCACCGGCCATGAGCAGAGCCGTCTCCGCCGCGTCAGACCGAGGGTCGTCGATGTCGACCACCACGACCCGCCCCGAGGCGGCGGCGTACGAGGCGGGGAACTCCTCGACCGGGAACTCGTTGGCTGTGAAGAAGCGCGCCGAGTCGTTGTCGTCGCCCACGCGAGCGACACCCGACTCGATCGTCTCGATGGTGCCGAGCGTCTGCATGACGCGCGAGATGTACCAGGCCGCGGCATCGACCGTCTCGGTCAGCACTCGGGCGACGACGGCGAGCCGGCCGACAGGGTCGAGGTCGGGCACCTCGTCGAGGCGCTCGAGCGCCACGTCGAGGAAGGCGCTAGGCCCACGGGTGCCTCGACCGCGGTAGGCACGGCGGTCGGAGTCGACCGGAACGGGGACGTCGTCGTCGACCGTGACACCACGCCGGCCCGCCACGACGGGCACCCTGGACTCGGACCGCTTGGCGCGGTACTGCGCAGCGTCGGCAGCACGCAGGAGCCGCGCCGGCGTGCCCGCCGAGATCCCGAGGTCGTCGGTCGTGGCCACCCCGCAGGCGACCCCGTCCTCGAGCTCCTCGTGCGCCCGACGACAGACGTCGTTCGCCAGGGCCTCCACCGTGGCGCTGGGGAGCCCGACGGTCAGCGCGCAGAACTCGTCACCCCCGAGGCGTGCGGAGAGCACGCCCGGATGGATCGAGCAGGCGGCGGCCAGCTCGGTCGCAAAGGTCGTGAGGACGAGGTCGCCGGCATCGTGGCCGTGCGCGTCGTTGACCGCCTTGAGCGCATTGACGTCGGCGACGATGACTCCGACCGGGAGCCCCGTCTCGCGGTGCTGGGCGAAGGCGATGTCGAGGTGGTCCTCGAAGGCGCGGCGATTGGCCAGCCCCGTCAGGTCGTCGGTGTAGACGAGTCGCTCCACGCGGGCCACGTGCTCTGCCTGGGCGATGCCGGCACCGACCTGGGAGGCGACGAGCCGCCCGAACGCGACGTCGTCGTCGGTGAACGGACGCAGTGCGGCCGAGCGGGTGGCCCAGAGCTCGCCCCAGACGCGGCCGTCGAGGTGGAGCGGCACCGAAAGCACGCTGTGCTTGCCCTCGGCCCCGAGGACGCGAGCGACGGCGGCGTCGCCGTCGGCGTCGTCGACGCACTGCACGTAGCAACTGCCCTCGGTGAACATGCGAACGGCGAGGGGATGGTCGGCCAGGCCGTACACCTCGTCGACCGGGTGACGGTCCTGGTGCGCACCGAGCTCGCCGACGTTGACCAACGTGCGCAGGAGCCCGCGCTCACGCTCCCAGACGGAGAGCGACACCGAAGACGCACCGAGTGCCTGGCGCGACTCCTCGGCCATCACGTCGAGCAGGTCGCCGTAGTCGCGGGACGCCGTGACGAGCGTGACGAGCTCCATCAGCGAGCGCATGCGAGAGGAATCGTCGTCGCCCACGCGATGCGTCGGGACGACGGCGCTGTGCTCTGCCCCCGCACTCATGGGGGAAGTATCGACCATCGCGGGGCCGACCCGTAGGGGCCCCACGGGGGACGATCCGGTCGGGCAGCCACCCATCCGCGGTCGGAGTCAGGCCGGCGAGCGCTGCAGGAGCACCGGCCGGACGAGACCGATGCCCCGCACGGCCCTGGGAGGCACCGGCCTGAGCGAAAGCCCGGGCGTGTCGGCCAGCACCTGGGCCGTAGCCGCGTCCACGAGCACGGTGTCGGGCCGCGCGACGGCGGTGAGCCGGTTGGCGAGGTTCACGGTCGTGCCGAAGACATCGCCACGGCGAGTGACGACGACGCCGGTGGCGAGGCCGATGCGCAGGCGCGGCATCTCGTCGTCGGCCTCGTGCTCGTCGATGAGCCGCAGGCTTGCCTCGGCCGCGGCTGCCGGATCGGCGGCCACGAACAGGATCTCGTCCCCGAGGGTCTTGATGACCCTGCCGCCGCTCGCGACGACGATGTCGGCAGAACGCGACTCGAACCGCTCGACGAGCCGCGCGAGATCGTCCTCCTCGAGGCGTCGGGACAGGCGGGTGAAGCCCACCTGGTCGGCGAAACCGACCGTGAGATGACCTGTCTCGACCTCGCCCGAGGCCTCGGCGTCGGCAAGACCCCGCTCGAGGGCCGCCGCGAGCTGACGGCGCCAGACATGCACGAGGAGTCGCTCCAGCACCGGGAGGAGCACGTCGAGCTCGCGAGCGAGACCCTGCGCCGACTCGGGGCCGAGCGGGTCGTCGACGTCGAGCACCCCGCGCTCGGCCATGAGCCGCCCGAACGTGTCGGCCTGCCAGTCTGCGAGCCTGCTCGTCGTGAGTCCGAGCGCACGGACGGCCTCGACGGCGCCGTCCCGGTCGAGCAGCCCGCCCGTCACGAGCCCCTCGAGCCGCCGCAGAGCGTCGAGATCGCCCTCCGTGAACGCCACGGCGTCGCCAACGTCGGCGAACCCCATGGCCCGCCACAAGCGCGCGGCCTCGTCCCGAGGCACGCCTGAGCCTGCGGCGACCTGGTCGCGGCTCAGCGTGCGCGGGGAGCCCAGGACACGTTCGACGAGCCCGTCGACGACGTCCTCGGGGCGGGGCGCCTGGTCGGTCACCGGGGCTGGCCGAGCGTGACCGTCAGGGCCCTGTCGGCTTGTTGCGCCGACGCTCGTCGTCCTGGTCGTGCAGGCGGTAGATCTCGCGCTGGATGTCCTCGACGTCCGGGACGCTGCTGATGATGAGCTGGCCCTGCGTGCCGGCCGATTCGATCATGAGAGTTCCGCAGTTGAGGAACCGCTCGATGGCGCTCTTCTTGAACGACACGTCGTTGATGCGTGAGAGCGGCATGTCGCGACCCGACCGGGAGATGAGCCCGGTGCGCACGATGATGCGGTGGTCGGTGATGACGTACTGCGTCGTCATCCAGTACAGGAACGGCCGCACGACCGCGACGACGAGCACCAGGATCATGATGATGCCGACGGTCCAGCGCACGCCGGAGTTGTCGAACTTCGCGATGGCCCAGATGCCGAGACCGAGCGTGACCAGCAGCACGAGCACGGGGACGACGAGCGCGCGCCAGTGAGGCTTGAGCTCGTAGACGATGGTCTCGTCGTCGGCCAGGAGCTTTGTCGGGTAACCCATGGCGCAGATCGTTGCAGATCTTCAGCGCAGATGTTCGACGTCCCCCGCAGTCAGGGTCCGCACGTCGCCCTCCGCCGTCCGCACCTGCAGGCAACCGCGCCCGTCGACACCCTCCGCGAGGCCGTCGAGGACGGCGCCGGCGGGCAGGTGCACACGAACGCCGCGGCCGAGGGTGAGGCAGGCGTCGCGGTACGTCGCGGCGAGGCCCGAGCGCTCGGCGTCGCCACCGGTCAGCTGCCAGGTGACGTAGTGGCGTCGCAGCGCCACGAGCACGTCGACGACCAGCTGCTCGCGGCTGACGCTGTACCCCTCGATCCGTGTCGACGTCGCTCGCGGCACCGGAGCCTCGTCCGGCGTGAGGTCGATGTTGACCCCGACGCCCGTCACGACCGCCGCACCGGTGCGCTCGGCCAGGAGGCCGCCGAGCTTGCGCGGCCCCGGGCTGCCGTCGCGCGCCTCGCCCTCGACCACGACGTCGTTGGGCCACTTGAGCCGAGCCGGCACACCCTGGGCGGCAAGGGCCTCCACCACGGCCACCCCGGTCGCGAGCGGGATCCAGCCCCAGGCCGCCTCGGGCACGATCGGCCGCAGCACGACCGACATCGCGATGCCTGCGCCGTACGGCGAGACCCACGCCCGGCCGAGCCGGCCGCGCCCGTCGGTCTGCTCGTCTGCCACCACGGTGAAGCCCTCCGGCGCACCCTCCTCCACCTGGCCGACCGCGTCGGCGTTCGTGGAGCCGGTCGACGGGATCACGGCGACGGGTCCCCATGCGACGTCGCCCGCGGCATCGAGGGCCGACTGCAGGGCGTCGTCGTCCCACGAGCGGGGGTCGTGCGACGTGCGTCGCACGTGGTCGAAGGGGCGCGAGTCAGGGGGTGTCACGTGGCTAAGGTACGAGGGACGGCGCACCTCGCGGTCGCGTCCGCCGCAGATCGAGCGAGTCGTGCTCCTAACTTTGCGAAATGGGTGACGTGCTGTGACCGCAGCGCCGGAGATCCAGGGTCAGGCCCCCGCCCCGACCACCACGGCAGGCAAGATCGCCGACTTCGAGAGCCGCCGCGAGGCCGCGGCGCACGCCGCTCCGGAGAAGTCGGTCAAGAAGCAGCACGACCGCGGGAAGGCCACGGCTCGCGAGCGCATCGACATGCTGCTCGACGAAGGCTCGTTCGTGGAGCTCGACGCCCTGGCCCGGCACCGGTCCAACGCCTTCGACCTTCCCGACAACCGCCCGTACGGCGACGGCGTGGTGACCGGGTACGGCACCGTCGACGGCCGTCCCGTCTGCGTGTTCGCGCAGGACTTCACGATCTTCGGCGGCAGCCTCGGCGAGGTCTTCGGCGAGAAGATCATCAAGGTGATGGACCTCGCCATGAAGACCGGCGTGCCGATGATCGGCATCAACGACTCCGGCGGTGCCCGCATCCAGGAGGGCGTCGTCTCGCTCGGCCTGTACGGCGAGATCTTCCGTCGCAACGTCCAGGCGTCCGGCGTCATCCCGCAGATCTCGTTGATCATGGGCCCCTGCGCAGGCGGGGCGGTGTACTCCCCCGCCATCACCGACTTCACGATCATGGTCGACAAGACCTCGCACATGTTCATCACCGGCCCCGACGTCATCAAGACGGTGACGGGCGAGGACGTCGGCTTCGACGAGCTCGGCGGAGCGCGCACGCACAACAGCAAGAGCGGCGTCGCGCACGCGATGACGGCCGACGAGGCCGAGGGCATGGAGTTCGTCAAGGCGCTGCTGGGCTTCCTGCCGAGCAACAACCTCGACGAGGTGCCCTCCTTCGACATCGAGGCCGACCTGTCGACCACGGACGACGACCTCACGCTCGACACGATCGTGCCCGACTCGCCCAACCAGCCGTACGACATGCACAAGGTCATCGAGGCAGTCCTCGACGACGCCGACTTCCTCGAGATCCAGCCGCTCTGGGCGCCCAACATCATCGTGGGCTTCGGCCGGGTCGAGGGCCGCTCGGTGGGCGTCGTCGCGAACCAGCCGATGCAGTTCGCGGGCACCCTCGACATCGATGCCTCGGAGAAGGCCGCCCGCTTCGTCCGCACCTGCGACGCGTTCAACGTCCCGGTGCTCACCTTCGTCGACGTCCCGGGATTCCTCCCGGGCACCGACCAGGAGTGGAACGGCATCATCCGCCGCGGCGCCAAGCTGATCTACGCGTACGCCGAGGCCACGGTGCCGCTCGTCACCGTCATCACGCGCAAGGCGTACGGCGGCGCCTACGACGTCATGGGGTCCAAGCACCTCGGCGCCGACGTCAACCTCGCCTGGCCCACCGCGCAGATCGCGGTCATGGGCGCGCAGGGCGCGGTCAACATCCTCTACCGCCGCGAGCTCGCCAAGGCCGAGGACCCGGACGGCCTGCGCGCGGGGTTCGTCTCGGACTACGACAACACCCTCGCCAACCCGTACATCGCGGCCGAGCGCGGCTACATCGACGCCGTGATCCGCCCGAGCGAGACCCGCGCCCAGATCACCAAGGCACTGCGGGCGCTGCGCACCAAGCGGGCGTCGCTCCCGCCCAAGAAGCACGGGAACATCCCGCTGTGAACGCCGAGGAGAGCGCCGACCGGCCGGTCCTCAGGATCGTCCGAGGAGCGCCGACGCCCGACGAGCTCGCCGCCCTGGTCGCAGTCGTCGCCGCAGCGTCGTCGAGTGGTGACGCGAGGCCGAAGGCTGCGACGACCGCTGCCGGCTGGGCGGCCCACCACCGCACCGTGCGGGGCACGTTGCCGGTAGGCGGCTGGCGCGCATCCTCGGCACCTCGGTGACACTGAACCTGTGACCTCGCACCGCTCGCTCGTCCTTGCCTCGGCGTCGCCCGCGCGGCTCTCGCTGCTGCGCGGCGCCGGCATCGAGCCACTGGTGCGGGTGAGCGGGGTCGACGAGGCCGCGATCGAGGCAGCCCTGGCCGCCGAGGGGCGCACCTCGCCCGCCGACGTCTGCGTCGCCCTCGCGGTGGCCAAGGGCAATGCCGTGCTCGGCGACGTACGGGCCGAGCTGCCCGACTCCGTGCTCGTCGCGTGCGACTCCGTGCTCGACCTCGACGGCGTCGCCCTCGGCAAGCCGGCCGATCGTGACGAGGCCGTCGCCCGCTGGCGTGCGATGCGCGGGCGCACCGGCGTCCTGCGCACAGGGCACTTCGTGGCCCGGCTGGACCGGATCGGCGAGCGACCCGCCACCTCGCCGTCGGCGCTCTCGCACGTCGTGTCGACCACGGTGCGCTTCGCCGACCTCGACGACGCGACGATCGAGGCCTACGTCGGCACCGGCGAGCCGCTGCGGGTCGCGGGTGCCTTCACGATCGACGGCCTCGGCGGCCCGTTCGTCGAGGAGCTCGAGGGCGACCACACCAACGTCGTCGGGCTATCGCTTCCGTTCCTGCGCGGCGCCGTCGAACAGCTCGACGTGCGCTGGACCGACCTCTGGAACCTGGTCTAGCCGTCCGGGCGCCGCCTGACCGCTCCGATCCCTCCACGGAGCGGTCAGGCGCTGCCACAGGGCGGGGCGTGTGCCGATCGATCGTGGGCACAGCCGTCCGGACCCGGGCTCGGCGAGGCCCCTCGCACGGGGAGATTGAGGGGCCTCGTTCGAGACTGTAGCGGCACCGTTCCTGATCCATGGGTCAGCCGAGTGGCTGATATCCGGTGTGTCCCAACGATTCTGGGCACAGTGCGTGTCGGGTCTGCAACGCTCCGTGACAGCACGCATCCCCGGGACCAGGGGTCCCGGGGATGCGTGCTCGCCCGTCAGACGGGCGACGGGTGCCTAGTGACGCGCTCCGCGCGGGCCGGGCAGGCTCGAGGCCACGATGAGGCCGATCCCGAGGAGCATCGCCAGGATCCCGCCCGCCACCAGGCTGGACGACGACGATCCGGTGTCAGCCAGCGTCGGCTCGCTGGTGGTCGGGTCCGGGGTCGGCGTGGCCGGGTCGGTGTCCGTCGGCGTGGGCGTCGGGGAGGCCGGCTCGGTCTCGGTCGGGGTGGGAGTCGGCGTCGTCTCGGTGGGAGTCGGCGTCGGCGTGGTCTCGGTGGGGGTCGGGGTCGGGGTGCCCTCGTCGACGGTGGCGTTCGTGAACGTGCACGTCACGTCGTCACCCTTGGTGAGAGCGATCGACACGGTCGAGCCGTCGACCTCCCATCCGGAGGCCTCGTCACCCTTGTTGGTCGTCGTGCAGGCGATGCCCTGCAGCTTCCAGCCCTTGGGCGCGTCCTTCTCGGTGACCGTGTACGGGTCCTTGCTCCCGGCGACGGCGCGGACGAACTCCGTCGACTCGCCGCCCTTGAGGGTGAAGTTGCCGTTGTCGCCGTAGGCGATGTTCGAGCCGAAGCTGAACGCCGTGTCGCCGGACGGGGACGTGACCTGCTTGGCGATCGTGATGGTGCCGTAGTCCTGCTTGTCGACGTAGTAGGCGTAGCAGAAGACGTGCTTCACCTTCGACGACAGCTGGATCCACTCCACGTTGTCGCCGTTGAGGGTGTCGGTGCCGCAGCGCAGCGCCGCGAACGCGTACTTGTCCTGCAGACCGTTGAGCTGGCCCTGGTTGCCGGTGCGCGGCGAGGGGACGCCGCCCTGGATCCAGAACTTGTTGTCCCGAGCCGCGCGGGCGACCTGCGACTCGGTGAGCTGCACGGTGGCGGCGCCCTTGACGGTCTTGCCGCCGTTGGTGCTGCCGTCCGGCTTCAGCTCCGGGACGGACGCAGTCGTCACGGCCTCGGTGTCGTAGGCACCGGTGACGATCGAGATGTTGGCCGGCGTACCGCCGGAGATGTTGTTGCCGAACGTGAAGCGCCAGCCGGTCATGGGCGTGCAGTCAGACTGGTTGGAGTCCTCGGTGACGGGGTTCACGGGGAACGCGCCCGGGTAGGAGGAGTCGGGACCGAGGTCGGAGTACGTCTGCTGGAAGCCGTTGCGCTGCCTGTTCGCCTCGACCGACGAGTAGTCGGGGCAGTAGCGCGCGGCGACCGTGACCGACGAGTCGGTGAGGGGGTCGGGCGCAGCGATGGCCGTCCCGACCAGGCCGGGAGCGGCCATGAGCGCGCCGATCACCGTGAGGCTGGCGCCGACGCCGACGCCGACTCGGCGACCGTTGCGGGGGTGGTTCGTCATCGGACTGTCCTTCCAGCGTGCCTGCGCGCCCGGGCCCGAGCGTCGCGACTGGGCCAGCCGGGTGGTGCGCAGGGCGCAGGCGCGCCGCGAGTCCCCCGACTTCGGTCCGTTCCACCAATCTAGTGACGCTGCGTCGATAGGGAATCCGGCATACGGGTGAACTTCACCGGCTATCCCGGGTCTGTCTCACCCGTTCGGGTCAACGAGATGACTCTGAGCGACCTCGCCGTTGGGCCGAACGACGGAGAGTGACGACGGGTCAGACGGGAGGGACGCCGTGCCTGCGATCGCTGAAGTGGCGGTCTCGCAGAGCCGCCGACCGCAGCCGGATGTCGATCTCACGTCGAAGCTCGCCGGGCTCGACGATGGCGTCGATGACGAGGTCGTCGGCGAGCCGCAGGAGGTCGATGTCCTCGAGGTACTCGGCGCGGCGGGCGGCGACGAACGCCTCCCGCTCGTCGGGGTCGTCGATCGCGGCGATCTTGTTGGCGTAGACGGCGTTCACGGCGGCCTCGGGGCCCATGACGGCGATGCTCGCGGTGGGCAGGGCGATGCACGCGTCGGGGCCGAACCCCGGACCCGCCATGGCGTACAGGCCAGCGCCGTACGCCTTGCGCAGCACCACGGACACCTGCGGCACCGTGGCCTCGCTGACGGCCGTGATCATCTTGGCGCCGTGGCGGATGATGCCCTGGCGCTCGACCTGGGACCCGATCATGAACCCGGGCACGTCGGCGAGGTAGACGAGCGGCACGTTGAACGCGTCGCACCACCAGATGAACCGGGCGGCCTTGTCGGCGCTGTCGCCGAAGAGCACCCCGCCACGCACGGCGCTGTTGTTGGCCACGACACCGACGCTGCGGCCCTCGATGCGGCCGAAGCCGGTGACGAGCTCGCCCGCGAACAGGGGCTTGACCTCGAAGAACGACTCGTCGTCGAGGAGCCCGTCGATGATCGAGTGGACGTCGAACGGCACGCTCTCGGGCATCGGCACGCAGTCGGCCTCGAGCACGCGTGACGGAGGCTCGGCGGCGTAGACCGGCGGCTCCTCGCGCCAGGACTGCGGAAGGTACGACAGCACGAGTCGTGCCTGCTCGATGGCGTCGGCGTCGTCCACGGCGAGGTTGTCGCCGCAGCCGGAGACGGTGGCGTGCATGCGCGCTCCGCCCATCTCCTCGAGCGAGACCTTCTCGCCCACGACCATCTCGGCCATGCGCGGGCTGCCGAGGTACATGGAGGCGTTGCCCTCGACCATGATCACGACGTCGCAGAAGGCGGGGATGTAGGCGCCACCCGCGGCCGACGGTCCGAAGAGGCAGCAGATCTGAGGCACCCGCCCCGAGAGGGCGACCTGGTTGCGGAAGATGCGACCAGCACCTCGACGACCGGGGAAGAGGTCGACCTGGTCGGTGATCCGCGCGCCGGCGGAGTCGATGAACCAGAAGAGCGGGATCTCCTCGGCCAGAGCGGCCTCGGTCATGCGGATGATCTTCTCGACCGTGCGGGCACCCCACGAGCCGGCCTTGACGACCGGGTCGTTCGCCACGATCAGGACGGGCCGGCCCTCGACCGTGCCGCGACCGGTCACGACGCCATCGGCCGGGAAACCCTGCTCGCCCGCGTGGGCGAGCTGACCGTCCTCGAGGAAGGACCCGGGGTCGACCAGCAGCGCGATCCGCTCGCGGGCGTGCAGCTTGCCCTGGGCTGCGAGCTTCGCGGCGGCGGCAGCAGGGACCGCCAGCGTGGCCGCCCGGGCGGCGCGAACCGCATCCCTGCTCATCGGACCCCCTGGGGTACCTTGACGTTGACGTAAAGGTGAAGGTAGCGGTTCACTGGCCCCGACGCCAGACCCGGGAGGCCGCATGAGCACCACCCCGCCCGACGCGGACCCCGCCACGCACCGGGCCGCCTACACCGTCGGCGAGCTCGCCGCCGAGCTCGGCGTCACCACCAGCACGCTGCGCTTCTACGAGGAGGCCGGGATCGTCACCCCGGCCCGTACCGGCACGGGGAGCGCCCGCACGTACGGCTCCCGCGATCGCGCTCGGCTCGTGCTCGCACTGCGCGGCAAGCGCTTCGGCATGTCGCTGGCGGAGATCCGCGAGATCGTCGACATGTACGACGCCGAGCCCGGCGAGGCCGGCCAGATCCGACGCCTGCTCGACTCGCTGGAGCGTGTGCGCGCAGACCTGGTCGCGCGCGCAGAGGAGATCGAGATGACTCTCGCCGAGGTCGACGACGTCACCCACCGGTGCCACGCACGGCTGCGGGAGATCGATGCCCGGTGAGAGGTGACCGAACTCCCACCACGGGTCCATCGACCTACCCCCCATCGGGGTACGTGTTTCCGGCAAGATCGGTGCTGGTGCGCATGCGCGCCGCCGTCCATCCGCGACAGGAGCATGATCCGAGATGACCATCTCGAAGGTCCTCATCGCCAACCGTGGCGAGATCGCCATCCGCGTGGCCCGGGCCTGCCGTGACGCCGGCATCGCGTCGGTCGCGATCTACGCCGATCCCGACCGCGACGCGATGCACGTCAAGGCAGCAGACGAGGCCTACGCGCTCGGCGGCTCCACCGCGGCGGAGACCTACCTGGTCGTCGAGAAGATCCTCGACATCGCGCGCGCGTCCGGTGCCGACTCCGTCCACCCCGGCTACGGATTCCTGTCCGAGAACGCCGAGTTCGCCCAGGCGGTCATCGATGCCGGGCTCATCTGGATCGGCCCGCCCCCGCAGGCGATCCGCGACCTCGGCGACAAGGTCTCGGCTCGCCACATCGCCCAGCGCGCAGGCGCCCCGCAGGTCGAGGGCACGCCCGACCCGGTGCAGCACGCCGACGAGATCGTCGAGTTCGCCCGTACCCACGGCCTGCCCATCGCGATCAAGGCTGCCTTCGGTGGCGGCGGTCGCGGCCTCAAGGTGGCCCGCAACCTCGAGGAGATCCCCGAGCTGTTCGACTCCGCGGTCCGCGAGGCCGTCGCCGCCTTCGGGCGCGGTGAGTGCTTCGTCGAGCGCTACCTCGACAACCCGCGTCACGTCGAGACCCAGGTGCTCGCCGACCAGCACGGCAACGTCGTCGTCGTCTCGACCCGCGACTGCTCGCTGCAGCGTCGTCACCAGAAGCTGGTCGAGGAGGCGCCCGCGCCGTACCTCTCCGAGGCGCAGGTCGACGAGCTCTACCGCGCGTCCAAGGCGATCGTGAAGGAGGCCGGCTACTACGGCGCCGGCACCTGCGAGTTCCTCGTCGGCGTCGACGGCACCATCTCCTTCCTCGAGGTCAACACCCGCCTGCAGGTCGAGCACCCGGTCTCCGAGGAGGTCACGGGCATCGACCTCGTGCGCGAGCAGTTCCGCATCGCCGACGGCGAGGCCCTCGGCTTCACCGACCCGCCGCTGCGCGGCCACTCGTTCGAGTTCCGCATCAACGGCGAGGACCCAGGCCGCTCGTTCCTGCCCGGCCCCGGCGTCCTCACGGTGTGGAACCCGCCGTCCGGCCCGGGCGTGCGGCTCGACGCCGGCTTCACCTCCGGCGACGTGATCGGCGGCAACTTCGACTCGCTGCTCGCCAAGCTCATCGTCACCGGCGCGACCCGGGAGCAGGCGCTCGAGCGTGCCCGTCGCGCGCTCGACGAGTTCGAGATCGACGGCATCGCCACGGCGCTCACGTTCCACCGTGCCGTCGTCCGCGACCCGGCCTTCGCGACCGACGACTCCACCCCCTTCAGCGTGCACACGCGCTGGATCGAGACCGAGTTCGACAACCAGATCCCGGCGTACTCCGGAGCCCCGGCCGACGTCGAGGAGCCCGAGGAGCGTCACTCGCTCACGGTCGAGGTCGGCGGCAAGCGGGTCGAGGTCGTCCTCCCCGGCGGCATCTCCTTCGGCGGTGGTGGCCACGCCGGCCCGAAGAAGGCTCCGAAGCGCAGCGCCAAGAAGTCCGGCAGCGCAGCCTCGGGCGACTCCGTGGCCGCACCGATGCAGGGCACGATCGTCAAGGTCGCCGTCGAGGAGGGCCAGACCGTCGCCGCGGGCGACCTCGTCGTCGTCCTCGAGGCGATGAAGATGGAGCAGCCGCTCACGGCGCACAAGGCGGGCACCGTCACCGGCCTCACGGCCGAGGTCGGCTCCACGGTCCCGAGCGGCACGGTGCTGCTCGAGATCAAGGACTGACGCCCGTCGGATTCCGCTCGTAGGGAACGCCCCCCGCCCCGGGAACGGGTGGGGGGCATTCCGTCGTCCGTACGAGTGTGAGGATTACTCCATGAGCCCCCGCCGCTCGACCGTCACCGTCCGTCTCGCCGCCGCTGCCGTGCTGGCCCTCGGCGTCGGCTTCGCCGGCGCCGGTTCCGCCGTGGCCGCCACCACCTCCACAGCCGTGGACGATGCGGCTGCGGCGTTCCGCACCGGCGAGTCGGTCTACGTCGACCCGGCAGCGGATCCGTCGATGACCGTCGGCGAGGCCGACCAGCTGCGCGCCCAGATCCGTGACACCGGCTACCCGTTCTTCGTCGCCGTCCTGCCGGACACCGCGCTGGTCAACGGATCCTCCAGCGACACCGTGCGCGCCCTGTTCGAGGCCACGGGGCTGCAGGGCACGTACGCCGCCTACATCGGCGGCCCGACCGGCGAGGCCTTCCGCGCGGGTGACACCGGCGTCTCGGTCAACACCATCGCCACGGTCGCCTACCGCGACAACAAGGACGCCGGGGTCTTCGCCGTCACGAGCGCGTTCGTCACCGCCGCTGCTCCCGTCGTCGGGAGCGGCGGAGGCGCGCCGGGCGGCAGCACGGGCTCGACGTCGGGCGACTCCTCGTCCGGCGGTGGCGTCGGCGTCCTCGGCTTCTTCGCCGTGATCGCTGCGGCCATCGGCGGCGGCGCGTGGTGGATCAGCCGCAAGGCCAAGAAGGCCAACGCCGAGCGCACGGCCGCGATCTCGCGCGTCGTGGAGGAAGACGTCACGTCGTACGGCGAGGCCGTCGCGAAGCTCGACGTCGAAGACCCCCGCCTCGACGACGCCGGTCGTGCCGATGCGCAGAAGGCGCTCGACTCCTACGAGCAGGCCAAGATGCTCAGCGGCCGGATGGCGCGGCCGGAGGACGCCGGAGCCGTGACCTCCGCTCTCGAGGAGGGCCGGTTCGCACTCACCACCGTGCAGGCACGGCTCGACGGCGACGCGCTGCCCGAGCGACGTCCCCCGTGCTTCGTCGACCCGCGGCACGGCCCGAGCTTCGAGGACATCGAGTGGGCACCCGACGGCGGGGCCGTGCGGCCCGTCCCGGTGTGCCGCGCCTGCGCCGTCACCCTGAAGAGCGGCGGGATGCCGCAGGCCCGGGAGATCGAGATGGCCGGCGGCGGCCGCGTGCCCTACTGGCAGGGCGGACAGGCCTATGCGCCGTACGCCGGCGGCTACTTCGGCGGCTCCGGGATGAACGTGATGTCGATGCTGTTCATGGGCTCGATGCTCGGTGGCGCCTTCTCGACACCGACCGTGATCGCCCCGACCGACACCTCCGGCATGGGCAGCGGCGGGGGCGACTTCGGCAGCGGCTTCGGCGGGGGCGACTTCGGTGGTGGCGGCGACTTCGGCGGCGGCGGGGACTTCTGATCCACCCGGGCGGCGGATCGCACGGCCGCTCCGTTGGTCGATGATCGAGGTATGAGCATCGCGCGTCCGGCCCGCCGAACCGCCCTGGCCGCTTCGGCTGTGGCGGCGGCGACGGTGTCGTGCCTGGCCGCCGTTGCGTCGCCCGCGACCGCCGTCGTGCCCGCCGCAGCGGTCACCCCCGCAGCCACGGCGCCCCGGACCTCGGCGTCGATCCCCGGCACGAGCTGCCCCGCGTTCCCGGCGACGAGCTACTGGCACACCGACATCTCGCGGCTCAAGGTCCATCCGCGGTCGGCGCAGTGGATGTCGCACATGCAGCCCACGCGGCGACTGCACGCGGACTTCGGGCCCTCCTTCGGTGCCCAGCCGGTGCCGTACGGCATCCCCATCACGGTCGTGAACGGCGCACCCCGCGTAAAGGTCACGTTCGACTACGCCGCCGAGAGCGACAAGGTGCTCTACCCGCTGTCGACGTCGACGAAGATCGAGGGTGGCTCGAACGCCTCAGGTGACCGGCACGCGATCGTCGTCGATGCGGCGACCTGCACCCTGTTCGAGACCTGGGACACCCACAAGCGCACGACGGGCTGGTACGCCGGATCCGGCGCAGTCTGGGATCTGCGCTCCAACCTGCTGCGGCCGGTCGGCTGGACCTCGGCCGACGCGGCAGGGCTGCCGATCCTGCCCGGGCTCCTGCGCTACGACGAGGTCGCCGCAGGCAAGGTCGACCACGCGATCCGGTTCACCACGAACGTGACCGACCGGCACTGGCTCTGGCCCGCGCGGCACCAGGCCGGCTCCGTCAGCAGCATCAACTACCCGCCCATGGGCGCGCGCTTCCGGCTGAAGGCGTCGTACGACATCAGCGGCTACCCGGCACAGGCACGTGTGGTCCTCACGGCGATGAAGAAGTACGGCCTCGTCCTGGCCGACAACGGAAGCCCGTGGTTCTTCCAGGGCACGTCCGACACCCGGTGGAGCAGCGACCTCGTGAGCGCCCTGGGCCGCGTGCCGGCCTCGGCGTTCCAGGCGGTCGACGTCCTGCCGATGCGGGTCAACACCAGCAGCGGCGCAGCCAGACAGTTCTAGCCGCGCCGCCGCTCGGTGTCGTCGGGTCAGCCGGTGCTCAGGTGGTGCCCGCCGGCACCGGGGCGAACGCCGACGGCGCCACCTTGTAGACCGCCCCCGGGCCACCGGTCAGTGGCATCGAGCCCACGACGAGCATGCCGTTGCCGATCTCGACGTCGGTGGGGAACGGCACCGACGCCGCCTCCATGCCGCCTGCACCGATCTTGAAGATGGCACCCGCGAAGATCGACGACGCGTAGATCGTGCCGTCACCCGCGACCGCGATGCCGGTGAGGGGCGGCAGGCCGCCCCACGTCTGCACGATCCGCCCGGTGTGGCGGTTCACCTTGTAGATGTGGCCCTCCACCTCGGCGCCGAGGCCCGAGACGTAGAGGAAGCCGTCGGGCCCGATCTCGACGTCGGTCGGCACCGGGTCGCACGAGGTGTCGCCGTTGTTGTTCAGCTGGCACCCCTCTGCCTGGAACGTCGGGAACACCGTCAGCGTGCGGACCCTGCCGTGACGCACCACGAGCAGGTCGTTCGCACCGGCGTCCGCGACGATCGTGCGCCCGTTCAGCGCGAGGACCGAGTACGGGTTCGACTGCGAGTCGGGCGCGTTCGGGTCCTGGCCGTCCGGGTTGTTCGCGACCTCGAAGGCGAGCAGGTCAGCGAGCCTCCAGCTCTTGCCCGCCTGGTTGACGCCGATGAGCGACGTCGGGAGCGGCACGGTCGGATCACCGATCGACAGCGTCGCCACGATGCGGCCGGAGGAGCCGACATCGACACCCGGAAGTGGCTGCGAACCCTGGAAGAGCGTGGTGCGCACACCTGTGCGGAGCTTGATCTTCTCGATGGAGCCGATGAAGGCGTCCGCGACGTACAGCGACTTGCCGGGGCCGAACGCGAGGTGCAGCGGCGACACGAAGTCGCCGCCGATCGGCGTCAAGGCGGGTGCGGGTGCGGCCGAGACCGCGGGAGTGGCCGCCAGGGTGGCGGCCGCCAGGGCGGCGACCGACAGGGCGATGGCAGCGGTACGACGACGTGACATACGGATCCCCTTCGTCAGGCTCCCCGAGGACCCCACCTGGCCCCTCGGGCCGAACCCCCCTCGCGGCGGCCGGACAAGCTCGGCGCGATGCGACGCGCTGCGACGCTAGACCCGTGACGGCCACCCCCACCAGGGGCTTTCGGGAATGCCGCGGACGGACCAGGCCAATACGTCCCGAAGCGGGCACGTTCGCGGTCGGAGAGTGGTCGAGCGACGCCGCAGCGCGACCTAGGCGTGGGTGTGGAGCTGGCGCGCGGCTTCGGCGATCGAGCCGGACAGCGACGGGTACACGGTGAACGTGGCCGCGACGTCGTCGACGGTGAGGCGGTGCTTCACCGCCATCGTGATCGGGTGGATGAGCTCGGACGCCTGCGGCGCGACGACCACGCCGCCGACGACGATGCCCGTGCCGGGGCGGCAGAACAGCTTCACGAATCCGTCCGAGAGCCCCTGCATCTTCGCGCGTGCGTTGGTCGCGAGCGGCAGCTTCACCACACGCACGTCCTCCGCACCGGAGTCGAGATCGGCCTGGGTGACGCCGATGGTGGCGATCTCCGGGTCGGTGAAGACGTTGCTCGACACCGTGCGCAGATCGAGCGGGTCGACCGCATCGCCGAGCGCGTGCCACATCGCGATGCGGCCCTGCATCGCCGCGACCGAGGCCAGCATGAGCACACCCGTGACGTCGCCGGCCGCGTAGACACCGCGGGCCGCCGTACGCGACACGCGGTCGACACGGATGTGGCCGGAGTCGCTGAGCGTGACGCCGCTCTCGACCAGGCCGATGCCCTCGGTGTTCGGCAACGAGCCGACGGCCATGAGCACGTGCGAGCCCTCGACCGTCGAGCCGTCGGCGAGGGTCACGACGACACCGTCGGCCGTGCGTACGGCGGACTGCGCCCGCGAACGCCCGAGCACCTTCATGCCGCGACGCGCGAAGACGTCCTCGAGCACGCGGGCGGCGTCCGGGTCCTCACCGGGAAGAACGTGCTCGCGCGAGGACACGAGGACGACCTCTGAGCCGAGAGCGTTGTACGCCGAGGCGAACTCCGCACCAGTGACGCCCGAGCCGACCACGACGAGCTTCTCCGGGAGGACGTCGAGGTCGTAGACCTGCTCCCACGTCAGGATGCGCTCGCCGTCGGGCTCGGCGCCCGCGACCACGCGCGGCCGAGCACCCGTGGCGATGAGGATCGCGTCTGCGGGCAGGGCCTGCTCTCTGCCGTCGGCGGCGGTCGCGACGACCACGGACGGCCCCTCGAGCCTGCCCCAGCCCTTCACGACCCGCACGCCCTCGCGCCCGAGGCGCGCCTCGATGTCGGCGGACTGTGCCGCGGCGAGCCGCTTCACGCGCGCGTTGACCTCGGCGAGGTCGACGGACACGGCCGCGGCGCCGCCCCCGGCGATGCGGACGCCGAGCGGCCCGGAGTCGGCAGCGGAGGTCATGAACTCGGCCGTGGCGATCAGGGTCTTGCTCGGCACGCAGTCGGTGAGCACGCACGACCCGCCGAGGCCGTCGCGGTCGACGACGGTGACCTCGGCCCCGAGCTGGGCGGCGACCAGCGCCGACTCGTAGCCACCAGGTCCGCCGCCCACGATCACCACGCACGTCATGGCACCCATCATTCCGTACGCCGCTTCGTTACCCTCACGCTGTGACCTTGTACGCGGCGTACGGCAGCAACCTCGACCCCCTGCAGATGCTGTTGCGCGCCCCGCACTCCCCCGTGCGCGGCACCGGCTGGCTCCAGGGCTGGCGGCTCACCTTCGGCGGCGAGTCCCTCGGCTGGGAGGGCGCGCTCGCGACCGTGGTCGAGGAACCGACC
>JBBQAY010000047.1:0-24182 GCA_038316965.1 Candidatus Nanopelagicales bacterium
AGTCGATCAGCTCGGTGACCGTGGCGTGCTCGCCGCACAGCGCGCACTCGGGGTCCTTGCGCACGTTCAGCTTGCGCCACTCGAGCTCGAGCGCGTCGTAGATGACCAGCTTGCCGACGGCCGGCTCGCCGATGCCGGTGAGCAGCTTGATCGCCTCGTTGACCTGGATCGACCCGATCGAGGCGCAGAGCACGCCGAGCACGCCACCCTCGGCGCAGCTGGGCACCATCCCCGGCGGCGGCGGCTCGGGGTAGAGGCAGCGGTAGCAGGGGGCGTCGTCGGCCATCGTGGGCGCGAACACCGAGGCCTGACCGTCGAAGCGGTAGATCGAGCCCCAGACGTAGGGGATCCCCAGGAAGTACGCCGCGTCGTTGACCATGTAGCGCGTGGCGAAGTTGTCGGTGCCGTCGACGATGAGGTCGTAGCCGCCGAAGATCTCGAGCACGTTGTCGTTGTCGAGCCGCGTGTCGTGGACGATCACGTTCACGAGCGGGTTGACCTCGAGCACGGAGTCTCGGGCCGACTCGGCCTTGGGCCGTCCGATGTCGCTCTGGCCGTGGATGATCTGGCGCTGGAGGTTCGACTCGTCGACGGTGTCGAAGTCGACGATGCCGAGGGTGCCGACTCCGGCCGCAGCCAGGTACAGCAGCGCCGGGCTCCCGAGGCCGCCGGCGCCCACGCACAGCACCTTGCCGTTCTTCAGCCGCTTCTGACCGATCATTCCGACGTCGGGAATGATGATGTGACGGCTGTACCGGCGTACTTCCTCGACGGTCAGGGCATCGGCCGGCTCGACCAGCGGCGGCAGGGACACGCTCGTTCTCCTCAGACTCGGGCACGCCGGTTCCCCGGCGTCTGCGCACGTCAACCGTGCCACGGAGGGATCTGTTCCCGTCACCCGGGTCCAGCAGTCGGAACGCGCGTCCATCTGGTGGGACGACGTGTTGCTGGGCCAGAGTGACCCCGTGGACGTCGTACCCCGCAGCCTCGCCGAGATCGGCACCTGGCTGCCGCCGTACGCCCTGGACGTCTCGCGCAACCTCGAGGTCGTGGTCGCGACCCAGGGGGAGCACCTCACCCCGCAGCAGCACTGGGGCTGCGTCCTGGCCGCCGCGGCCGCCGTCCGCTCCCCCTCGGCCACCCCCGCCCTCGCCGGCGAGGCCACGGCGCGCCTCCCGCGGGAATCCGCAGAGGCCGCACTCGCCGTCGCCGCGGTCATGGCCGGGCACGCCGTCTACTTCCGCGCCCGGCACTTCCTGCACGGCGCGTACGACGACCTGCGGGCGGGCCTGCGGTCGTCGGCGACGATCGCGCCGACCAGCCCGAGGACCGACGTCGAGCTCTGGTGCGTGGTGGTCGCGGCAGTCCACGGCTGCGAGGCCTGCGTGGGCGAGCACGAGGCAGGCGCCCGCTCGGCCGGCGCGACCCGCGAGGCCGTCAACGACGCGCTGCGCATCGCCGCCGTCGTCACGTCGGTGGCCGCAGCCCTCGACGCCGACCGCCTCCTGCACGACTGACCGATCCGCACGACTGACCGATCCGGACGACTGAAACGCGCTCCCCTGCGGCGCGCCTCGCCCTCCAGATCGATGGAGTCACCCCGTCAGCGGCAGTCCGTCGTCGACACCTCGATGGCGGGCCCGTCGAAGCAGACGTAGGTCGTCGTCTCCCTCCCGCTCATCGTCCAGGTCGTGACGCGCGGCTCCGTGGACGTCGACGGATCGCTCGGCAAGGGTGCAGGGTCGTCGATCGCGAACGTGTGCGTGGTGAAGCCTTCGACGGCCTTGAGGTCGTCCACCAGCGGCACGATCGCGGCCTCGTAGTCGGCGAACGTGACGTTGCCTGTGCCGGTGCCACGGGCATGGAGGACCGTGTCCGCCATGATCCTGGCCCGCATCTGGGCGAAGCAGTCGGACTCCAGGACTGCCGACCCGAGCAGCTCCCGACAGGAGATCGGCACGCCCGTCAGCCGTAGGGAGCCGAGGATCTGCGCCATCTCGGCGTCCTGCGCGGCGGCGTCCGTGTCGCCACGCGCGCTGAGCCACACGACCATCGGCGCCGACCCGGCGTCGATGACCGCGACGACATTTCGCGTGTTCGCCGTGAGGCCGCGGCATCCGCCGATCGAGTCAGCCAGCTGCTCACAGCCGAGCACCGCCGGCTGGTCGGCAGAGGGCTGCAGGACGACGACCCTGGCAGCGCCGGCGTTCAGCGTCGGCACTTCGGACCACTCCGAGACCTGGAGCACGCTGCGACTGCGCAGGGCGTCGAGGTTCGCGAGGTACGCGTCGGTCGACAGGATCTCACCGGCGCCCCCGGCGACGTCATCCCACGACGTGTACGGGAAGAGCAGCGCCAGCTTCTTGTCCGTGCCTGCGACGCAGGCCGTCGTGCAGTCACTCTGCGCCCACCGCACGAAGCGACGCGGCGCCTGCAACGGCGTGATGCCCGCCGCCCACGCCGGCACGTCGAGCACGGGCTTGCCCAGGATCTCGGCGCTGTCGCTCCACTCGCTCGGCGTCGAGGACGGGCCCGCGGGCGGCACGACCGCCGTCGGACGTCCGACGGTGACGGCGGCGACCACTACGGCGGCGGCCGCGACGGCCGCGACTGCCGCGAGCCCGCCCCAGCGGAGCCGGCTGCGGCTGCGGTCGACGGCGTCGAGCCGGTCCGCGAGCAGCCCGGACTCGGCGGCGGTGTCGGTGCCGCGCGCCGCGGCCTCGGCGTCGGCCTTGAGGGTCGCGGCGATCGTGCTCTCGAAAGTGCTCATGCCCACGCCTCCATCCGCTTGTGCAGGGCCGCCGTGGCCCGTGACTGGTGCTGCTTCACCGATCCGGCGCTGATGCCGAGCCAGGTGGCTATCTGGTCCTCGCTGAGGTCGAGGTAGTAGCGGAGTACGACCACCTCCCGCTGCCGTCGCGGCAGCGCTCGGATCGCCTTGGCAAGCTCTGCCCGCTGGCTCCCGTCGATCCCCTCGACCTCCGCGGACGGGGTAGTACCCGCCTCCGGAGCGACGTACGAGCGGGCAGTGATGCGACGGCGCACCCACGAGCGCGCGCCGTACACGACACTCCGGTCGAGGTACGCGACGGCGGCGTCCGGGTCGCGCAGGCCACGCCAGCGCTTGTAGAGCGATTCGAACGCGTCCTGCACGATCTCTTCGGCCGACTCCCGGTCGTCGACGAGAAGCGACGCCAGCCCTACGAGGCGTCGGTGGTGCACGTGGAACAGCGCCGTCACCGCGGCGCGCGGCGACGTCGGGAACCCGTCGTCCGGCGCCGGTGCTGCCCGTCCGCTCATCTCAACCCCCTGGCTCGGCTCTCACAGGCCTAGTCGCGCGAGCCGCCTGAAGGTTGACACGCACCGCCCCCTGGCCCGATCTGGATGGGGAAAGTCGCTCCCCGCAGCGAGTTTCGCCACCCAGATCGGGCCCGGGCAGGAGAGCATGGGCGCCGACTACCTGGGAGGGGCGACCATGCCGACATCGGTGAGGGCAGACGACGTCACGCGCATGAGCGATGCGCTGTTCATCGAGAAGTCGTGGAGGAGCCCGTCGGCCAGCAAGTTCTGGGTGCTGCTGGTCCTGGCGACCATCATCGCCACGGCCGGCGTCATCGCCGACAGCACCGCGTCGGTGATCGGCGCGATGATCGTGGCGCCGCTCATGACACCGATCCTCGGCATCGCGCTCGCCACGGTCCTCGGCGACCGCCCCGCCCTGCTGCGCAGCGTCGCATACGTCGTCGGCGGTGCGCTGGTCGTGATCGCCCTCGCGTCGGTGATCGGGGCGATGAGTCTCAACGTCGACGACTACCGCACCAACTCGCAGGTCGCCGGTCGCATCAGCCCACGTCTCATCGACCTGCTGGCAGCGCTCGCGACCGGAACGGTCGGCGCCTTCGCGCTCGTCCGACGCGACATCAGCGACGCGCTCCCCGGAGTCGCTATCGCGATCTCGCTGGTGCCGCCACTCGCCGTCGTAGGCCTGCTCCTGCAGGTGGGCCGGTACACAGATGCCTCGCAGTCGCTGCTGCTGTTCGGCACGAATGTCGCGGCGATCATCGCGACCGGCACTCTCGTCCTGGTCCTCTACAAGGTGCGCGAGATCGCGAAGGAGTCAGGCCAGGTGCAGGGCGGCCTGGGCAGGAGAACCGTCACCGTGATCTGCGCGCTCATCGTGGTCGTGATGGTGCCGCTCGCGATCGGATCGCTGAACGTCGCCTACGACCAGCTCGCCCAGCGCGAGGCGACACCCATCGCGCAGAAGTGGGCCGACAAGGCCGGGTGGCAGGTCACCACGGTTCAGGTCGTGAACCGTCAGATCATCGTCACCGCACTCGGGCCGCCGCCCGAGGTGGAGGTCGACAGCCTTCGCGTCGCGCTCAACGACGCCGGATTCGGCCTCGAGGACCTCGTCATCCGCCTCGTCGTCGGCGGCACTCGCATCTGCCCGGCCGGCGGGACGACGTGCGCCATCCCCCTAGTGCCCGGCAGCTGAGGACGCCCTACGACCAGGGGTCGCGCGGCGGGTCGCCGAGCACCAGCGAGAGGTCGAAGCCGCTCGCGGCCGGTGTGAGCCGCAGCCTCCACACCGCCCCCTCGGTGTCCGACAGTCCTCCCGCCTTCACGAGGTAGCGCTGGTACGCCGAGAGCTCCGCCGTGCAGTCCTGCACGTTCGGCACCGCCTCGGCCGTCCCTCGGACGCCGACCGCCTCCACGAACGTGTCCACCGAACCGACGTACGACACGACGTCCTCGCACGCGGTCGCCGGGCCGCCGTCGGTGTGGAAGACGCGCCTGGCGGAGACCTCCTGGCAGTCGAGATTCACGGTGGCGCAGGCGACCTCCTGCGGCGTCGGCTCGGTCCAGCCCTCCGGCGCCGGTGCTGCGCGCACCGCCGCCTGCACGGCCTCGTTCTGACCGTTGCCGGCGAGGAGCGCGCAGCCGGCGAGCAGGCCCGCCACGCCGGCAAGGCCGGCGACCCAGACCACGCGTGTGACCTGCCGGGTGATCATCGGTACGCCGCCCGACGCAGGTTGGCGGCGTGCAGCTCGGCCATGCCCTCGAGGTGAATCCGGTGGTCGTCGCTCGCACCGTTCGACTCGAGGTCGTCCAGGTAGCGCACGTCCGCCGCGTGCCGTGCCAGGGCGTCGTCGCCGACCGAGCCGTGCCCGGGGATCGTGAGGCGCACCCGGCGTACGACGTCGGTGAGCGACTCGAGGCCCTCGCGGTAGACGGAGAGGTCGAGGTCGGAGTCGTCGGGCATCGGCAGCTCGACGTCGCTCAGCATGTCGCCCGACACGAGCAGGCCAAGGTCGGGCAGCTCGAGCGCGAGGTGGTGCGGCGCATGAGCGTCGTGCACGTGCACGACCGCCGTCGGGCCGCTCCACTCGAGGAGCTCGCCAGCGATCGGGCGCAGGTCGCGCGCGGCCAGGTCGACGATCTCGTCCGGCACGTCTCCGCGCAGCGGGGCCACGACCTCCTCCCGATCGCGCTCGACCTTCGCGACCGTTCCTGGCGTCGCCCAGCGCGGCACCTCCCCCAGGTCGGGGTGCCACAGCACGTGGTCGTAGTGCATGTGCGTCGACAGCCCGGCGACGCAGCGCACGCCGAGAGCGGCGAGGTCGGCGGGGATGGCCGCGAGCTCGTCGAGGTCCCACGCCGGATCGATCACGAGCGCGCCGCCGTGACCGTCGAGCAGCACGGTGGAGTTGGTGGCGTAGCGGCGCGACTGCGCCACCCACACCCCCGGGTTCACCTCGACGAGGCGCAGCAGATCGACCATCAGCACAGTCTGGCCGACGACGATGGTCGCCGTACGGTTACGGATCCCTGCCCTCGCGACCCAGAGGCTAGGGTCGGAAGTCGGCATAGGGCTGCAGGAGGGGGCGCGGTGAACGACCTGCGGCTCGCCCTGCGCGCCTTCCGGTGGCGCCGCGGCGGCTCGATCGTCGTGCTCGTCGCGGCCGCCCTCACCGTGGCCGCCGCTGCGCTCGGCCCGCTGTTCTCCGCCGCCGCGGCCGAGTCCGTCCTCCAGGACCGCCTCGTGCAGGCGCGTGCGGACGTCACGACCATCGCGTTCTACACGCCCGCCGACGTCAGCTATCCGGGATCGGTCGACGTCGTCGCGAGCGAGCAGTCGGGCCGCGGCAGCGTCCCCGGCTACGGGCCCCCGGTGCACGAGACGGTCGTGCCCACGTCGGCCACACCGGACAACGGGCTCGCGGCGATCACCCAGGCCGTGTGGCGCGACGGCTCGTGCGACCACGTCCTCATCGTCGACGGCACGTGCACCGTCGGCCCGGACGAGGTCGTCGTCAGCTCCCGGGCCGCGGACTCGGTGGGCTGGGTGATCGGCACGAAGCTCACGCTCGACGGCCTGCAGCAGTACGACAACACGGCCGGATCCGGCTCCGAGATCGCGACCACCCCCGCCGTCGTCACGGTCGTCGGCACCTACCGCCCGGTGTCGGTGTCCGACCCCTTCTGGGCGGGCCGGCCGTACTTCCCGTTCCATCCGAACCCCGACGGCCCGGGCACCGTCGACTCGATCTTCGTCTCCGCCGACCTGTTCGCGACGCTGGTGCACCCGACGATGGGCACCATCGGAGCCGACCTCGTGCTGTCGGAGCCGGAGTCGTTGCGTGTCGCCGACGTACCTACGCTCCGCGCTGCGGTCGAGGGCTACCTGGGGCCGGACACCGGAGATCTGAAGCCGACCACCGGCGTGCTGGAGCTGCTCGACGCGTTCGAGGCGGAGCGCAGCAGCACCACGCTCGCGGCCGGCGTCGTGTCGGCGCAGCTCGCGCTGCTCGCCTGGCTCCTGCTCTACCTCGTCGTCACCGACACCAGCGAGGCGCGCGGCAGCGAGGTGGCGCTCGCCAAGCTCCGCGGCCTGCCGCCGCGCGCGGTCGCAGCGGTTGCGCTCCGCGAGCCGATCGTCCTGCTGCTGCTTGCCGCGCCCGTCGGCCTGCTTCTCGCGTACGGGTTCGTGGCTCTGCTCGCGCGCTCGGTGCTCGCCGCCGGCGTACCCGTGGTGATCACCCCGGCGACGTACGCAGCGGTGGGGCTCGCCTTCCTCGGCGGCCTGGTCGCCGCCCTGCTGGCCTCGCGGCGCATGTTCACCCGGCCTGTGCTCGAGCAGTGGCAGCAGTCGGGCGAGTCGACGGGGGGCGGCCGTCGCGGGCTCATCGCCGACGTCGTCCTCGCCGTCGTCGCGCTCGGCGGCTTCGCAGTGCTCGCGACGCGCTCCGCGTCGGCGTCCACCGGCGCAGCCGCCGCCCTCGGCTGGCTGGCGCCCGGGCTCCTCGTCATCGCCGCAGGTCTGCTGCTCGTCCGCCTCGCGCGGCCGGTGCTCGGTGCACTGGTGCGCAGCAGTCGCGCCTCGACGCGGCTCGGGATGTTCCTCGGCTCGCGTCAGGCCGTACGCCGCCCCGCTGGCCTGCGCCTCGCCGCGCTCCTGGCCGTGACGATCGGGCTCGCGACGTTCGCGGTCGACGCGTCCGCCGCAGCCGCGACGGGCCGCGATGTGCGAGCCGGCGCCGACGTCGGGGCACAGGTCTCGGTGGCCGTGCAGCAGGACCCCGCGCGCGACGTTCAGGCCGCCGTCGCCGAGGCCGACCCAGAGGGCCGTTGGGCCATGGTCGTGGCCGACTGGATCCCCAGCGGCGGCTTGGCCGGGCGCCTGCTCGCCGTGCAGCCCGAGCGCCTCGCGGCGGTGGCGTCATGGTCGGGCGAGTACGGCCCGGTCTCGGTCGAGGACGCCGCCCGTCTGCTCTCACCGACGCTCCCCGACCCGATCCCGCTGAGGACGACGACCGTGCGCGTGCGCATCACCTCCGGCCCGGTCGCAGGTACCGGCCCGAAGGTGACCATCGCCTATCGCGGCGACAGCGACGTGCCGACGTTCACGCTGAGCACTCCGCTGCAGGAGGGCACGCACGACTACGACGCTGCGGTCCCCTGCGACGTGCAGACCTGCGTCCTCAACGGGATCCTGCTCGACCGCGCGCGCGTCAACGCCCCCGCGAGCGTCGACCTCACGGTCGAGGCCGTGCAGCAGAAGACGTCTGCGGGGTGGACCGATCTCCCTGCCAACCTCGACGACGCTGCTGCCTGGCGGGTGACCGCGTACACCGGCACACCCACCGGGGAGCTCGCAGCGTCGAGCGAAGGACTGCGCTACACCGCCGAGCTGCCGCCGTACGCCGCGCCGTTCGTGCAGTACGCCGACGTCGCGCTGCCCCTCCCGCTCGTGACCGCGACGCAGATCGCCCAGCCCGGGACCGACCTGCGGTTCGTCGACGGCAACGGCCGCGACGTCCCCGCTGTGTCGGTCGACTCCAACACCGTTCTGCCGCTCGTCGGCAATGCCGGATCGCTCACCGACCTCGTCGCCCTGCGACGATCCGCACAGCAGCTGGAGGACGACGCTGACTGGTACGTGTGGCTCGGCCCCGAGGCACCGCCGGACGCGATCGACCGGCTGCGTGCTGCGGGCATCACCGTCGACACCGTGACGACCCAGGCCGAGCGGCTCGACCAGATCTCGCGCGAGGGTCCGGCACTCGCGCTGCGGCTCCTGCTCGTGTGCGCGATCGTCGGAGCCCTGCTGGCCGCCGGAGCGCTCGCGATCAGCGTGGCCGTCACCGGTCGGCGCCGGTCGTACGAGCTCGCGGCGCTGAGCGCTGTCGGCGTATCGCGGGGAGCGCTGCTGCGCGGCTGCATCCTCGAGCAGGTCCTCCTCTTCGGCACGGGGCTCGTGGTCGGCGTGCCGGTCGGTCTCGTCGTGGCACGGCTCGCGCTCCCGCTCCTGCCGCAGACCCCGACAGCGACTGCTCTCCCGCTCACGGTCGACGTCCAGGGTGTGGCGGTGCTCGTGTTCACGGTCGTGACCGCAGCTCTGCTCGTGATCACCGCCGTGGTCGGCGGTGCAGCCCTGCTCCGCCAGGCCGTCCCCGATCGGCTCCGGGAGGTGGCGGCATGACGACGACCGCGCTCGAGACCGGCCTGTCGCTGCACTGCGAGCGGGTCGGGCACGTCTACAGCTCGCCGACCGGTGACACCTTGGCGCTCGAGGACGTGACGCTCACGGTGCGCGCAGGCGAGACGCTCGCAGTGCTCGGCCCGTCAGGATCGGGGAAGTCGACGCTCCTGGCGGTGATCGCGGGGCTGCTCGCTCCCACGTCCGGCCAGGTCTGGGTCGGCGGTGACGAGATGACGGCGATGTCCGAGCGCGAGCTGCTCACACTGCGCGCTCACCGGCTCGGCGTGGTGGTGCAGGACCCGGCCCGCAACCTCTTGCCCTACGGCACGGCCGAGGACAACGTGCGCTTCGCCCAACGCGGCGTGCGCGGCTTCCGTCGCGCCTCGCTCCCTTCCCCTGCGGCGCTGCTGCACGCGCTCGGGCTCAGCCACCTGTCGGGCCGTGCGGTCGGTGGATTCTCCGGCGGCGAGCAGCAGCGGCTCGCAGTCGCCATGGGCATGGCGACCTCGCCGGGGCTGCTGCTCGTCGACGAGCCGACCTCGCAGCTCGACAAGGCCAACCGCGACGCCGTCGTCGACCTCGTCGGCGCCGTCGGCAAGCAGTTCGGCACCACGGTCGTCGTGGTGACGCACGACCCCGAGGTGGCCGAGGGCCTCGGGCGCACCATCACGATCACCCAGGGCCGCGCCGACGACCAGACGCAGCACTGGCAGCAGCACGTGGATGTCGACGCCGACGGCCGCGTCCAGCTGCCGGACGACGTGCTGCGCACGCTGCCGCCGGGATCCCGCGCCCGCGTCGTACGGCAGCCTTCCGGCATCCAGCTCGTCCGCGACGACAAGGAGCAGGGTCGATGACGCGCACGGTGTCCGGCGAGTCGCTGCGCTACGAGCCCGCGGGCCGCGTGGTGCTCGACGACGTGTCGGTGCACGCCGTCGCCGGCGAGATGCTGGCAGTCACGGGGCCGTCCGGCAGCGGAAAGTCGAGCCTGCTCGCACTGCTGGCGGGCCTCGCCGTACCGACCGCCGGGCGCGCGCTCGTCGACGGCTCACCTGTCCTGGACGGCGTCGACGCTCGGTTCGGCCTGGTGCTGCAGGGATACGGCCTCGTGTCGGTGCTCACCGCGGCGGAGAACGTCGAGGTCGCGCTGCAGACGCTGCGCATCCCACCGGACCAGGTTCGCGCTCAAGCCGCCGCAGCGCTCGAGTCGGTCGACCTCGGCGACCTGGCCGACCGGTCCGTCGAGGAGCTGTCGGGCGGGCAGCGCCAGCGCGTGGCCGTCGCGCGGGCGCTCGTGACCGAGCCCGACGTCGTCCTCGCCGACGAGCCCACCGCGCAGCAGGACGCCGAGACGAAGGTGCGGATCCTGGCGCTGTTCCGCGCGGCCGCCGAGCGCGGTGCGGTCGTGGTGGTGGCCACCCACGATCCCGACGTCGTCGCGGCCTGCGACCGTGAGACCGCCCTGCACGACGGCCGCCTCGTCTCCTGACGGGCCCGCACGGCAACCGACGCGCGCGGCGGGCAGACGAGGTCGATCCCTGCGCGACATGGCGAACGGTGTCCCTTCCCGGCTGCACAACCGCGAGAACGACGAGGGCTAGCCGAGACGTCGCTTGATGAGCTTCATCGTGAGGCGCGAGTCCATCCGTGCGATGGCCGAATCACCCATGACGTTGCTGGTCAGCCACTGCTCGTACTGCGTCACGTCACGCACGCGGACGCGGATGAAGTAGTCCGGGATGCCGAACATGCGCCGCAGCTCCACGACTTCGGCAAGCGCAGCCATCCGCGTCTCGAACGCGTCGACGGTCGCCGCGTCCTTGGCTACGAGGTCGGCATGCATCAAGACCTCGAACCCCTCTCCGACCGACTCCGGATCCACGATCGCGCCGTATCCGGTGATGACGCCCGCCTGCTCGAGACGCCGTACCCGACGCAGGCAAGGGGCGGGGGTCAGTCCGACCCGGTCCGCCAGATCCTGGTTGGTCAGGCGGCCGTCCTCGCGCAGATGTACCACTATTGCTCGATCTATCGCATCCATGCATAAATCATTGCTCGATACGGCTCCTCTCAGCAAGAACTAGCAATCGCATTGCCCTCGGACTTCCCTATCGTGGCGACATGCCCACGCCGCGCCTGCTTGTGATCCAGCACGACCTCGACGACGCCCTCAACGAACTCGCTCCCCCTCTCGTCGCGGCGGGTCTGCACATCGACACGTGGTGCACCTGGCGGCAGGAGCAGCCGCCGTGGCCGCTCGAGGAGTTCTCCGGGGTGCTGTCGCTGGGCGCGCTGGCCAGCGCTCGCGACGAGGCGGACGTGCCGTGGATCCGCGCCGAGATCGCCGTCCTGGAGGCGGCGCTCGCGGCAGGCCTTCCCATCCTGGGGGTGTGCTTCGGCGCTCAGCTCCTGGCTCGCGCGGCCGGTGGTCAGGTGCGGCGTTCACCCGTGATCGAGATCGGCTGGTTCGACGTCGCGATGTCGCCGGACGCGACGACTGATCCCGTGCTCAGTGCTCTCGGGAGCACGTTCCCTGCGTTCCAGTCGCACTACGACACCTTCGACCTTCCGCCCGGCGCCCAGGTGCTGGGCACGACCGGTGAGCTGGTTGAGGCCTACCGCATCGGTGGATCCGCCTGGGGGGTCCAGTTCCACATCGAGGCGAACCCGTCGGTGGTGTACGGGTGGCTGGCGGTGTACCGGGACGCCATGGACAAGGCCGGGGTCGACGTCGCCGAGCTCCGAGCGGCGACCGAGGCGAACTGGGGCGACTACCGACGACGCTCGTGGGACGTCGGTACCGCCTTCGCCGCACAGGTAGCGCGTCACGGCTGAGGAAGGGGCGGCTATCCCGTCGCGGGATGCGGCGCCCGCCTCTCGGCCCGGGACGACGTCCCGGATCCGACGCTCACCCGCTGAGAGCCGGCCCCCGCGGGTGGTCGGATCCGTGCGCGACATGGCGGATCCGCTGTGGCCGTCGCCCGCGCCGATCAGGGATCATGGCTGGCATGCGACCGGTGATCGGGATCAGCTGCTACGGCGAGCAGGCGCGCTGGGGTGCATGGGACGTGCCCGCGATCGTCCTGCACCGCGCGTACGTCGAGAGCCTCGAGCGCGCGGGCGCCGCGGTCGTCGTGCTGCCGCCGGTCGCCGACGCGGAGAGCGTGGCCGCCGCGGTCTCACGCCTCGACGCCGTGGTCATCGCCGGTGGTGCCGACATCGACCCGGCGTACTACTCCGCGGCGCCGCACGAGACCACCGACACGCCGCGCACGGACCGCGACTCCACCGAGCGCGCGATCTACCTCGCCGCCCGCGAGCGCGGACTTCCGCTGCTCGGCATCTGTCGCGGCATGCAGATGATGTCGGTGGTCAACGGCGGTTCGCTGATCCAGGACCTGCCCTCGGCCGGCTACGGCACGCTGCACCGCGAGCGCCTCGGCGAGTTCAGCGAGCACAAGGCGTCGTTCACGCCCGGCTCGCTCGTCGCGACGATCCTCGAGGGCACCGAGACGGTCGTGAACTCCAGCCACCACCAGGCGGTCGCCGACGCCGGCACGCTCGCCGTCACCGGGTACGCCGAGGACGGCACCATCGAGGTGGTCGAGGACCCGTCGGCGCCGTTCGTGCTCGGCGTCCAGTGGCACCCCGAGATGATGGACGACCCGCGTCTGTTCGACGCCCTCGTCCGCGCCGCCACACCCCCTCGCTGACACTGATCAATCCGTCGCTACCCGGGTCGGGAAGCGACGGATTGATCAGTGCGAGCTCAGGGGTTCAGCTGGGCATGAGGACGGCGGTCTGCCGGGAGCTCGCGACGAGGCGCCCGTGGGCGTCCCAGACCCGCGCGGTCTCGTCGGCGATGCCGTCGCGGATGGTCTCGCAGCGCGCCTCGAGCACGAGCGGGCCGACGAGCGCACCCGGGTAGAGAACCACCTGCGCGGCGACGGTCGGCAGCGCGTTCCAGAAGTGGACGAACCAGGGCGTGGGCGGCAGGAGGTCCCAGGCCGCGGCGACGAGGAACGTGTCCGCAGGGCTGCCGTCGCGGTACGCGAGGTGGCCGTGGACGACGGCGCGCCCGAGTGCGGCACCTCCGGCGATGGCCTGGGCCTGTGCGGGATCGAGCCGCAGCTCGACGTGCCGCAGGACCTCCATCCCCGGTTGCGCGGCGAACTCCGACGCGCCCGAGTCGACGCAGTCGTCCCACACGGGGACGGCGGGAGCCTCGACGTCCTCCAACGAGCGCGGGTCCGGCGCCGGCGTGCCGGTGGTGACGAGCGACTCGAGCAGAAGCGTGCCCTCGTGCAGGAGTCGCACTCGCGCAGTCGAGAGACGGCCCTGTCGCAGCACGTCGACCTCGACGTCGGCCGGGCCACCGGCGCGCGCGGCGGCCAGGTAGTGGGTGCTGATCGTGAGCGGCGTCGCGCCGTCCAGCGCCTCGGAGGCCGCCTGCCCGCACACCGCGGCCAGGTAGCCGCCGTTGAGGTGCCCCGTGATCATCCAGCGCGGGTCGAGCTCGATCGTCGCCATGGCTCCCACCCTAGGCAGGGCCACCGCGCAGCACTGCGCCCCGGGCTCCGTATGAGGAAGTCCGGGGCGCAGAGGTCATGACTCCAGCGGGGTCACTCCCCTACAGGCGCACGGCTGACGCCGCTCACCAGCGGGGGCCAGCCGGTCGCTGCAGGGTCGAGGTGACTACAGCGGAGTCACATACGCGCCCGAGATACCGCCGTCGACGAGGAAGTTGCTCGCCGTGATGAACGAGGAGTCGTCGCTTCCGAGGAACGCGACGGCGGCCGCGATCTCCGACGGCTCGGCGAACCGGCCGAACGGGATGTGCACGAGGCGGCGCGCGGCCCGCTCGGGGTCCGTGGCGAACAGCTCCATGAGCAGCGGGGTGTTGACCGGCCCCGGGCTGAGCGCGTTGACGCGGATGCCCTCGCGCGCGAACTGCACGCCGAGCTCGCGGCTCATCGCGAGCACGCCGCCCTTGGAGGCTGTGTACGAGATCTGCGACGTCGCAGCACCCATGGTGGCCACGAACGACGCCGTGTTGATGATCGAGCCCTTGCCCTGCGCCTGCATGTAGGGGATGACCTCCTTGCAGCACAGGTAGACCGACGTCAGGTTCACCTTCTGCACGCGGTCCCACGCCTCGATGCCCGTGACGAGGATCGAGTCGTCGTCGGGAGGCGAGATGCCGGCGTTGTGGAAAGAGACGTCGATGGAGCCGTACGTCTCGTGCGCGGTCCTGAAGGCGCGCGCGACGTCGTCGGCGCTGGTGACGTCGGCCTGCACGGCGATGCCGCCGACCTCCTCGGCCACGGCACCCGCGGCGTCGAGGTTCATGTCGACCACGACCACCTTGGCGCCCTCGGACGCCACGCGCAGCGCCGTCGCCTTGCCGATGCCGCTGCCGCCGCCGGTGATGACGACCACTCGATCGGTGTACCTGTCCACGATGGGGTCAGCCTTCCGTTGAGATGAAAACGTTCTTGACCTCGGTGAACGCCTCCAGGGCGTCCGGGCCGAGCTCCCGGCCCAGGCCGGACTTCTTGAACCCGCCGAACGGCGTCCAGTAGCGGACAGACGAGTGCGAGTTGACCGAGAGGTTGCCGGTCTCGATGCCGCGGCTGACACGGAGGGCGCGGCCGAGGTCGTTCGTGTAGATCGAGCCCGACAGCCCGTACGGCGAGTCGTTGGCGAGGCGGATCGCGTCGGCCTCGTCGTCGAACGGCATCACCGCGACGATCGGGCCGAACGTCTCCTCCTGCATCAGCGGATCGTCGTGCGACGCGGCGAGGACCACGGTCGGCGGGTACCAGAAGCCGGGGCCGTCCGGCACCGTGCCGCGGATGACGACGTTGGTCGAGTCGTCGACGTACGCCGACACGCTCGCGTGGTGACCGCGGCTGATGAGCGGGCCCATCTCGGAGGTGGGCAGGCTCGGGTCCTCGACCCGTACTCCCAGGACCGCGGGCTCGAGCAGGGCGAGGAACTCATCGAGCACCGACCGCTCGACCAGGATGCGCGACCGGGCGCAGCAGTCCTGGCCGGCGTTGTCGAACACGCCGTACGGCGCGGACGCGGCAGCCTTGGCGAGGTCGGCGTCGGCGAAGATGACGTTGGCGCTCTTGCCTCCGAGCTCGAGCGTGACCGGCTTGACCTGGCGGGCGCAGCCCTCGGCCACCCGGATGCCGACCTCGGTCGAGCCGGTGAACACGACCTTGGCGACGTCCGGGCTCGTCACGAAGCGCTCACCCACGATCGAGCCCTTGCCCGTGAGGATCTGGAACACGTCCTCGGGAAGGCCGGCTTCGAGGGCGAGCTCGCCGATGCGCATCGCCGTGAGCGGGGTGAGCTCGGCCGGCTTGAGGACCACGGTGTTGCCCGCGGCCAGCGCCGGCGCGAATCCCCAGCCCGCGATCGGCATCGGGAAGTTCCACGGGACGATGACGCCGACGACGCCCAGCGGCTCGCGGAAGGTGATGTCGATGCCGCCCGCGACGGGGATCTGGTGACCGAGAAGACGCTCGGGCGCACCCGAGTAGTAGGCGAGGACGTCGCGGACGTTGCCCGCCTCCCAGCGCGCGTTGCCGATCGTGTGGCCGGAGTTGCGGACCTCGAGCTGCGCGAGCTCTTCGAGGTGCTCGTCGACCACGGCCGAGAAGCGGCGCAAGAGGCGGGCACGGTCGCCCGGGCTCACCTGCCGCCAGGTCTCGAACGCGCGGCGGCTGCGGGCGATCGCGGCGTCGGTCTCCTCGAGTGAGAGCGAGGGCACCGAAGCGACGACCTGCTCGGTCACAGGGCTGATGACGTCGTGCAGGGCGGTCACGGGCTGCCTTGCCTTTCAGAATCGAGAGCTCAGGGGTCAAGTGTGGAGGAAACCATCACCGATGCGTCCCTGGCCGGGAGACAGGGGTCGGCTCGGCGGACTAGAGGCGCTCGAAGCCCCGGTAGCGCTCCCAGTCGGTGATGGCGCGGCCGAAGGCGTCGAGCTCGATGCGGCCCATGTTGGCGTAGTGCTCCTGCACGTCCTCGCCGAACGTCTCCGCCACCCACTCCGAGCCCGACCAGAGGCCGACCGCCTCGCCCAGCGAGGTGGGCGCCTTCGCGCCGCCGGACTCGTACGCGTTGCCGGTGAACTCCGGCTTCAGCTCGAGGCCCTTCTCGATCCCGTCGAGGCCGGCCGCGATCATCGCGGCGACGGCGAGGTACGGGTTGACGTCGCCACCCGGGATGCGGTTCTCGAGCCGGAGGCCGGCCTTGCGGCCGACGAGGCGCAGCGCGCAGGTGCGGTTGTCGCGACCCCACTCGATCGAAGTCGGTGCGAACGAGCCTGCCGAGAAGCGCTTGTACGAGTTGATGTTGGGCGCGTAGAGCAGGGAGAGCTCGCGCAGGTGCGCTGCCTGGCCTGCGATGAACGAGCGGCCGACGTCAGACATCCCGTGCTCGGTGTCGGACTCGTCCGACATCACGAGCGAGCCGTCGAGGCCGCGGAACGACAGGTGGATGTGGCAGGAGTTGCCCTCACGCTCGTTGTACTTCGCCATGAAGGTGAGCGCGTAGCCCTCTTGCGCGGCGATCTCCTTGGCGGCCGTCTTGTAGACGACGTGGTTGTCGCACGTGGTGAGGGCGTCCTCGTAGAGGAACGCGATCTCGTGCTGGCCGAAGTTGCACTCGCCCTTGGCACTCTCGACCTGAAGGCCCGACTCGGCCATCGCGAGGCGGATGCGGCGCAGCAGCGGCTCCACCCGGGACGTGCCGATGATCGAGTAGTCGACGTTGTACTGGTTCGACGGCGTGAGACCGCCGTAGTTGCGGGCCCACGCCTCCTCGTAGGTGTCGTTGAAGAGGATGAACTCGAGCTCGGTGCCGACGAACGCGCCCATGCCGGCGTCGGCGAGGCGGGCGAGCTGGCGCTTGAGCACCTGGCGTGGCGACGCCGTCACCTCGCGCCCGTCGAGCCAGTGGACGTCGGCCTGAACCATCGCGGTCGCCGGGTGCCACGGAACGCGTCGCAGCGTGGCGAGGTCGTGCGCCATCACGAAGTCGCCGTAGCCCGACGTCCAGCTCGACATGGCGTAGCCCTCGACGGTGTTCATGTCGACGTCGACGGCGAGCAGGTAGTTACAGCCCTCGGTGCCGTGCGGGAGCACGTACTCGATGAAGTACGGCGCATGCACCCGCTTGCCCTGCAGGCGACCCTGCATGTCGGTGATCCCGACGATGACCGTGTCGATCCTTCCGTCGGCCACCTCGGCCTTGAGCTGGTCGACGGACAGCGGAGCGCCGACGGCGCCCGTGTTGCTGGTGCTCATGCGTAGTCCTCCTGGACGGGGTGTGCCTACCCTGCCGCGTCCGTGCCCCGCCGGGAACCCGAAACGCCGACCGAGATCGGTCTAGACCGAAAACCGCCCCGGGCCAGCCCGGCCAGGACTACGCTCCCGACCCGTCCACCTCGGTGACTCGGCGTCGAGCCCCGCGGGTGGCGCAGTACGCGGCCGCAGACCAGCGCCCGTCGCCATCGCAAGGAGGATCCGTGCAGGACGCCGAGCCTGGCGCCGTCACCGAGGCGATGCTCGCCCGCCTCGATGCCGTGCCCGCGCTCGTCTCCCGCACCGACGTGTCGGACCTCTCCGGCGGCCTCACGAACCGCAATCTCAAGGTGACCACCCCCGACGGCGTGTACGTCGCCCGCCTCTCCTCACCCGAGAGCGCCCTCCTGGCGATCGACCGCACCGCCGAGCACGCCAACAGCGTGGCCGCAGCGGCGTCGGGAGCAGCACCCGACGTGATCGCCTTCGCCCCGGAAGTCAGCGTTCTCGTGGTGCGATTCGTCGACGGTACGACCTGGTCATCGCCCGACGTCGCCACGCCCGCGAACGCGCCACGAGTCGCCGATGTGATGCGCAGACTGCACAGCGGCCCGAGGTTCGTGAACGACTTCGACATGCTGCGCCTGCAGCCGCAGTACCTCGCGCTGTGCCAGGAACGCGACTTCCGGCTTCCCGATCGCTACCTGGAGTTCGAAGACCACGCCTCGGCCATCGCCGACGCCCTCGCCGTACGGCCGGTCCCGACCGTGCCCTGCAACAACGACCTGCTCGCCGCGAACGTCATCGACACCGGTGACCGGGTCTGGCTGATCGACTACGAGTACTCCGGCAACAACGACCCGTTCTTCGAGGTGGGCAACCTCTGGAGCGAGGCCAGCGGCACCCCTGACGACCTCGAGCGCCTCGTGTCGGCGTACGTCGGGGAGCCATCACGCTCGCTGACCGCACGCGCCTGGCTGTGGGGCCTCATGAGCAAGTACGGCTGGATGCTCTGGGCCTCGATCCAGGACGGCACCAGCGACCTCGACTTCGACTTCTGGGCCTGGGGGCTCGAGAAGTACGACAGGGCGGTGACCGAGTTCGACGGACCGGACTTCGGCCGCCTGCTGGAGGAGGTGCGTACGTCCGCCTAGTGGCCGTATCCATCCGGAGAGGCCCTCACACCTGCGGCACGCTCCCCAGCGTGTCGCCGCACACCCGTAACGCACGACCGACACACTCCGAACAAGGTCCCGGCGCCGCCGGAGACTGACAACAGGGGTTCCCGAAGGAGGGGACGCGTGGTCGACATCTCCAAGCTCAACGATGACGAGAAGCTGCTCGCAGAGTTGGGCTACAAGCAGGAACTGAACCGAAGCTGGTCCGGGTTCCAGAACTTCGCCATCTCGTTCTCGATCATCTCGATCCTGGCCGGATGCTTCACGACGTTCGGCGTCGCCTGGAACAACGGTGGCCCGGTCGCGATCTCGTGGGGCTGGCCGATCCTTTCTGCCTTCATCCTGCTCGTGGGATTCATGATGTCCGAGCTCGTCTCGGCGTACCCCACCTCGGCCGGCATCTACTGGTGGGCGTCCAAGCTGGGCGGTGCCCGGGCCGGCTTCTACACAGGCTGGCTCAACCTGATCGGACTGCTGGGAATCATCGCGTCGGTCGTCTACGCCGCGGCGTCATTCCTCAACATCACGCTCGACCTGTTCCTTGCGGACTCCGACTACGCCACGTCCTTCATGGGCGGCGACGTGCTCAAGCAGCAGTTCTTCTGGTTCATCGTCCTGATGGTCCTCGTGACGGCGCTGAACCTGTTCCGTACCGAGATTCTCGGTGTCATCAACAACATCTCGGTGTGGTGGCACGTCATCGGCGCGACGATCGTGATCCTGATCCTGATCTTCGCGCCCAGCAATCACCAGAGCTTCTCCTTCGTCTTCACCGAGACCTTCAACAACTCGGGCTTCAACGACGGCGGCACTGGCGGTGCGCCTTTCTGGTTCTACGTCCTCCCGCTCGGCTTCCTGCTCACGCAGTACACGATCACCGGGTACGACGCCTCGGCGCACCTGTCCGAGGAGACCCAGGGTGCTGCCGATGGCGCAGCCAAGGGGATCTGGCGCTCGATCTTCTACAGCGCCATCGGTGGGTACGTCCTCCTGCTCGCGTTCCTGTTCGCAGCCAACGACCCGGACGCCATCAACGAGTCGGCGCTGAACTACGGCGGGTTCACCGTCGCGGGCATCTTCTCGACCGCCCTGACGCCGACGCTGTTCAAGGTCGTCATGGTCATCTCGACGGTCGGCCAGATCTACTGCTCCACGGCCTGCCTCACCTCGACGTCGCGCATGATGTTCGCGTTCAGTCGCGACGGCGCCGTTCCTGGCGCTGCTCTCTGGTCGCGCGTGAACAAGGCCAAGGTCCCGGTGCTCGCGGTCATCGTGTCCGCCGTCATCGGTGTGATCCTGACGGTGCCGGCGCTCTTCCCGGCCCCCAACGGCGTGCCCGTGGCGTTCTACGCGGTGGTCTCCATCGGGGTCATCGGCCTGTACGCCGCGTTCGCCATCCCCATCTTCTACCGCTGGCGGCTCGGGGACGGCTTCAAGAAGGGCTCGTGGCATCTGGGGAACCACTACAAGTGGATGGCGCCGCTCGCGCTTATCGAGATCGCGATCACCAGCGTGTACTTCATGCTGCCCACGAGTCCCGCCGGAACACCTGGCAACGCGGACTTCACCTGGGCGGCGGTCAACTACACACCCATCGTCGTCCTCGGCGTCCTCCTGGCCATCACCATCTGGTGGGCGGTGTCCGCGAAGAACTGGTTCAAGGGCCCGAAGAACACGATCAACCTTCCAGAGGGGGTCTCCTCAGCGGACGAGATCGCGCTGGAGCACCACCACGACGGCTACCTCACTGGTGAGCACCAGCAGCACCACGAGGGCGGCCAGTAGCTGCCGGTGGCAGTGAACCAACGACGAGAGGGGAGGACGGCAGCGCTCGACACGGCTGCCGACCTCCCCTCTCGTCATCCCTGCGAACAGCCCGGGGGCCTGGGACGATGAGCACCGATCTCCCGCTCACTTCGCTCGTGGTGGACCGAGCCGCGAGCTCGCCCGTCCATGCGCAGATCGCCACCTGGCTCCGCGGCGCCATCTCGCGCGGCGACCTCCTGCCAGGTCGACGGCTCCCCGGCGAGCGCGACCTCGCGGCCCTCCTCGGCGTCAGCCGTATGACCCTGCGCCAGGCGCTCGCCGAGCTCGAGGCCTCGGGTGAGCTCGTCCGCGTGGCTGGGCGAGCCGGAGGCGCCTTCATCGCCGAGCCGCGGGTCGAGGTCGACCTCACCCACCTCACCGGGCTCACCGATCAGGTGCGCCGAGCCGGGCGCCGAGCGGGTGCTCGCGTGCTGTCCGCCCGCAGGGTCGTCCCACCGCAGGAGGCCTCGGCTGCGCTCGGCCTGTCGGCGCGGGCCCAGGCGTACGAGGTCGTCCGGGTGCGCTCCGCGAGCGGCGTGCCCCTTGCCCTCGAGCGGTCCTGGTTCCCTGCCCGGCTCTTCCCAGGGCTCACCGACCACTCGATGTCGGGCTCGATGTACGGCGTGCTGCGCACCCGCTACGGCCGCCCGCCGGTCTCGGCCGACGAGCACCTGTCTCCCGCCCGGGCCGACGTCGAGTCGTCGGCGGCCCTCGGCGTCGCGGTCGGCGATCTGCTCATGCAGGTCCGCCGTACGGCGCGGGACGCCGACGGCACGGCCATCGAGCACGCCCACGACCTCTTCCGGCCCGACCGGGTCAGCTTCCTGGTCCGGCGTACGCCGGATGCCCCGACGACGATGCGAGCCCTCACCTGACGTTGGGGATGAAGGTGCCCCACGTTGCCTAAGAGGCAACGATTCCTCCCCAGCGCCGTAGGACCGCTGTTCGCTCGCGCAGCTCCCTAGGTGGCACAGCTCGCCGCTGGGGCGCGTTTGTTGCCTCTAGGGCAACCAGGGGCACCCTCATCCAGACGAGGCCCCCGGCCGAAGAAGCGCAGCCGCCTCAGGCTCGGACGCGCTCGGACTTCGGGTCGTAGAGGGGGTCGGCGCGCACGGTGGCGCCGATCCAGTGGCCGAAGACGCCGACCTCGAGCCGGGTGCCGTCGGTGGTCGGCTCGACACCGTCGGGTGCAGCCGGGCCGGTCGGCAGGTAGGCGAACGCGATGGACGCCTCCAGCGAGTAGCCGAGGCCCCCGCTCGTCACGCGGCCGAGCACCTCGCCGCCGGGCAGTCGTACGGGCTCGTTGCCGAGGGCCACGGCCTTCGTGCCGTCGAGCACGATGCACACGAGACGCTGGGTCAGCCCCGCCTCCTTCTGCGCGACGAGCGCGTCACGACCGAGGAAGCCGCCGTCCTTGCCGAGCCGCACGCAGAAGCCGAGCCCCGCCTCGTACGGCGAGTGCGCGGGATCGATGTCGGCACCCCAGACGCGGTAGCCCTTCTCGAGCCGGAGCGAGTCGATCGCCCGGTAGCCGCCGGCCACGATGCCGTGCTCCTGCCCCGCCGCCCACACCGTGCGCCACAGGTTCGCGGCGTACTCCGCGGGGCAGTAGAGCTCCCAGCCGAGCTCACCGACGAACGTCACCCGCACCATGCGCACCGGCACGTCGCCGACCGTGGTCTCGCGCATGGCGAGGAACGGGAAGGCGTCGTTGTCGAGGCTCTGCGGCGTCAGCGAAGCCAGCACGTCTCGCGTCTTCGGCCCCCAGATGCCGAAGCAGGCCCACGCGCCCGTGACGTCCACGATACGGACGTCGGCGTCGAGATCCCTTGCCTGCGTGCGGATCCAGGCTGCATCGTGGTTCGCGAAGGCGGTGCCCGTGACGATGAGGAACAGCTGCGCGTCGAACTGGGTCACCGTGAAGTCGCACTCGATCCCGCCGCTGGCGTTGAGCGCCTGCGTGTACGTGACCGTGCCTGGGCCGCGGGCGACGTCGTTGTCGCAGACCCACTGCAGCAGGCGTGCCGCATCAGGCCCGCTCACCTCGATCTTGGCGAACGACGACTCGTCGAACATCACGACGCCGTCGCGGGTGGCGCGGTGCTCGGCCACGACAGCCGGCGACCAGTGCCGTCCGGCCCAGCCGTCCGGGCGCCACGACTCGTCGACGCCGACGGCGTTGGAGTCGTAGACGTTCACCCGCTCCCAGCCGGACTTCTCGCCGAACGACGCACCGTGCTCGGCGTGCCACGCGTAGGCAGGCGACGTGCGCAGCGGTCGGCCCGCCGTCCGCTCGTGCGCCGGGTAGCGGATGTCGTAGTAGCTCTCGTAGTTCTCGACCGTGCGTGCGAGCGTGTACGACGGCGAGCGGTACGACTGGCCGAAGCGGCGGACGTCCATGTGCCACAGGTCCATCGGAGGTGCACCCTCGAGCACCCACTCGGCCATGACCTTGCCGATGCCGCCCGCACCCGCGATGCCGTGCGCGCAGAAGCCGGCCGCGACGAAGAAGCCGCCGACCTCGGTCGGGCCGAGGCAGAACTCGTTGTCGGGGGTGAAGCCCTCCGGGCCGTTGATGAACGTGCGAATGCCGACGTCGGCGATCGACGGCACGCGGATCGCGGCGTTCTCGCTGATCTCGACGAACCGGTCGTGGTCGGGGCTGAGCAGACGGCCGTTGAAGTCAGCGGGGATCCGGTCGTACGACGACGAGGACGCCGTCCACGGCAGCGACTGGCGCTCGTACCCACCCATGACGAGGCCGTCGACCTCCTGGCGGTAGTACACGAGCAGGTCGGGGTCGCGCAGCGAGGGCAGCGGGTCGTCCCGGTGCTCGAACATCGCCTCCGTGACGACGTACTGGTGGCTCATGGGCACGATCGGCACCCGTACGCCGACCATGCGCGCGATCTCGGCGGCGAACATGCCGCCGCAGTCGACCACCAGCTCGCACTCGACGTCGCCCTTGTCGGTACGCACCCGGGTGACGCGTCGTCGCAGGCCTTCGCCCTCGGTGTCGATCCCGAGCACCCGCGTGTGGGTGTGGAACTGAACGCCCATGGCGCGTGCCCCGGCGGCGAGCGAGTACGTCAGCTGTGACGGGTCGACCTGGCCATCGGTCGGCAGGTACGCAGCACCGACCACGCCGTCGGTCACCATGAGCGGGAAGAGCTCCTGGGCCTCGGCCGCGGAGATCTGCTCCAGCTCGAGACCGCTCGAGGCAGCCCAGCCGGCCTGCCGCGAGATCTCCTCCCACCGCTCCTCCGACGAGGCCAGCCGGATGGAGCCCGCCTCCACCCACCCGGGAGGGTTGTCGCCGGCCTGCAGCGAGCGATACAGCTCGACGCTGTAGCGGTTCATCGCGGTGAGGGTGGGGTCGCTGCGCAGCTGGCCGACCAGACCCGCCGAGTGGAACGTCGACCCGCTGGTGAGCTCGTTGCGGTCGAGCACCAGGACGTCGCGCTCACCGGCCAACGCCAGGTGGTACGCCACCGAGCTCCCGCCCACCCCTCCCCCGATGACGACGATCCGGGCACGGGACGGCAGGGAGCGGGACGCCGGCTCAGTCACGAGCGAAACCGTACCGGCCAGACTCCGTTCCGGCCCCAGAACCCCTCAGAAATGGTCTAGACCGTATTTCCGGCCCCTCCAAGCTCCGGTGCTTATGCCGGCTCCAAGCTCCGGCTCCTTCGTCGCCTCCGCGTCGCCGGGCCCCGCGCCGGGCGCGGCGCTTCGGCGAGGCCTCGTTCCTCGGCCCCGCCTCGCGCCGCGCGAACCCCGGCGGCGCGGGGGGCTGCGGATCGAACCCTGAACGGGAACGTCGACACAACCAAGACACGTTCGACCTGCAGTACCCCGCGCCGCCGGGTTCAGCGGGTCGACGACGCCCCCGAC
>JBBQAY010000048.1:0-24122 GCA_038316965.1 Candidatus Nanopelagicales bacterium
ACCAAGATCCGCGTCCTGACCCGCGTCGCGTTCGGTTTCCACTCCGCTACCGCCCTGATCGCCCTCGCCATGCTCAGCCTCGGTGGCTACCGGCCCGACCTCCCCGGCCGCACATGACCCACGGATCAGTCAGGAGAGTCATTCAGGAGGGGCTGTTATGACTGGGATCGACGTCGTGCTCTGGGACATCGGGCAGGTGCTCTACGAGAGCCCGTTCGAGCGCTTCGACGAGCTCGAGGCGCATACGGGCATGCCCCACGGCACCCTGCCGCGAGGGCCGTTCGCGCCGGAGGGCGACGCCGACTACGACCGCGTCGATTCAGGTGAGCGTGACGAGCCCGAGTACTGGCGTGACATCGAGGCCCTGGCACAGCAGAAGGTGCCCGAGCTCCACCTGTACGACGCCCTCCGCGAGCTCGGCTGGGAGGGAAGGGGACGCCCCGTGGTGGTCGGACTCCTCGCCGACATCCCGAGCCGCTACCGCCAGGCCGTCCTCACCAACGACGCGACGAAGTTCCTCGGCGAGGGCTGGAAGCAGACGTGGGAGTACGCCGGCCACTTCGAGGGCATCGTCGACTCGCTCGACATCGGCGTCCGCAAGCCCGACCGGGCGGCGTACGCCGCAGCGGTCCGCCTGCTCGACGCCGATCCTGCCCGCGTGCTGTTCGTGGACGACCTGACGGCCAACATCGTGGGAGCGCGCGCGGCGGGCTTGCAGGGATTCCGGTTCGACACCACCGACCCCGGCAGCTCCGTGGCAGAGCTGCGCAGCCTGCTCGACGTCTGATCGTCCCGACCGATCGGGGCCGCGCGGGCATGAACGTGGCCCCGCGTACGTTGGTGCCGAGAGCCGGCGCGACGTGCCGCAGGCCCGATCGGACAGGACGACGATGAGCGACGTGGTCGAGCTCGGCATCGACACCTTCGGCGACACCACCTTGCGCGGGGACGGCACCTTCGTCCCGCTCCCCCAGGTGATCCGCGACGTCGTCGAGGAGGGGGTCCTCGCCGACGAGGTCGGCATCGACTTCATCGGGGTCGGTGAGCACCACCGTCCTGACTTCGCGGTCTCCGCACCCGACGTCGTGCTCACGGCGATCGCGGCCCGCACGCAGCGGATCCGTCTCGGATCTGCGGTGACCGTGCTCTCCAGCGACGACCCGATCCGTGTCTTCCAGCGGTTCGCGACCCTGGACGCCATCTCGAACGGGCGCGCCGAGGTGATCCTCGGCAGGGGCTCGTTCATCGAGTCGTTCCCGCTCTTCGGCTTCGACCTCGGGCAGTACGAGGAGCTCTTCAGCGACAAGCTCGACCTCTTCTCTCACCTCCTCGCCGAGGAGCCGGTCACGTGGTCGGGCAGCACCCGCCCGCCTCTCACCGAGCAGCGGGTCTACCCGACCACCGAGAACGGCCTCCGAGCCTGGATCGGCGTCGGTGGCAGCCCCGAGTCGGTCGTCCGCGCTGCCCGCTACAACTTCCCCCTCGTGCTCGCGATCATCGGCGGGCCGGCGGAGCGGTTCATCCCCTTCGCCGACCTCTACCGCCGCGCCCTGGCCGAGCTCGGGCGCCCGGAACTGCCACTGGCTGTGCACTCACCCGGCCACGTGGCCGATTCCGACGACGAGGCCCGTGAGCAGATCTGGCCCCACTACCAGGCCATGCACGACCGCATCGGCGCCGAACGGGGCTGGGGGCCGACCAACCGGGCGCAGTTCGAGCTGCAGGCGGGGTCGCAGGGTGCGCTGTACGTCGGCTCCCCGGAGACCGTCGCGACCAAGATCGCGGCCACCGTCCGCCTGCTGGGGCTGAGCCGGTTCGACCTGAAGTACTCCAGCGGCCCCCTGCCGCACGCGTACCTCATGCGCAGCATCGAGCTCTTCGGCACGAAGGTCATGCCCCTCGTGCGCGACATGCTCGCCTGAGGACCACGCCCGGCAACGGCGCGGCGACGATCAGGCGTCGATGCGCGCCCGGTCGAGACCCTGGGCGCCCTCGACGATGAACTCCTTGCGCGGCGCGACGTCGTTGCCCATGAGCAGGTCGAAGACCTCGGTGGCCTGGTCGACCTCGTTCATGGTGATGCGGCGAAGAGTCCGGGAGGCAGGGTCCATGGTGGTCTCGCGCAGCTGCGAGGCGTCCATCTCACCGAGGCCCTTGTAGCGCTGCGGGGTCTTGAACGAGCGCCCCTTGGCGGTGAGGTCGGCCAGCAGGGTGCGGTACTCCTGTTCGGAGTACGTGTAGACCACGTCGTTCTTCTTCGTGCCGGGGTTCGTGATCTCGAACCGGTGCAACGGGGGCACGGCGGCGTACACGCGGCCCTCCTCGAGCAGCGGACGCATGTACCGGTGCACCAGGGTGAGCAGCAGGCAGCGGATGTGGGCGCCGTCGACGTCGGCGTCGGACATCACGATCACCTTGCCGTAGCGCGCCTGGCCGAGGTCGAACGTGCGGCCCGAGCCCGCACCGATCACCTGGATGATCGCCGCGCACTCGGTGTTCTTCAGCATGTCGGCGACGGACGCCTTCTGCGTGTTGAGGATCTTCCCGCGGATCGGCAGCAGCGCCTGGTACTCGGCGCTGCGCGCGAGCTTGGCGGTGCCGAGCGCGCTGTCGCCCTCGACGATGAACAGCTCGCTGCGCTCGACGTCGTCGCTGCGGCAGTCGGCGAGCTTGGCCGGCAGCGCGGAGGACTCGAGCGCGTTCTTGCGTCGCTGGACGTCGCGGTGGGTGCGGGCTGCGATGCGTGCGCGCGCGGCGTTGGCGACCTTGTCGAGCACGGCCTTGGTGGCCGCCTTGTCACCGCGCGGCGGTGAGGCGAACCAGGCGGTGAGCTCCTTGGTCACGACGTTGGTGACGATGCGGGTCGCCGCCGGGGTGCCGAGGACCTCCTTGGTCTGGCCCTCGAACTGCGGCTCTGCCAGGCGCACGGTGACGATCGCCGTCAGGCCTTCGGCGATGTCCTCCTTGGTGACGTTGTCCTCGGACGTCTTGAGCACCTTCTGGCCCCGAAGCACGTCGTTGACGGTCTTGGTGAGCGCGCGGTCGAAGCCGCTGACGTGGGTGCCGCCCTTGGGCGTGGCGATGATGTTGACGTAGCTGCGCACATCGGTCTCGTAGCCCGTGCCCCAGCGCAGCGCGACGTCGACGCCGAGCTCCCGCTCGACCTCCTGCGACGACATGTGCCCCTTGCCGTCCAGCACCGGGACCGTCTCCTTGAAGTGGCCCGAGCCCTTGAGGCGCAGGACGCTGGTGACGGCCTCGTCCTTGCTGAGGTAGTCGACGTACTCCGTGATGCCCCCCTTGAAGACGAAGGTCTCCTCGGTGAAGTCGTCGGTGCGCCCGTCGCGGACGACCAGCGAGAGCCCCGGCACCAGGAAGGCGGTCTGGCGGGCGCGGGCACGAAGCGCCTCGACGTCGAACTCGGCGTCCCTGGTGAAGATCTGCCGGTCGGCCCAGTAGCGCACGCGGGTGCCGGTCACACCCTTCTTGGCCCTGCCCGCGACGACCAGGCCCGACTTCTTCGTGAACTCGGCGTCCGGCCCGGGTGCCTCGAAGATCCCGGGCACTCCGCGCTGGAACGACATCGTGTGGATCTTGGAGTCGCGATCGACCTCGATGTCGAGCCGCTCGGAGAGCGCGTTGACCACCGAGGCACCGACACCGTGCAGGCCGCCCGAGGCGGTGTACGAGCCGCCACCGAACTTGCCGCCCGCGTGCAGCTTGGTCATCACGACCTCGACGCCGGTGAGCCGGGTCTTGGGCTCGACGTCGACCGGGATGCCACGGCCGTCGTCGTGGACCTCCACCGAGCCGTCGGGGTGAAGCCTGATGTCGATGCGCTGGCAGTAGCCCGCGAGCGCCTCGTCGACGGCGTTGTCGATGATCTCCCAGAGGCAGTGCATGAGGCCCCGGCCGTCGGTGGACCCGATGTACATGCCAGGCCGCTTGCGGACGGCGTCGAGCCCCTCGAGCACCGACAGGTGCTTGGCGGAGTAGCCGGAGCCGGCGGACGTCCGTGGGGAGCGACGGGCGACGGGCTCGGCGGTCATGGTGCGGGGGTCTCCTGGACATCGACGGGAACAGCAGGCGGTGCGGGTGAGCCGACGGTCCGCAGCGGACCTGGCGGGTCCCTTGCAGGGTAGTCGCCGCCGCCCACCGCCCCGATGGGCCACGCCGAGTCGGCCAGGACCACCCGCGACCAGGCTCGGAGAGGGGCTCCGGGGGCCGATCAGGAGGGTGCTCGGCTCCGATTCCCGCCCTGCCCGCTCCTGCGGCCCGCGTGTCGCAGGTGTTACGGGGAGGCAAAGGTTCGGCTCCGAGTGCGACACGCCGGGCCGATGTGGTGGTGGCGGGGGGTGAAACGGGTCACGATGCGGTTCAGCCGCAGGCGAACGTGGGACTACCCAGGCGGTGCGCGTCGTTGGTCCGTGCAAGACTTGAACCACCGAACCGGAGGTAGCTGATGACGCAGACCCTGAGCCCGACCATCCCGCTCACCGCGCTTGATCGCTGTGACCGTTGTGGCGCCCAGGCCTACGTCCGGGTCAACCTCACCGCCGGCGGCGAGCTCCTCTTCTGCGGACACCACTTCCGCGAGCACGAGGCGCGCATCCGTCCGCTGGCCAGGGACGTCCAGGACGAGACCGGCAAGCTCACCGAGCCCACTCCCATCGTCGAGCACGAGGCCTGAGGCCACCGCCGACACTGACGCCACGAAGGCCCGCCCCCCGCGAGGGGGCGGGCCTTCGCGCATGAGCGGCCAGGCTTCACCAGCGGTCGTGCACCAGCGGACGCACGAGGCGGTCGTAGACCTCGCGGACGGCCTCCTGCTGCTCCACCGTGAGCGGGGCGAGTGCGGCGGCCGCAGCGTTGCCCTCGGCCTGGGCGCGGCTGCGCGCCCCCGGGATCACCGTGGTCACCCCTTCCTGGTCGAGGATCCAGCGCAGGGCGAAGGCAGCTGTCGTGGCACCGGCGGGCACGAGCGCCCGAAGCTCGCGGACTGCGGCAAGCCCGACCTCGTACGGCACGCCCGAGAAGGTCTCACCCACGTCGAACGCCTCGCCGTGACGGTTGTAGGTGCGGTGGTCATCGGCGGCGAACGTCGTTGCCTCGTCGTACTTGCCCGAGAGGAGGCCTGAGGCGAGCGGCACCCGGGCGATGATCGCGGTGCCGGACGCCGCCGCAGCGGGCAGCACGGCGTCGAGCGGCTTGTGCCGCAGCACGTTGAGGATGATCTGCACGCTCGCGACGCCGGGGCGTGCGAGGGCCGTCATCGCCTCGTCGCACGTCTCGACGCTCACGCCGTACGCCGCCATGCGCCCCTCGGCCACCATCGCATCGAGGTCGTCGAACAGGGCATCGGACGAGTACAGCGCCGTGGGCGGGCAATGGAGCTGGACGAGGTCGAGGGTGTCGACGCCGAGGTTGGCACGCGAACGGTCGTTCCAGGCACGCATGGCCGCGGGCGTGAAGTTCTCCGGCCGCTGCTCGACCCGGCGCCCCATCTTGGTCGCCACGAGCACCTGGGCGTCCTGGCGCGTGGCACGCCAGCGGGCGACGAGGCGTTCGCTGCGACCGTCTCCGTACACGTCGGCGGTGTCGAGGAACGTGACCCCGGCCCCGTACGCCGCGTCGAGCACCTCGAACGCGTCAGCGTCACTGACCTCGCCCCAGTCTGCTCCGAGCTGCCAGGTGCCGAGGCCGACGACCGAGACGGGATGACCTGCCAGTGACCGCGTGTCCATGTTCGCGACCCTACGCGCCCCTCACGGGTACGGCGGTGGCCGACGTCCTCGCCTAGTCTTCCCGCATGCCGGCGTGGGGTGAGCTGATCGTGTTCCTCGCGTGCCTCGTCGGGATCGCGGGGACCGTCGTCCCCGTCCTGCCCGGGGCGCTGCTGGTCGGCGGGGCCATCGTGGTCTGGGCCGTGGTGGAGGGCGGTGCCGTCGCCTGGGTGACGGCACTGCTCACGTGTGCGGTCCTGGTCGTGGGCCACGTCCTCACCATCCTCATCCCGGGGCGCCGGATGAGCGCCGCGGGCATACCCACGCGCACCCTGGTGGCCGGCGGCGTCCTCGGCATCGTCGGCTTCTTCGTCGTGCCCGTCGTGGGTCTGCCCCTGGGCTTCGTGCTCGGGGTCTACCTCGCCGAACGGGTCCGCCTGCCCGACCACGCAGCCGCGTGGCCCTCGACCGTGACGGCCATGAAGGGGACGGGGCTCTCGGTGCTGCTCGGCCTCGCCTCCACCGTGCTGGCGACCGCGATCTGGGCAGCCGTGGCAGGGCTCACCTGATCCGGCGAGCACGACGGGCGCCCCGGCTCACCGACGACGACGACACGACGCCCCCCGGCACATGCCGGGGGGCGTCGTGGATTCTGTCGGTCGAGGATCCGACCGCAGGGGGTTCAGCTGACCGGGATGCTCTCGACGGCGGGTGCCGAGAGGAGCTCCTGCTTGTGCAGAGAGTGGGCGTGGCTGAAGCCGTAGAGCGCGAGGCCGATCATGACGAGGGCTGCCACGGCGGCGACCCATCCGGCGATGAAGGCGACGGTGCCGAAGATGCTGAACGCGTACACGTTGAGCAGCAGGCCGCGCAGGGTCTCACCCATGAACATGGTCTGACGCACCTGGCCGAGGGCCGGGTCGCGGTCGGCCGGGTTCTCAGCCGAGGCGATCCACTCGCCGCTGATCTCGGAGTAGGTCTTGCCGCCGCCCGTGGCTGCGAGGTGCTCGGAGATCATGTCGCTGTAGGCCTTGGCGAGCGGGCCGGTGGTGACGGCCTGGCCGGCGTACTGCTGGAGCTCGGGCGAGAGTGCCGCGGCCGGCGGGAAGGAGATCTTCTGGGCAGAGAGCTGATCGGTGATCGTCGTGTTGGTGAACGACGCCGCGAACAGCAGCAGCCCGCTGGCGATGGCCAGCACAACTGCCATGACGAGACCGACGGTGGCGAGTGTCAGGTCGAGTGTCCTGCGCTTCATGGTGGAGCCCCCTTGCGATTGGTTGTCGTGGTCCGACACCTGGAAACTACGCCCGATCGTTCAACATTGAATTGGTGACCCTGTGTGGTAACTACCACGCAGGGTAGCCTTGCCTGCACTCTCGGTGACCTCAACTGATGCTCACGAATCGTTGTGCCCCAACGGATCTCGGCGATGTCGCCGATCGCCACCCTGCTGGCGATGACGCGTGCTGTCGTGCGGGTCACACGTTGATCGTCCTCGAACGACGCGGACCGAGCTCAGCTGAGGGCGAGCCCGTCCACGACAGGCGGGTCCATGTGCTCGAGGCCGTCGACGAGGCTCTCGAGCCTGTCCGGATCCTCCTGCGCCCACGCGAGCAGGCCGTCGACATCGGAGGTCGGAGCCGCGAGGAGCTCACAGAGCTCGGGGAGGCGCGCGGCAGGCACGCGCCAGACGACCTCCCGACCGCCTTCTGCTGTCAGCGTCTGACGGGCGATCACGAGGGCGGAGTCCTCGCTCGGAACCGCCCAGGTGGCACGCGACCAGTCGGCGCCGCGCACCTCCTCGAGGTCGCGGACGCCGTGTGGCCGGTCGTCCCCCATGGTTGAAGGCTAGAGATCGCTCGGCCGGGATGCGCGGTTCACACGCCGTCCCGGTGGGCCATGGGCTGATCAGCGATCCGGCGGTACGGCACCGTGAACGGGCGGCTCGGCCCGTGCAGCACCGTCTCGGCGTCCGTGCTCGCGAACATCTGGGTCAGCCGCGCGACGACGCCCGTCCAGCCCGTCTGGTGCGAGGCACCGAGCCCAGCACCGGTGTCGCCGTCGAGGTACTCGAAGAACAGCACGTCGTCCTTCCAGAGCGGATCGGTGGCGAACCGGTCGTTCGAGCCGAAGACGGGACGCCGCCCGTCGGCGTCCGGCGTGAACGTCGAGATCAGACGGTCGCTCAGGTCAGCCGCAACCTCGTACAGGGTCATGTGAGTCCCCGAGCCGGTCGGGCACTCCACCGTGAAGTCGTCGCCGTAGTAGAGGTAGAACTGCAGCAGCGCACGGATGAGCAGCACGTTGACGGGCATCCAGACAGGCCCGCGCCAGTTGGAGTTGCCGCCGAAGAGCCCACTGGTCGACTCGGCCGGCTCGTACTTCACCTCGAACCGCTCGCCACCCACCTCGAAGACGTAGGGGTGGTCCTCATGCCACTTCGACACCGAGCGGATCCCGTGCGGCGACAGGAAACGGTCCTCGTCCAGCATCCGCTCGAGGATGCGACGCAGCTTGCGCTCGTCGACGAGCGCGAGCAGGCGGCGTCCCTCGACGCCCGGCACGCGCGGGTCGGAGATTCCCGTGAGGAGGTCGGCGTTGCGGTCGACGCGGTACCTCAGCTCCGCGGCCACCTTCGGGAACCGCTCGAGGACGTGCGCCGGCATGACGGCCGTGGCGCACAGCGGGAGGAGGCCGACCATCGAGCGCACCTCGATGCGTCGACCGGTGCCGTCGGGCAGGCGCAGGACGTCGTAGAAGAAGCCGTCCTCCTCGTCCCACATCTCGTCGGCATGGTCGCCCATGGGGTCCATCGCCATCGCGATCTGCATCCAGTGCTGCACGAACTTCACGATGAAGCCCTCGTACGCGGGCTCGTGGTCCGACAGGGCCACGGCGAGCTCGAGCATGCACTGGCTGAAGAACGCCATCCACGCCGTGCCGTCCGCCTGCTCGAGATGGCCACCGGTCGGCAGCGGCTTGCTGCGGTCGAACACCCCGACGTTGTCCATGCCGAGGAACCCGCCCTCGAACACGTTGTTGCCGCTGGGGTCCTTGCGGTTGACCCACCAGGTGAAGTTCACGAGCAGTCGGCTGAACGCGTCCTCGAGGAACGCGACGTCGTCGGCCGCGCTCGCGAGCTCGCCAGGGTCGTCGGCCAGCATGCGTCCGAGCCCGTACGTGAGGGCGACGGCCCAGGCGTGCACGGGTGGGTTGACGTCGCTGAAGTTCCACTCGTACGCAGGGATCTGCCCGGTCGGGTGCAGGTAGGCCGACGACAGCATGAGCTCGAGCTGACCCTTCGCGAAGTCCGGGTCGACCATGCCGAGAGCCATGGCGTGGAACGCGAGATCCCACGCGGCGTACCACGGGTACTCCCAGGTGTCGGGCATCGAGATGACGTCGTCGTTGTACATGTGCGACCAGCCGGCGTTGCGCACGCCCAGCTTGCCCGGCGACCTCAGCGGGTGGGCGTCGTGCTCCTGCAGCCACCGGTCGAGGTCGAAGAAGTAGTGCTGCTTGCTCCACAGCATCCCGGCGAGAGCCGCGCGCAGCACGTGCGCGCGGTCGGCATCGAGCGCAGGTGGCGTGATGGACGAGTAGAACTCGTCGGCCTCTGCCTGCCGGGCAGCCAGGACCGCCTCGGCATCGGGCGCGTGCGACGACGGGGACGGTGCCTCGTCGTCGAGCCTCACCACGAACGAGACCTCTCCCCCGGCCGGGACGTCCGCGGTGAAACGCACCGCGACCTTCGTGCCCCTGTCGCCGTTCACCGCGTCGCCCTCGCCGTGCACGACCGCGCGGTCGACGCCGTCCTTCACGTACTCCGACGGGTTCGGCGCGCCCCAGAGCCGGTCGGTGTTGGTCTCGTTCTCGCAGAACAGCAGCGAGGCTCCTTCGGGCACGTGCAGCCATCGTTCGCCGAGGCGGTGGTGGGTGGCCCGCACCACCGTTCCCTGGTCGGCGTCGACACGCTCGAGCCGGGGTCGAGGGCTCTCGGCGTCCCACGACCAGGTGTTGCGGAACCAGAGTGTGGGCAGGACGTCGATCGGTGCTGCCTCCGGCCCACGGTTGCGCACCGTGATCCGCATGACGAGCGCCTGGGGCCCGTCCTTGGCGTAGTCGACGTCGACATCGAAGTAGCGGCCGTCGTCGAAGACCCCGGTGTCGAGCAGCTCGTACTCGGGCTGGTCGTAGCCACGCTCGGCGTTGGTGCGGACGAGATCCTCGTAGGGGAAGGCGGCCTGCGGGTAGCGGTAGCGGTAGCGCATCCACGAGTGCGTCGGCGTGTTGTCGAGGTAGAAGTAGAGCTCCTTGACGTCCTCACCGTGGTTGCCCTCGCTGTTGGTGAGGCCGAACAACCTCTCCTTGACGATGGGGTCCTTGCCGTTCCACAGCGCGAGCGCGAGGCAGAGCAGACCGCGGTCGTCGCTGACGCCTGCGATCCCGTCCTCGCCCCAGCGGTAGGCACGCGAGCGGGACTGCTCGTGGGTGAAGTAGTCCCACGCGTTGCCGTCGTCGCTGTAGTCCTCGCGGACGGTGCCCCACTGCCGCTCGGCGAGGTAGGGGCCCCACTGGCGCCAGAGCACGCCCTCGCGTACCTCGCGCAGACGTCGTTCCTCGGCCGTGAGCTCCATGCTGACCTCCCGAACCCACCCTAGGCACGTGCCCGTCGAAGCCGTCGGCCGATCGCGGCGAGTTCACGTGACCGTCATGCGGAGCGCTGACAGGATCCGGTCATGGGTGACTACGACGTCCTGTTCGAGCCGGTGCGCATCGGGCCGAAGGTGGCACCGAACCGCTTCTACCAGGTGCCGCACTGCAACGGCCTCGGACATGCGCGCCCCACGTCGCTCGCAGCCATGCGCGGGATCAAGGCCGAAGGCGGGTGGGGCGTCGTGTGCACCGAGGAGGTGGAGATCCACCCCAGCAGCGACCTGTCGCCGTACGTCGAAGGCCGGCTCTGGGACGACGACGACGTTCCGGGGCTGCGCCTCATGACCGACGCCGTGCACGAGCACGGCTCGCTCGCGGGCATCGAGCTCACGCACGCAGGCCTCGACGCCCCCAACTACTACTCGCGGATGACGCCGATCGGGCCGCGGTCCGAAGGTGTGCTCGGTGGCGGCGGCTTCGAGCCGGTGCAGACACGTGCGATGACCAAGCAGGACTTTGCCGACGTCCGCCGCTGGCACCGGGCGGCCGCTCTCCGGGCTCGCGACGCGGGGTTCGACATCATCTACTGCTACGCAGCGCATGGCCTGACGCTGCCGATGCAGCTGCTCTCACGTCGTCACAACGACAGGACGGACGAGTACGGCGGTTCCCTGGCGAACCGGGTGCGGTTCCTGCGCGAGATCATCGAGGACACGAAGGACGCCGTGGGCCACGACTGCGCCGTCGCGGTGCGGCTCGCGGTCGACGAGCTCGTCGGCGACGAGGGCATCACGCATGACGGCGAAGCAGCAGAGATCGTCGCGATGCTCGCCGAGCTTCCTGACCTCTGGGACGTCAACGTGTCGGGCTGGAGCAACGACTCGGCGACGTCTCGCTTCGAGCCCGAGGGCTACCAGGAGCCGTACATCGCGTTCGTGAAGGGGCTCACGAGCAAGCCCGTGGTCGGGGTGGGTCGCTACACGTCACCGGACTCGATGGTGTCGGCAGTGCGCCGTGGCGTGCTCGACCTCATCGGTGCCGCCCGCCCGTCCATCGCCGATCCGCACCTGCCCCGCAAGATCCGGGAGGGACGCCTCGAGGAGATCCGCGAGTGCATCGGCTGCAACATCTGCGTGGCGACCGACCCGAAGTCGCTGCCGATCCGGTGCACCCAGAACCCGACCATGGGAGAGGAGTGGCGCCGGTCATGGCATCCAGAGCGGATCCCCGCGCGGCGCAACGACTCCACGGTGATGGTGGTGGGCGCGGGCCCTGCGGGGCTGGAGGCTGCACGTGCCCTGGGTCAGCGCGGTCATCGCGTCGAACTCGTGGAGGCGCGTCGTCGCATCGGCGGAAGGGTCGACCGTGAGGCGCTGCTGCCGGGGCTCGCCGCGTGGCGCCGGGTCGTCGACTGGCGAGTCGGCCGGATCGAGTCGATGTCGGACGTGTCGGTCTATCCCGAGAGCCCGATGACGGCCGACGATGTGCTCGGCGCCGGTGCACGTGACGTGATCGTGGCCACCGGTGCGCTGTGGCGGCGCGACGGCCGGGGCAGGTCGCTCGGGCGCAGCATCGACGGTTGCGACTCCGGCGGGGTGCTGACTCCGGACGATCTCCTCGACGACCTCGTGCAGGGCACCTGGTCGGTGCCGCCGGGCCGGGTCGTGGTGTACGACGACGACCATTACGTGATGGGAGGCCTGCTCGCCGAGCTCCTCGCGATGCGCGGGAACGACGTCACGCTGGTGACGCCGGCGCCGCTGGTGTCGTTCTGGACGCAGTACACGCTCGAGCAGGAGCGCATCGAGGCACGGTTGCGCGCCCTCGGTGTGCACGTCGTGGTGCGGCACACGCTCGCGCACGTCGAGGCGGACGGATGCGTCATCGCCTCGGTCCTCGACGGAGCCGAGACCGTGCTGCCGCGTGACGTCGTCGTCCTCGCGGTCGACCGCGAGCCGGTCACCGACCTGTACGACGCGCTGACGCCGGCGCTGGCGGACGGTCGCCTCGACTCGCTTCGCCTGATCGGTGATGCCGACGCCCCGAACCTCATCGCACAAGCCGTGTTCGCCGGCCATCTCGCTGCGCGCGAGCACGGTGAGGTGTCGGAGCGCGATGCCGTTCCCTTCAGGCGCGAGCGCTGGACCGCCCCGGCCTGACACGCCGGGCCGGCTACGGCCGGTCGGTCTAGCGTGAGCCCATGACAGCAGCCGAGCAGTGGCGCGACGACCTGGCGACGTGGGCGATCCCGAGCGAGATCCTGTCGGCCGCGCCGGAGGATCCCTGGATCCACCCCGTGGAGATGTTCACCGTCACGGGCGAGGTGCCCGACTCGCCGTCGCACGCTCGGGCCCGCGACGCGCTCCCTGAGGGCGGCAGCGTTCTCGACGTCGGCTGCGGCGGCGGGCGCGCGTCGCTTGCTCTCGTGCCCCGCGCGGGACTCGTCACCGGTATCGACACGAGTGAGCGCATGCTCGCGCAGTACACCGTGGCCGCCGACGCGCGCGGCGTCGCGCACGCCGAGATCCTCGGCGCGTGGCCCGACTCGGTGGACGGCGTACCCGCGGCCGACGTCGTCGTCTGCCACCACGTCGTCTACAACGTCGCAGACCTGCCGCCGTTCCTGCTGGCCCTCGGCGACCGGGCCGTGCACCGCGTCGTCCTCGAGCTGCCGCTCACACATCCGCTGACGCACATGAACGCTCTGTGGGAGCACTTCTGGGGTCTGCAGAGGCCCGCCAGCCCCACTGCGGACGACTGCCTCGCGGTCGCACGCGAGGCAGGCATCGACGCACACCTCGACGTGTGGGACGACGAACCGTTCGAGACGCGGTCGCCACTGCGCTTCGAGCAGCGAATCCACCACCTGCGCATCCGCCTCTGCCTGCCGGCCGAGCGCGAGCCGGAGGTCGCGGCCTTCGTCCGGGCCGCGGGAGTGTCTCCACGGCGACGCACGGCCACGATGTGGTGGGACGTCTGAGCGACGGCGTCAGGCGACCGGCAGCGGCGCCACCATCACCGGGCACCGGGCACCATCGAGAACCGCGCTGGTCACGGACCCGAACGGCGCGCCCGCAAGACCGCGGTGGCCGTGGACGCCGACGACGAGGAGCTGGGCGTCTGCCGACTCCGCGTCGAGAGCGAGCACCGCACCCGTGGACGGCATGGTGGACGACACGGCCAGGCCAGGAGCCCGCTCGTGCGCCATCGCTACGGCCCGCGACACGACCTCGCCCGCCGTCGCATGCATCGAGTCGATGACCTCCTGCGACACCGGCAACGCGTCGAACGCGCCGACCGTCGCGGGCTGCCAGCCATGGACGATGACCAGCGCGACGCCGCGCAGAACGGCCTCGTCGACGGCGAGGACGAGAGCGGCGTCGGACGCGGGTGAGTCATCGACGCCGACTGCCACGGGGAGGCCCGGGGTACCGACCTCCTGATGCACGACCACGGCAGGACAGCACGCGTGCGAGGAGACCCGGTGACTGACCGAGCCGAGCAGGAAGCGGGCCAGCAGCCCCTTGCCGTGCGCGCCGACCACGACGAGCTCGGCTCCGGTGCTCCGGTCGATCAGGGCCGATGCGGGGTCACGTCGCTCGCTCCGCGTGATGACCGAGATGCCCGGGAACGCGCCGCGTGCCCGCGCCGCAGCGGCGTCGAGCACGTCCTCGTCCTCGGTCTCGTCGTAGATCGGCGGCGCTCCCCCGCCGGGCGTAGCGGCGACGGCGTGCGTGGTGGAGGTGTGCAGCACCTCGAGCGGCACGCCTCGGCGTACGGCCTCGGCGGCCGCCCAGTCGAGCGCTGTGTCCGACGCAGACGAGCCGTCGACCCCGACGACGATGCTGCGGATGTCCATGCCGACCTCCTGGCGAGAGGGCCCACCTCGCTGCGCAGGGTGGTGCTCCCTCCATCCCACTCCAGACCGCGCCGTTGATGCGCGCCGAACGGCTCGACGGCGCCCAGGTATGAACGGGCCGAGACGAGGTGGGCGATCAGGCGCGGAAGCCGCGGTGGAGGGCCACGATGCCGCCGTGGATGTTCATCCACTCGACGTCGCGCCATCCCGCCTCGGTGAGATGACCGGCGAGCGTCCGCTGGTCGGGCCAGGCCTGGATCGACTCCGCGAGGTAGGCGTACGCGTCCGGGTTGCTCGCGACTGCGCGGGCGAGCGAGGGGATGGCGCCCATGAGGTACTCGGAGTAGATCGTGTTCAGCACCTTGCGCTTGGGGTGGCTGAACTCGCAGACGACGAGGCGCCCGCCGGGGCGTACGACGCGGTAGAGCTCACGCAGGGCCGACCGTGCGTCCTGCACGTTGCGCAGGCCGAACGAGATCGTCGCGCCGTCGAAGACGCCGTCGCCGAACGGCAGGTGCAGCGCGTCTCCCGCGGTGAAGGGCAGGTCCGGGCAGCGGTCGTGGCCGACCATGAGCATGCCCTGGGAGAAGTCGCAGGGGATGACGTGAGCCCCGCGCTCGGCGATCGGCAGGCTCGATGTGCCGGTGCCGGCCGCAAGGTCGAGGATCAGCTCGCCGGGGCGAGGGTCGACGGCGTTCACGAGAGCCTTGCGCCACACGCGGGTCTGGCCCAGAGCCAGCACCTCGTTGCAGACGTCGTAGCGGGAGGCCACGCCGTCGAACATCCCGGCCACCTCGCCAGGGTCGCGGCTGAGGGTCGCACGTCGCCAGCTCGTGTCCTTCTGGGGTGCGGCGGAGAGGAGGGGGGCCAGTGCGTCTGCCAGGTGGGACATCGTCTGCTCCTTCGGAGCTTCCATCGATCTCGTACCTCGATCGTAGAAAGTTCATCGACCCCGCGTCAGTGCTTCCGGCCCAGGACGCCTGTCTCGTGGGCCACACCCCCCGGGGGTAAGCGGGGATGTGACCCACGAGACCGACCTACGGGGCCAGACACGCGTCGCGCGGCCTCCCCCGACCCGGGGAAGGCCGCGCCGCTGCCTCGCGTGGGGCCCTGCTCAGTCGACCTCGTCGATCGGACCGTCGTACTCGCCCTTGAGCAGCCGCTCCAGGGTGGAGCGGGCGTCGGACTTGCTTCTGTAGCCCTGGCCGCCGTCCGAGGCCACCTGCTGGCCGTTGGACGCCTTGACCCGGAAACCCCAGTTGCCGTCCGCGCGCTTGTAGAGCTCGCCCTTGCCTGCCATGTGTCCCGCCCTTCTGCAGCCCCGCAGGACGCAGTCTTTCCCGGCCGGTCACGTCCCGCCAGGGAAACGGCCCAACATCATCGCGCCGGCAGTGGCCGTCCGGCGGCAAGCTCGGCGACGAGCGACGCCACCACCGCACGCAGGTCACCGTCGTGGCGCCGGGCAACCGCTCGCTGCCGGGCGGCGCTGTTACCGGCAGCAAGGATCACGTCGACGTCGCGCAACTCGTGCTCGCACCCGAGCTCACGTGCCAGCGGCGCAAGCCGCTCGACGAGGTCGGCGACATCGTCGGTGACGAGGCGCTCGTTGTTGGCGGCGTCCAGGATCACGATCGCCTCGGTGCCATAGCGCGCTACCCGCCACTTGTTCTCCTGCACGTGCCACGGGGGAAGCTGCGGCAGGATCTCCCCCGCATCGAGCCGGCGACCGAGATCGACGACGAGGCACTGCGTCAGGGCTGCGATCGCACCCACCTCGAGGATCGTGGGCAACCCGTCGCAGACCCTCACCTCGAGCGTGCCCAGCGAGGGCGACGGTCGCAGGTCCCAGCGGATCTCCTTGTAGTCGTCGACCACACCCGTCGCGAACATGTCTGCCACGTAGTGCTCGAACTCCGCCCAGCTGGCGAACTGGAACGGCAGCCCCGCGGTGGGAAGCTGCTGGAACATCAGAGCGCGGTTGCTGGCGTACGCCGTGTCGATCCCGCCCCAGTACGGCGAGGACGCCGACAGCACCTGCAGGTGCGGATAGAACGGCAGCAGACCGTTGAGGATCGCGATGGCCCGATCGCCGCTGGGTACTCCGACATGCACATGGACGCCGTAGATCAGCATCTGCCTGCCCCACCACTGGGTGCGGTCGATGAGCGTGGAGTAGCGGTCCCCCTCCGTGACGAGCTGCTCGGTGGCGTCGGCGAACGGGTGCGATCCCGCGGAGAACAGATCCGCGCCGAGGGAGTCGGTGACCGCGCGCACGATCCCGAGGCTCTGCTGCAGGTCGGCAACCGCTTCGGGCACGGTTCGACAGACATCTGTGACGAGCTCGACCGTGTTGAGCAGAAGCTCGGGGTGCACCCGAGCCGGATGCCCCGGCTCGGGTGGCGGGACGGCGGCGAGCACCGCGTCGGCGATGGGCAGCAGGTCACCGGTCAGCCGGTCGACGAACGCCAGCTCCCACTCGACACCCAGCGTGGGCTCCGGCGAGCTGCGGAACTCCAGAGGCACGGCTCCCCCTGCTCACGCGACGTCGGACTCGCACAGTCTGGCACCGCTGCCCCAGCCGCGGGCGCAGCCGCCCGACGACGACCCGGGCGGCGAGCACGTCACGAACCCGTCATCAGGGACAGGTCGCCCGGGGCCGCAGGCGCGTCTACTGTCGTCGGGTGACCCGGATGCCCCGCACCGCCTGGATCGTGGAGATCGACGACGCCGCCTTGCGGGCAGGGGTCGCAGCCGTTCGCGGCTCGATGGCAGCAGCCGGCGTCCAGGAGTCATCGGTGTCCGATGCCCAGGCCGTGGTGGTGTGGGCCGACCGCCCGCTTGCGGCCGAGCTCGTCTCCACGCTTCTCGCCCGCGGCGTCCCGGTGCTGCTCGGCGGCCCGACCCTGAGGGAGGCCGACCCCGACGGCCGGCTTCAGGAGGCCGCGGGTCTGCGCGTCGGTGGTGTGACCCCGGTCCACGACGTGCGCATCCGCGTCGGCCGCGATGGCGCCGGCCTGCCAACCTCCGGTCACCTGCATGGCGACGGCGACCACGTCGGCCGCCACGACCACCTCACGGACCGCGTCACCCTGGCCGACAAGGTGACCGACGACGTCGAGGTCCTGCGCGTGGCCGCGATCGGTCTGGCCGAGCACCCTGTGATGATCTGGCGACCCTCAACCTCGGTCGCGGCGTGGACCCTCGGTGCGACGCCGGCTGCGCTCACCGACCGCGCCACAGTCCGCTCGCTCGTCTCGCTGCTGCGGCATGCCACCGGCCACGCCCGCGACGGGGACGTGCGCGTCGGCCTCCTCGGCTACGGCGCGATCGGCCACGAGCACAGCCGTGCCGTCCGCGCCGTCGATGGCCTGGCGCTGTCCGCCGTGTGCGACACCGCACCCGCTCGTCAGGAGGCGGCACTCGCCGCCGCGCCGGGGATCGCGACGCTCGGTGACTCCGACGCACTGCTGGAGCGCGACGACGTCGACCTCGTGGTGGTGTCCACGCCGCCGAGCACGCATGCCGACTGGGCACTCCGCGCGATTCGAGCGGGCAAGCACGTCATCGTGGAGAAGCCGTTCGCCATCCGCACCGAGGAGGCCGATGCGGTGCTGGCGGAGGCCGAGGCGGCGGGGCTGCTCGCGGTCGTCTACCAGAACCGAAGGTTCGACCCCGACCACCTGGCCGTCAGGCGCGCTGTTCGGTCCGGCGCGCTCGGCGAGGTCTTCTCGATCGAGACGTTCGTCGGCGGCTACGGGCATCCCTGCAACTTGTGGCACTCCGACGAGGGGGTCTCGGGCGGAGCGTTCTACGACTGGGGCTCGCACGTGCTCGACCAGATCCTCGACCTCGTGCCGACCGAGGTGGAGCACGTGACTGCAGCCGCCCACAAGCGTCGCTGGCACGACGTCACCAACGCGGACCACTCGCGGGTGACCCTCCGCTTCGTCGACGGCACGGAGGCCGAGTTCATCCACTCCGACCTCGCCGCCGCGCTCAAGCCGCGGTGGTACGTCCTCGGCACGGAGGGTGCGATCGTCGGCAGCTGGCGCACCGAGAAGGTCGTGTCGCGCAACGACATCGGCACCCTCAGCGAGGACGTGCTGGCCCCGGCCGACTCACCACCCCTGCTCGACCTGCACAGCGGGGATGGCAGCGTGACGCGACTGGCGACCCCAGCGGCTGCCCCGTACTCCTTCCACCGTGAGGTGTCGGAACTGCTGCACTACGGCCTGCCGATGTCGGTCACGGGCCGGCAGTCGCGCCGGGTCCTGTCGGTCATGGAGGCGGCGCGCCGCTCCGCTGACGATGCCGGTCGCCCCGTGACGCCGGCGTGAGCGACGTCCGCTGGGGCTTCCTGGGTGCCGGCTTCATCGCGTCGCGGGGCATCGCCCCGGTGGTGCACCAGGCTGGCAACGCGGTGCTTCAGGTCGTCGGCGCGCGCGACGTGGCCCGCGCCCGGTCGCTCGAGCCGGTGCGCGCGGTGGCGACGTACGACGAGGTCATCGCGGCCGACGACGTCGACGCGGTGTACATCTCGCTGCCGAACTCCGACCACCTCCCGTGGGTGGTCGCGGCGCTGGACGCAGGCAAGCACGTGCTGTGCGAGAAGCCGCTCGCACTCGACGCCGAGCAGGTGGCGGACATGGCGGCCGCGTCGCAGCGCAACGGCGTCCATCTGGTCGAGGCGTCATGGAACCGATGGCACCCGCGCACCCGACGCACCGAGGACCTTGTCAGCCAGGTCACGGGCGAGCTCGACATCCGCACCTGGTTCACGTTCTCGGGGGTGCCCGACGACAACTACCGGCTCGATCCGAGCCGCGGCGGAGGTGCTCTGCTCGACGTCGGTGTCTATGCGATCGCGGCGGCGATGGTGGCGCTGGGGCACGACGTCACGGTCGTCGACGCGACTCGGGATCTCGGCGCGAGCGGCGTCGACCTCACGACCACCGCGACCCTCTCCTCCGGTCGGGGCCGCGCGAGCGTGCTCGGCTCCTTCGTGCAGCCCGAGTCGCAGGGTTGGACCATGACCGCACCCGGCCTCACCGTGGAGCTGCCGCACCCGGCCTTCACCTCCTGGCGTGAGGCATCGAGCCTGCGCGTGGTCGAGGACGGCATCGAGCGCGACGAGAGCTTCGAGCCGTGCGATGCATACGGCCTCATGGTCGAAGCGGTGTCGGCGCGAATCCTCGGCGAGGAAGCCTGGGTGCTCCCGCTCTCGACGTCCCTCGCGGTCGCCGGTGTCGTCGACGAGGTCGCTCGCCTGTCTGCGGCATCATGACCGGCATGCAGGCACCACTCGTCGACACCGACGTAGCGCTCCCCGGGTTCCGGATGGCCGTACGCCGCGCCCCCGGGCCGCAGCAACCGTTCCTGCTCGTGCACGGCCTCGCCTCGAACGCACGTCTCTGGGACGGCGTGGCACGCGGCCTCGCCGCAGCAGGTCACGAGGTCGTGGCGGTCGACCAACGCGGTCACGGCCGGTCCGAGGAGACGGCCGACGGCTACGACAGCTCGACGGCCGCGAGCGATCTCGCAGCACTCATCGATGTGCTGGGCTGGACAGGTGACCGGGCTCCCGTCGTTGCGGGCCAGAGCTGGGGCGGCAACGTCGCGCTCACGCTGGCGGCGCGGCACGGCGGAGTCGCCGCGGTCGCACTCGTCGACGGCGGCTGGATCCATCTCTCGGACCGCTTCCCGACCTTCGAGGAGTGCTGGGAGCAGCTCGAGCCACCCGTGTTCGACGGCTGGACCCGCGAGAGCCTGGAGGAGCGTGCCCGCAGCTGGAACAGCGACTGGCCGGAGGAGGGCAGGCTCGGCGCACTCGCCAACTTCGGCGATCAGCCGGACGGCACGGTGCGCCCGCACCTCACGCGCGAGCACCACCGCAGCATCGTGCACTCGCTCTGGCTCGACGACCCACGCCCGCTCTACGAGCGCGTGCAGGTGCCTGCTCTGCTCATGGCCGCCGTCGATGCCGTCCCCGTGGGCGCCACCCAGGTCACCGAGGCCCTCGAGCGCATCCCGTTCGCCGAGGTCGCGTGGTACGTCGGGGCTCACCACGACCTGCACGCTCAGCAGCCGGACCGCTGCGTGGCCGACCTGCTCGCGCTCGAGGCGCGCACCAACTCCTGACGGCTGGCGGTCAGTGCTTCTTGGTCGACGGGATGATCTCGGTCGTCCCGCTGGCCTTCGCCTTCTTGTCGAGGCGCTTCTCCTTGAGGGACTTCCCGGCCGTCTTCTTCTGCAGGTGCTGTCGCGGCGACTTGTCGGCCATGGGTGGCTCCTCGAGCCAGGAAGCCTGAACGGCTCCGTGGCTTCGGACAGTACGCCTCGGGGTCGCATCCGGCTCCGCGTCGCGCGGATCGGTGCTGAACCCTGAGCGGAACCGACAAGGGCGGGCAGCGCGGTCGCCCGCGCCACCCGCCCGCCGTACGGCGTGTGCGTCGCTCAGATCTGGTCCTTGAGCGCCTCGGCGACCTGGTCGACCATGCCGTCCACCTGGTCCGGGGTCTTCTCCTGGATCGCGTCCGCGGCCTGGTCGATCGCGCCGTCGACGGCGTCGGAGTTGCCACCCAGCATGTCCTTGGCCTGGTTGACGATGTCCTCGAGTCCCATGTCCGCTCCTGTACGTCTGTTCGGACGCCCCGCGGCGACCGTGGATGTCGAGTATCCGCAGAAACGGGCATCCCCTGGGGACTGTTTGGCTCAATCCGCCGGGCGAGGATCGGCGATCCCGAGCACCGCGTCGTCCCTGCGACGTCGTCGCCGCAGGTGCGGAGCCCGACTACCTCGCGGAGGTCGCGAGAGCGTCGATCCGGACGGTCTTTCCCGCCGACAGGACCACGAGCCTGATCACGCCGTAGCGCGCCGTGTCGAGCCGCGGGAGCACCACGAACGCGCGGTCGCGCGGCGTGGCCGAGTACAGCGAGATCGTCCCCACGCGGTGCGCGCCGACCAGCACGGCGAGCGTTCCACCGCGCGGGCCTGTCGAGGCGATGACGCCGACCTCGCGCACGTAGCCAGGTGCGCTGCTGAGCGAGGCCCAGCGCTCGGTCGTCCGCGACGCCGTGCCGCGCAGGAAGCCGTCGCGCGAGACGCGGACCCAGGCACCCGCCGCTGTCAGCGCGCGGTCGTCGAAGGGCACCGTGGCGCACTTCTCGGTCGACCAGCCGCTCTGCGCCCCCGCCTGGTTACGGGCGCGGGTGGAGAAGCAGTAGCGGTAGCCAGGCGTCGCGGGCAGCACCGCCGAGCGCGCTGCGGTGTCGCTCTGCCACCAGCGGTACGACGAGAAGCCGCCGCCCAGGGCGCTCGCGCGGCGGTAGCGGACGTCGGTTCCCACGACCGGCGACACGAGGTCGGACGCCGTCCAGCGCACGCGCAGCTCGGACGAGCGAGCGAACGACGACAGCGAGCCCGACACGCTCGCCAGCGGCACCACCACGACCGGCTCGGGCGCCGGCACCGGCTGCCACGAGAACGATGTCGAGCTGACCGCACCAGGCCCGGTACTCAGGACCTGACCCGTCAGTGTCGTGATCACGACCTCAGCGGTGTCGCTGATGAGGCCCACGTCTGCCGAGACCACGAACGAGGTCGAGTCCGGCGACCAGGTGTAGCCGTAGATCGTCAGGGTGGTGTCGACCTCGTGGGCGCCGTCGGCGTCCGCGAGCATCAGCTGCTGGCCGACCAGGTATGCCAGGTGCCTGCCGTCCGCGGAGTACTGGGGCCCGGACGCGCCGGCGCGCACCTGCTGGCTGTCTCCGCCCGCTGCCGGAACGACCGAGACTCCGGCCGGCGTCGCGAAGGCGATCGTCGCGCCGTCCGCGCTCCAGGTCGGATCGACCTCCGCGAGCCCGGGTGTCGTGGTCAGCTGCCGCGCCATCGCACCTGTCGCGACGTCGAGCACGACGAGATCGGCGTCCCGGGTGATGACCACCTGCGCGCCGTCAGGGCTGAAATCGGGTCGGCTGTCGTCGGCGAGGCCGAGGGAGCGCACCGTCTCTGCCACGGAGTCGTAGAGGAGGATCTCGAGACTTCCGGGCCCACCCGGACGGCCGTCCCTGACCCAGTCGCCGACCACGGCGACGCTCACGCCGTCAGGGCCCCACACCGCCTGCTCAGGGGCGATCACGTTCGGACCGTCGAACGGCGAGCAGCAGGCGTGCGGACCACCGGGCAACGACGTGCCCGACCACACCCCGCCCTCGATGCTCGTGATCACGCCGTTGGCGCCGGGATGCTGGGCCTCCGCTGCGGGGGCGGCGGCCACCAGTCCTGCGATCACGAGCACGGGCGCGACAACGGCAGCAGCGGCACGACGCACGGGAACCCCCACCTACATCACGCGACGACGCGCGGGCGCCCTCGTCAGCGACGACGGTAGCGAGACGGCGGCCCGGATGGGCAGCGAGCGGGAAGGTCGACACGAGCCATCTCGCACGGAGCCAGCCGTTGTCACGCACAGGCGTCGTCGAGTCACGCAGAGGTCAACTGCGTGGGCGGCTCAGAGCGAGGCGGGCTTCTCGTTGTAGACGCCGGCGGCCACCTGGCCCGACAACGCCTGAATGGCACTCATCACCTCGTCGGTGAGCTCGCGCCGTGCGCGGCCCGCGGGCATCCCGTCAAAGCGCGTACCCGGGCGGATCGGCGTACCGAACCGCAGCGTCACGCGCGCGAGCTTGGGCATCGACGACCCGACAGGCTGCAGCTTCTCGGTGCCGACCAGTCCGACCGGCACGATGGGAGCCCCGGAGACGAGAGCGAGCTGCGCGACCCCGGTGCGCCCGCGATAGAGCCGTCCGTCTCGCGAACGCGTGCCCTCGGGGTAGATGCCGAAGGCCTCACCGCGTGCCAGCACCGCGAGGGCGACGTCGAGGGAGGCGAGTGCCGACTTCGTGTCGTCGCGGTCGACCGGGATCATGCCGATGCCCTCGAACCAGCCGCGCACGAGCGCGCCCTTCACGCCTGTGCCCGTGAAGTAGTCCTCCTTGGCCAGGAACGCGATCCTCCGCGGAGACACGATCGGGATCACCATGCTGTCGGCGAAGGAGAGGTGGTTGCTGGCGACGATGACCGGGCCTGACTCCGGGAGGTTGGCGAGCCCCTCGATGCGGGGTCGCCAGATGAGCTTGGCCACGGGCGGCACGATCGTGTGCGCCACCTCGTACAACATCCCGTCACCTTCCGGCAGTTCCTCGGGTGAAGCCTCCCAGGCGGCCGGCCCGGCCACGCGACCGGTGCCCCGCGCGGCGCCGAGGGCGCCCACAAGCCCTGGGCGGCCTCGCCCGTCGCACCAGTGGTTGTCCATCGTGGCTTTACGCCCTGTCCGGTTCGATCTCGGTCGATGCCCGGCTGCCGCGCCTCGACCGACCCCGCGCATCTGCCGCGTGATCTGAGGATTCCCGGACGTTGCCGAGCGCCGAGAGCACCTGAGGCTGAGAACAGTAGTTCAGAAATACTGCACAGAATCCCTTGACACGTCGTTCACTCCGCCTCATCTTTGCTGCAAGCCGACGACGGGTCCGTGCGGTCCCCCGGCGGTGCCCCCAGCACGCCGCGACGCGGCCGACGCTCGAAGGAGAGCGATGACCCAGACCAGCCCTGACCTCGACAGGCTCGCGGACGCCCCGGCAGTGGTCCTGCGCGGCGGCACCGTCCTCACGATGGACGACCGCCGCACCGTTCTGAACAACGCGGACGTCCTCGTCGTCGGCCAGAAGATCGCCGCCGTCGGCCCTGCCCTCGCAGTGCCGGAGGGCACGGTGGAGATCGTCGCCACCTGCGGCATCGTCATGCCCGGCATGGTCGACACCCACCGCCACATGTGGCAGTCCGCCATGCGCGGCTACGGCGCCGACTGGACCCTCACGCAGTTCTTC
>JBBQAY010000049.1:0-23546 GCA_038316965.1 Candidatus Nanopelagicales bacterium
CGCCGTCGAGGAGGCGCTGGTGGCCGAGCCGTCGCTCCGTCCTCTGGTCGAGCCGGCCCGGGACGCCGCCGCCGGCGCGCTCGAGGCCCACCTCGGCTGGCTGCGCGACACGCTCGCGAGCGACCTCGCCACCCGTGAGCCCCGCCTCGGCCCGGAGAAGTTCGCCGCCAAGCTGTGGGCGACCCTCGACGCCGACCTCACGCCCGAGGACGTCCTGCACCGCGCCGAGAAGGACCTCGCCAGGATCGAGGGCGAGATCGCCCGGGCAGCAGCGGAGTACCTCGGCGAGGCCACGCCGCCACCGGACGACGCGGGCGCGCTGGTGCGCCGCGCCCTCGACGCCGTCGCGGCCGCGGGTCCCGTGGACGACGCGACGGTTCTCTCGCTGTGCGCCGCCGCGCTCGGGCGCACCAAGGCGTTCGTCCGCGAGCACGATCTCGTGACGGTGCACGACGACCCGGTCGAGATCGTGGAGATGCCCGAGATCCACCGCGGCGTCGCGGTCGCGTACTGCGATGCGCCGGGGCCGCTCGAGCAGACCGCGCTGTCGACCTTCTTCGCCGTGTCACCGACGCCGACCGGTTGGGACGCAGAGCGCGTCGCGTCGTTCTACCGCGAGTACAACGCGAGCATGCTCGAGAACCTCACGGTGCACGAGGCCATGCCCGGTCACGTGCTGCAGCTCGCGCACGCGCGCCGGCCGCGCACGCCGAGCCGGGTGCGCGACACGTTCTGGAGCGGCCCCTTCGTCGAGGGCTGGGCGGTGTACGCCGAGCAGCTCATGGCCGAGCGCGGCTACGACGCGGGGCTCGGTGAGCGCGCGGCGCTCGCGATCCGCCTGCAGCAGCTGAAGATGCAGCTGCGCCTCACGATCAACGCGATCCTCGACGTACGCGTGCACTCGCGGGGGATGACCGAGGACGAGGCCATGCGGCTCATGCAGGTGCGCGGGCACCAGGAGGAGGGCGAGGCCGCGGGCAAGTGGCGCCGTGCGCTGCTCACCTCCACGCAGCTCTCGACGTACTACGTCGGCTGGACGGCGGTGTCCGACGTCGTGGCCGACCTGCGCGCGGCCCAGCCAGGCTGGGGCGATCGTCAGGTGCACGACGCCGTGCTCGCGCACGGGTCACCGCCGCCTCGTCACCTGCGCACCCTGCTCGGCATCTGACCTGCCGCAAGCGACGCGGTAGTGCCAAGTCGCCAGAGGTGACGACGTAGCAGTACCGAATCGGCAGGACTAGACCCAGGTGTCGAACCACATGCGCAGGTGCCAGACGTCGTACGGCAGTACCTGCGCGGACCAGATGGGGTAGAAGAACCACGCCGCCGCGACCGCGAGCAGCACGATCGAGCCGACGACGCTCGCACCGATCGTGCGCCTGCGCGGGTCGGCGTCGGTCGGGCCGAGGATCGAGCCGAGGGTCATCGCGAGCGCGATGCACACGAACGGCGCCATCGCGACGCTGTAGAACGTGAAGATCGTGCGGCCCTGGAAGCCGAGCCACGGCACCCACGCCGCGAGCAGCGCGAGCACCACATAGCCGGAGCGCCAGTCGCGACGGGCGGCCCAGCGCCACGCCTGGTGCAGCAGCGCGGCGGCCCCTGCCCACCAGATGATCGGGTTCCCGAGGGCGAGCACCTCGGCCGCGCACTTGGTCGAGCCGCAGGCGCTGGCGGGGATGTCGGGCGTGCCCTCGTAGAAGAAGCTGGTCGGCCGGGTCTGCAGCAGCCAGCTCCACGCGTTGCTCTGGTACGAGTGCGGAGACGACAGGCCGCGATGGAAGTTCAGCGCCTGGCCGTGGTAGTACCAGAGCGACCGCAGCCAGTCGGGAACGAGCGTCCACACGCCGCTGGCCGGGTTGTTCGCGGCCCAGTCGCGGTAGAAGCCGTCGTCGCTGACGATCCAGCCGGTCCACGACACCACGTAGACGACGACCACGGTGCCGACGATCGCGACGAACGCACCGAGCCCTCCGACCACCGCGCCGGCCACGGCGTCGACGGCGTTGACGCCGACGGTGCGACGCAGGCCGTAGTCCCAGATCACCGTGCAGAGGCCGAAGGCGACCACGAACCACACGCCCGACCACTTGGTGCCGCAGGCCATGCCGAGTGCGAAGCCCGCCGCCCAGCGCCAGGGGTGCAGGCCCGTTCGAGGTCCCAGGCCCTGGCGCAGGGCCAGCAGGGCGTCGTGGTCGTCGGCGAAGGCGCGCACGCGCTCGGCCATCCGCCCCCGGGTGCGTTCGCGGTCCATGAGGATGCAGCCGAACGCGACGACGATCCAGAACGTGAGGGTGTTGTCGAGCAGTGCCGTGCGCGACAGGGCGATCGACATGCCGTCGATGGCGACGAACAGGCCCGCGGCAGCGCCGATCAGGGTCGAGCGGGTCAGGCGCCGCGTGATGCGTACGACGAGCAGCACGATGAGCGTGCCGAGCAGCGCCATCATGAAGCGCCAGCCGAACGGCGTGAGCCCGAACGCGTACTCGCCGAGCGCGATGGTCCACTTGCCGACAGGCGGGTGCACGACGTACGCCGCGCCGTCCTTGAAGATGTCGATCGTCCGCCAGTTGCCGTCGCTCGCGAGGATCAGGTCGTTGGCCTTGTCGACGAACTGGCGCTCGTTGCCGTAGCGCAGCAGCGAGAGCGCGTCCTTCATGTAGTAGGTCTCGTCGAACACCACGGCGCGGGGGCGGCCAAGGTCCCAGAACCGCAGGATCCCGCCGAGCACCGTGATCGCGATGGTGACCCACCACGAGATGGCGCGGTCGGCCGGCAGGGCGGGGGAGAGCCGGTCCGCCAGCGGCGACAGGCGGCGCGCAGGCGTGCGCGCTGGGCCGGGGGCCGCGGCGTGCTCCGCCTCGATGGTCGCCGTCACTCCGACAGCATAAGGAGGTGGCAGGCTGATGCCCGTGGAGACGGCACTGGACGACGCGGGCTCGGCCGGATCATCCGGTCTGCTCGTGCTCGCCGCCACCCCCATCGGACGCGCCGACGACGCCTCCGGTCGCCTCCGTGACCTGATCGCAACCGCGGACGTGATCGCCGCCGAGGACACCCGCCGGCTGCGACGCCTCGCTGACGACCTCGGCGTGAGCGTGAGCGGCCGGGTGGTGTCGTACTACGACGCCGTCGAGCGCCAGCGGCTGCCCGAGCTGGTCGCCGCGCTGGAGGCCGGAAGCACGGTGCTGCTCGTGACCGACGCCGGCATGCCCAGCGTGAGCGATCCCGGCTACCGCCTGGTCGACGCCGCGGTCGCTGCCGGGATCCGGGTGACGGCGGCTCCCGGCCCGAGCGCCGTGCTCACAGCCCTCGCCCTCTCGGGTCTACCCGTCGACCGGTTCGCCTTCGAGGGCTTCCTCCCGCGCAAGGGCGGAGAGCGCCGCCGGGCCCTGGCCGCCGTGGCCTCCGACCCGCGGACCCTCGTCTTCTTCGAGGCGCCGCACCGCGTCGGCGAGGCGCTGGCGGCCATGGCCGAGGTGATCGGCGCCGACCGGCCGGCGGCGGTCTGCCGGGAGCTCACCAAGACCTACGAGGAGGTGCGCCGCGGCACCCTCGGCGAGCTCGCAGCCTGGGCCGCAGACGGCCTCCGGGGCGAGATCACGATCGTCGTCCAGGGCGCCGAGCCGGGTGCGATGCCGGTGATCCTCGAGGCGGACGGCGCCGACCCGCGCAAGGCCGCGCTCGCGGCCGTGGCGGCGGCGTACGGGATCGATCGCAAGGCCGTCTACGACGCCGTGGTGGCCGCCAAGAAGGCCGCGGGCGCTCGAACCGCCGAGAACGCCCTGCCACCGCGCAACTAGGATCGGCGGGTGCCCGACTCCCTCGCCAAGGCGTTCTACCTGACCACGCCGATCTACTACGTCAACGACGCGCCTCACATCGGGCACGCCTACACGACGGCGGCGGGCGACGTCCTCACCCGGTGGCACCGCCAGCGCGGCGAGAAGGTGTGGTTCCTCACCGGCGTCGACGAGCACGGCCAGAAGGTCATGCGCACCGCCGAGGCCAACTCCGTGCCGCCGCAGGAGTGGGCCGACCGCCTGGTCGAGAGCGCGTGGCTCCCGGTGCTCGACACGATCGACGCGGCCAACGACGACTTCATCCGCACCACGTCCCCCCGGCACACCGAGCGGGTGCAGAAGTTCCTCCAGGGGCTCAAGGACAAGGGCGAGATCTACGAGGGCTCGTACGACGGCCCCTACTGCGTCGGCTGCGAGGAGTTCAAGCTGCCCGGCGACCTGCTCGACGGCGAGGGCGACTACGCGGGCCAGAAGGTGTGCCCCATCCACGGCAAGCCGGTGGAGACGGTGAGCGAGACCAACTGGTTCTTCCGCCTCTCGTCGTACGGCGAGGCACTGCTCGCGCACTACGAGGCCAACCCGCTCGCGGTGCAGCCGCAGTCGGCGTACAACGAGGTCACCTCGTTCCTGCGCGGCGGCCTCACCGACCTGTCGATCTCGCGGTCGACGTTCGACTGGGGCATCCCCGTGCCGTGGGATCCCTCGCAGGTCGTCTACGTCTGGTTCGACGCGCTGCTCAACTACGCCACCGCCGTCGGCCTGGGCGACGAGCCGGGCACGCCGGGCGCGGAGCAGTTCGCCTCGACCTGGCCGGCCGACGTCCACCTCGTGGGCAAGGACATCCTGCGGTTCCACGCCGTCATCTGGCCGGCGATGCTCATGGCCGCGGGCCTGCCGCTGCCGGGCCAGGTCTTCGCGCACGGCTGGCTGCTCGTCGGCGGCGAGAAGATGAGCAAGAGCAAGCTCACGGGCATCGCACCGAGCCAGATCGTCGACCACTTCGGTTCGGACGCGTTCCGCTACTACTTCCTGCGCGCGATCCAGTTCGGTGCCGACGGGTCCTTCTCGTGGGAGGACATGAGCGCCCGCTACACCGCTGAGCTCGCGAACGGCCTCGGCAACCTCGCCTCGCGCGCCCCGGCGATGGTGGCGAAGTACCGCGGCGGCGTGCTGCCCGCGCCCGGCGAGTACGCCGACGCCGAGACCGCGCTGCAGTCGCTGCTCGCCTCGACGGTGGCGACCGCCGACGAATCCATGCTGCGCCTCGACTTCGCAGGCGGCATCGGTGCGGTCAAGGCGTTCGTGGACGCCGTCAACCTGTACGTCACCGAGCAGGCGCCCTGGGCTCTGGCGAAGGACCCGGCGAACGACGAGCGGCTCTCGACCGTGCTGTACACGATCTGCGAGTCGCTGCGCGCGCTCGCCGTGCTGCACCACGCCGTCATGCCGAAGGCCACGGCGTCGCTCTGGGGTCAGCTCGGTGCCGAGCCCGCGCTCGGGCCGATCGGTGCGCAGGACGTGCGCGACGCCGGCCGCTGGGGTCAGCTGCCTGCCGGCATCACCGTGACCAAGGGCGCGATCCTGTTCCCGCGCCTGGAGGAGACGGCCGACTGAGGTCGGCCGCTCCCGTCATGCCTCCCACCGACGAGCCCGTCCGCGCGCGCGCGACGCAGCAGGAGACCGGCCACTCGCGCGACCTGCAGAGACCTCCGCTGCCCGAGCCGCTGCGCACCCCCGTGATCGACACGCACTGCCACCTCGACATCCACGACGGCGACGCCGGTGCTGAGTGGCTCGGCGTCGGCGAGGCGCTCGCCCGTGCCGCTTCGGTGGGCGTGACGCGTGTCGTGCAGGTTGGTTGCGACCTGCCCGGTGCGCGGTGGTCGGTGGTCGCCGCGAACGAGCACGAGGACCTCGTGGCCACGGTGGCGCTGCACCCGAACGAGGCGCCGCGCATCGAGGCGCTCTCGGGTCGTGCGGCGCTCGAGGATGCCTGGGCCGAGATCGAGTCGCTCGCCGCCGACGCGCGGGTGCGTGCGGTCGGGGAGACCGGCCTCGACTTCTTCCGGACCGGCGAGGAGGGTCGCGAGACCCAGGAGGAGTCGTTCCGCCGGCACATCGACCTCGCGAAGCGCCTCGGCAAGCCGGTGGTGATCCACGACCGTGACGCGCACGCCGACGTGATCCGGGTGCTGGAGTCCGAGGGGCCCCCGGAGCACGTGGTCTTCCACTGCTACTCCGGCGACGCCGAGATGGCGCGCTACTGCACGGAGCGCGGGTGGTACCTCTCGTTCGCCGGCACGGTGACGTTCAAGAACGCTGCCGCATTGCGCGAGTCGGTCGCCGTCGCGCCGATCGAGCGTGTGCTCGTGGAGACCGATGCGCCGTACCTCACGCCGACTCCGTACCGCGGGCGGCCGAACGCCTCCTACCTCGTGCCGCTCACGGTGCGCGTGATGGCCGAGGCCGCGGGTCACGACGAGGACGTGCTCGCGCAGGCGCTGTGGGACAACGCGCAGCGGGTGTTCGGCCCGTGGTGACCTCCGACGCCCACGACGGGCTGCTCGGTGCCACGGAGATCCGACTGCTTGCCGACCGGCTCGGCGTACGACCGACGAAGCAGAAGGGCCAGAACTTCGTCATCGACGGCAACACGGTGCGGCGCATCGTGCGTGCGGCCGAGGTCGGTGCGGACGACGTCGTGATCGAGGTCGGCCCGGGTCTTGGGTCGCTGACGCTGGCGCTGCTGCCCGAGGTGTCGCGCGTCGTCGCGGTCGAGATCGACGACGTCCTCGCGCCCGCGCTCGCCACGACCGTGGAGGCGCGTCGCCCCGACCTGCTCGATCGGCTCGAGGTCGTGCACGCCGATGCCCTGCAGGTGCGCGAGCTTCCCGGGCCGGCCCCTACGGCGCTGGTGGCCAACCTGCCCTACAACGTCTCGGTGCCCGTGATCCTGCACCTGCTCGAGCACTTCCCGTCGATCCGTCGCGTGCTGGTCATGGTGCAGCTCGAGGTGGCCGACCGGCTCGCTGCGGGGCCGGGGTCCAAGGTGTACGGCGTACCCAGCGTGAAGGCCCGGTGGTACGGCGACGTCGCGCTCGTCGGCAAGGTCGGGCGCACCGTGTTCTGGCCCGCGCCCAACGTCGACAGCGGCCTCGTCGCGATCACGCGTACGGCGCCCCCCGTCACGACGGCCACCCGTGCCGAGGTGTTCGCGGTCGTCGACGCCGCGTTCGCCCAGCGCCGCAAGACCCTGCGCGCCGCGCTCGGGCAGTGGGCCGGATCGCCCGGCGCCGCCGAGGACATCCTGCGCGCCGCAGGGGTCGACCCGAGCGAGCGCGGCGAACAGCTCGACGTCGCGGCCTTCGCAGCAATAGCCGCAGCCAGACCCCGCGAGTAACTGCCCAAAGTGGGGTAAAGGGCGGCCCGATAGCCCCACTTTGGGCAGTAACTCGGTAGGAGCTGAACCGCATAGGGTTGATGGGTGCTCGCTTCCGTGACCGTCCGTGCTCCGGCGAAGGTCAATCTCGCCCTCGGCGTCGGACCACTGCGTGCCGACGGGTTCCACGGCCTCGCGACCGTGTTCCACGCGGTCGGGCTGTACGACGATCTCGTCGCGACACCTCTGCACGAAGGCTCGGGCACGCAGCTGCACATCGAGGGCGAGGGTGCCGGCGAGGTGCCGCTCGACGGCACGAACCTCGCTGCCCGCGCGGTGGAGGCTCTCGTGCCGTACGGCGCCTCACCCGACGTGTCGCTCGCGATCCGCAAGGGCATTCCCGTGGCCGGCGGGATGGCCGGCGGCAGTGCCGACGCCGCGGCAGCCCTCGTCGCCGTCGACGCGCTCTTCGGCCTCGGACTCGGCCGCGAGACGCTGATGGACGTCGGGGCCGAGCTCGGCAGCGACGTCCCGTTCTCGCTGCACGGCGGCACCGCCGTCGGTCGCGATCGCGGCAACCAGCTGACCACAGCCATGGTCCGCGGCACGTTCCACTGGGTCTTCGTGCTCGCGGAGGAGGGGCTGTCGACGCCGGCGGTCTACCGCGAGACCGACCGGCTGCGCGCCGACCAGCACGTGCCCGAGCCCGAGGTGCCTGCCGCGCTCATGGCGGCGTTGCGCGCGGGAGACCCCGCAGCGCTCGGTGCCGCACTGCACAACGACCTGCAGGGCGGCGCGATCTCGTTGCGACCGCTGCTCGCGCAGGTGCTGTCCGTCGGCGAGGAGTACGGCGCCCTCGGCGGCGTGGTGTCCGGCAGCGGACCCACCTGCGCCTTCCTCGCGCGCAACGACGAGCACGCGCTCGACCTGGCCGTGGCGTTCACGGCGTCCGGCGTGTGCCGCACCGTGCGCCGCGCTGCCGGGCCGGTCGCCGGCGCGAAGGTCGTCGACCAGCGGGTCGCGGGCTGATGCCGCCGCCCACCTATGTGGCGCTCGAGGACATCGGCAAGTCCCTCGGCACGCGCACGCTTCTCGACGGCGTCACCGTCGGCATCACCGAGGGTGCGCGCATCGGCGTCGTCGGTCGCAACGGTGGCGGCAAGACCACCCTCGTGCGGGTCATCACCGGGCTCGAGCCGGTCGACTCCGGTCGCGTGATCCGTCTCGGGAGCGTGACGATCGGGCTGTTGGCCCAGACCGACGACCTCGACCCGGACGCGACCCTGCGCGACGTCGTGGTGGGCGACCGTGCCGAGCACGAGTGGGCCGGCGACGCTCGCGTCCGCGACGTCATGGGTGGCCTGCTCGGTGGCGTGAACGCCGACGCGTACGAGGGCGGGCTCGACGCCGTCATCGGCACGATGTCCGGCGGCGAGCGACGCCGCGCCGCGCTCGCGCGGCTGCTCATCGACGACCCCGACCTCCTGGTGCTCGACGAGCCCACCAACCATCTCGACGTCGAGGCAGTCTCGTGGCTCGCACACCACCTCGCCCCACGTCGTGGTGCCCTCGTCGCCGTCACGCACGACCGCTGGTTCCTCGACGAGGTGGCCACCGAGACGTGGGAGGTCGTCGACGGCTCGGTGCACAGGTATGACGGCGGATACGCGGCGTTCGTGCTCGCGCGGGCCGAGCGCTCGAGGCAGTCGTCCTCGAGCGAGGAGCGCAGGCAGAACCTGCTGCGCAAGGAGCTCGCGTGGCTGCGTCGCGGCGCACCTGCTCGCACGAGCAAGCCGAAGTTCCGCATCGACGCAGCCAACGAGCTGATCGCCGACGAGCCACCGGCACGCGACCGCCTGGCGCTGGAGAAGTTCGCGACTGCGCGCCTCGGCAAGCAGGTGTACGACCTCGAGGACATCACCGTGGCACCCGCGGTGGGAGCGCCGACCGTCGTCACCCGGCAGACCTGGCGGCTCGGCCCCGGCGACCGCCTCGGCCTGCTCGGGCCGAACGGCGTGGGCAAGACGACGCTGTTGCGGCTGATCGCCGCGGCGCACGACGGCGTGCTCGACGCCGACCATGCGCCCGACGTCCGCGAGGGCACCGTGCGCGTCGGACAGACCGTGAACGTGGCCACGCTCACCCAGGCCCTCGCGGAGATCGACCCGGCCGATCGCGTGCTGGAGTCGGTGGAGCGCCAGGCGCAGTACGTCGAGGTCGGCGGCCGCGACGCGTCGAGCCCTACCTGGCAGTCGCGTGTCGCCGCCGGCGGCGGGGCGCGAGCGGTGACCGCACGCAGCATGCTCGAGAGCTTCGGCTTCGCAGGCGACAAGCTCTTCACGCGGCTCGGCGACCTGTCCGGCGGTGAGCTGCGCCGCCTGCAGCTGCTCAGGCTGCTCGTGGGAGGCCCGAACGTCCTGCTGCTCGACGAGCCGACGAACGACCTCGACGTCGAGATGCTCACGGTGCTCGAGGACCTGCTCGACACCTGGCCCGGGACGCTCGTCGTCGTCAGCCACGACCGCTACTTCCTCGAGCGCACGACCGATGTCGTCTACGCCCTTCTCGGTGACGGCGCCATCCGCATGCTGCCCGGCGGTGTCGACGAGTACCTCGAGCGTCGCGCGGCGGCGACCTCCACCGCAGGGTCGGCGGTGGCGCCGGCCACAGCTCGCGTCGAATCGGGGCCACAGCGATCGGCGGGCGAGGCGCGCGAGCTGCGCAAGGACCTCACCCGGATCGAGCGACGTACCGAGAAGCTCGGCAAGGAGGAGGAGCGGCTCCACTCCCTCCTCGCCGATGCCGCCACCGCGACCGACCACGAGAAGGTGCTGGCACTCGACTCCGAGCTGCGCGCGGTCGTGGCCGAGCGCGAGTCTCTCGAGGAGCAGTGGCTCGAGGTCGCCACAGCCCTCGAATAGTGCGACGTGGCAGGCGATTCTCGATGCGCGCCGCAACGACATGCACCTTCCCGATGGACGCTGGGCCATAGCCTGTCGCGGTGCAGAACTCTACGAAGGTCCTCGTCGTCGGCGCCTCCGCCGCTGGTCTCGCCACCGCAGCCTGCCTGCGTGAGGCCGGCGTCCCGTTCGAGGTGCTCGAGGCCTCCGACGTCGTCGGATCGGCCTGGCGCAGCCACTACGACCGGCTGCACCTGCACACGCCGAAGTCGGCGTCCGCCCTGCCAGGGCTGCCGATGCGCCGGGAGTGGCCGCGCTACGCCTCGCGCGAGCAGGTCGTGGAGTACCTCGAGAAGTACGCCGAGGTGAACCAGATCGAGCCGCACTTCGGCCAGACGGTGTCGCGCATCGAGCGCGCGGCCGAGGGTGGCTGGGACGTGACGACCCAGGACACCACCTGGCACGCCGAGCACGTCGTCGTCGCGACCGGTGCTACCCGGGTGCCGGTGCGGCCCTCGTGGCCGGGCCTCGAGTCGTACCACGGCGCGGTGCTGCACTCGAGCGAGTACCGCAACGGCGAGCAGTGGCGCGGCCGCTCCGTGCTTGTCGTCGGCTTCGGCAACTCTGCCTGCGAGCAGGCGATCGACCTGGTGGAGCACGGGGTCGCGGCGCATCTGTCGGTGCGCTCGCAGGTCAACGTGCTGCCGCGCGACCTCTTCGGCATCCCCGTGCTGCAGATGGGGATCGCGATGCGGTTGCTGCCCACGGGTGTGGCCGATGCGCTTGCCGCCCCACTCGTGCGGCTCACCGTCGGCGACATCACCAAGGTCGGTCTGAGGAAGCTGCCCTACGGCCCCAACACGCAGATCAAGAACGACAAGCACATCCCGCTGCTCGACATCGGCACGATGGATCACATCAAGGCCGGACGGATCACCGTGCACGGCGAGGTCGAGCGATTCACCGACTCTGGCGTGGTCTTCACGGACGGCGCGACGCTCGACGTCGACGCCGTGGTGCTCGCGACGGGGTACCGCCCGGCGCTGGAGGATCTGCTGCCGGACTGGCAGGCAGTCTGCGGCGAGGACGGGCGGCCGACCGTGAGCGGCGGTGCTACCGCGCTGCCCGGGCTGTGGTTCTGCGGTCAGTTCGTCTCTCCCGCGGGCATGCTGCGCGAGATGGGCATCGAGGCGAAGAGGATCGCCAAGGCCATCGCGGCCACCTGACGCACCCAGATGCCCAGAACCACAGGGGTTCTCGGGCACCCGCCTGCGTGAGGTGTCAGTCGGCGGCGGTGTCGAACGGCACGGTGAGGCTGCGCAGGAGATCCGCGAGCTGGTCCTGCTCGGTCGGCGACAGTGCCCCGAGGATCGCGCGCTCGTGGGCGAGCAGGTCGGTCAGGGCGTCGTCGACCCGGGCCCGGCCGGCGTGCGACAGCACCACCTGCACGCTGCGGCCGTCGGTCAGGTCGGGGACCCGCTCGACGAGGCCCTTGGCCTCGAGCCGGTCGATGCGGTTGGTCATCGTGCCGCTCGTGACGAGCGTGACCAGCAGGAGTCGACCAGGGGAGAGGGCGTACGGCGGCCCCTCGCGGCGCAGCGCGGCGAGGACGTCGAACTCCCACGGCTCGAGGTCGTGGGTCTCGAAGGCCTGCCGCCGCGCGAGGTCGAGATGGCGGGCGAGCCTGCTGACGCGGCTCAGCACCTCGAGCGGGGCGACGTCGAGGTCGGGGCGCTCGCGGCGCCAGGCCTCCACGAGCGCGTCCACCTCGTCGCGGTGGTCGGTGGTCACGCCCGGACTCTACGCCCGATCTCTCGACGTCGAGATACCTGGGAGCCTCAGGCGAGCGACGACCAACGCGTCTCGCCGTCGTGCACGACCTCGGTGCGACGCAGACCGAGCCGCGCCGCGACGCTCTCGGACGCCACGTGCCCGGGCGCGATGTGTGCGCGCACCTCGTCCGCACCGTCGCTCCTGACCGCGGCCATCGCGGCCTCGGCACCCTCGCTCGCGATGCCCCGGCCCTGCCACGGGACGCCGACCACCCACGCGAGCTCCGCGACCACGCGTCCGCCCTCGCGCGTCACCGTGGACTGGATGAACCCCGTGGCCTGGCCCGTCGCACGGTCGCGGATGACCCAGTTGTGCCAGGTCTCCGAGCCGTCGTCCGACCGCCCCACCACCTGGCGCCCGTAGCGCTCGGTCAGCTCGTCGAGGGTCGGCGGCGTACCACCGGTCACGACGTACAGCGACGGGTCGGCGAGTGCTCCGACCATCTCGACCGCGTGCTCGACGCGCAGCGGCTCGAGGTCGAACCGCTGGGTGGGCAGGGCTGGGGTGCTCAGGTCAGGCCTTCTTCGCGGCCTTGAGGGTGGGCTTCTTCTCCAGGCCCACCAGGCCGTTCCAGGCGAGGTTCACCACGTGGGCGACGACCTCCTCCTTCTTCGGCTTGCGGACCTCGAGCCACCACTGACCGGTGAGCGCGACCATGCCGACGAGCATGTTGGCGTACATCGGTGCCAGCTTGGCGGGGAAGCCCTGGCGCTCGAACTCGTTGGCGAGCCGGGCCTCGACCTGGCTCGCGACGTCGCGCAGCAGCGAGGCGAAGTTGCCGGTGGACTGGGATACGGGCGAGTCGCGGACGAGGATGCGGAAGCCCTCGTTGTGCGTCTCGATGTAGTCGAAGAGCGCTCGGCCCGCCTGCTCGAGCAGGTCGCGCGCGCCACCGCTGGAGCCGGTGAGGGAGTCCGACACCATGCCCATGAGGGCGTTCATCTCACGATCGACGATGACGGCGTACAGGCCGTCCTTGCTGCCGAAGTGCTCGTAGACGACGGGCTTGGACACGCCGGCCTTGGCCGCGATCTCCTCGATCGTGACGACCTCGAAGCCCTTCGCCGCGAACAGCTTGCGACCCACGTCGATGAGCTGCTCGCGTCGCTCGCGACCGCTCATCCTGACCCGCTCGGTGCGCTCCCGACGGACCGGGGCGGGAGTCGGTACGGCGTCGTCCGGCACGGTCGGGTCCTCGGTCACGGCCCCATCTTGCCGCTCCGGGCCTGCTTGTCGTCGACCGACGGCACGGTCGGGACGGCAAGCCACCGGCGATCGCGCTCTACCCTGGACCTGCACGACCTTCCCGGGTTGCTCTGCTGGCAGGGGCGACCGCACTTTGAATGCGGGTACGACGCAGGTTCGATTCCTGCCCCGGGAGCCCTGTGGCCGCGCGGTGAACGTCGGGCGGGCGCTGCGCCACCGGAGGGTGAAGGCGGGTCGCCGGGCGCCCTCCGAGGACGTCCGCGCGCGAGGTAGGGTTATCCCGCCTCGCCCGCCCACTCCGAGAGCAGTGACGCCTTCGTGAGCACCCCACGACCGTCCGCCGTGGTCGTCCTCGCCGCCGGTGAGGGAACCCGCATGGTGTCGACGACGCCGAAGGTCCTGCACGAGATCGCAGGTCGCAGCCTCCTCGGGCACGTGCTCGCCGCCGTCGAGGGCCTTGATCCTCTGCACCTCGTGGTCGTCGTGGGGCACGCGCGTGACCGGGTCACCGATCACCTGGCCGCCATCGCGCCGGCAGCTCTCGCGGTGGTCCAGGAGCAGCAGAACGGGACGGGCCACGCCGTCCGCGTCGCGCTCGAGGGGCTCGCAGCGTCAGGCGTGACGCTCGACGGCTCCGGCCCTGTGCTCGTCGTCGCGGGTGACACTCCGCTGCTCACCACCGCCACGCTCGCCTCGCTCGTCGACGTGCACGTTGCTGCGGGTGCGGCGTCCACCGTGCTGACCGCCGTGCTCGAGGACCCCACCGGCTACGGCCGCGTGATCCGCGACGGCGCCTCCGTCAGCGCGATCGTCGAGCACAAGGACGCCGACGACGCGCAGCGTGCAGTGCACGAGGTCAACAGCGGCGTGTACGCGTTCGACGCGCAGGCGCTGGCCGACTCGCTCGATCGGCTCACGACCGACAACGTGCAGGGCGAGGAGTACCTCACCGACGTCGTCGGCCTGCACGTCGCAGCCGGTCTGCAGGTCGCCGCCGTCGTCGCCGCGGACCCGAGCGAGACGCTCGGCGTCAACGACCGCGTGCAGCTCGCCGAGGCGCGTGCGCTGATGCGCGACCGCACCAATGCCCGGTGGATGCGTGCGGGGGTCACGATCGTCGACCCCGCGACCACGTGGATCGACTCCGACGTCGTGCTCGCGGCCGACTCCGTCGTGGAGCGCAACACCGGCCTGCACGGTCGTACGACGGTGGCGCGCGCTGCCGTCGTCGGCCCCGACACGACTCTGACCGACGTCGTCGTCGCCGAGGGCGCGAGCGTCGTACGCAGCCAGGTGACCTCGGCCGAGATCGGCGCGGGTGCCATGGTCGGCCCGTTCACGTTCGTCCGCCCCGGCACCGTGCTCGGTGCCAAGGCCAAGCTCGGTGCCTACGTCGAGGCCAAGAACGCCGTGATCGGCGACGGCTCGAAGGTGCCGCACCTGTCGTACGTCGGTGACACCGAGGTGGGAGTCGGCTCCAACCTCGGAGCAGGCACGATCACGGTCAACTACGACGGCGTCGTCAAGCACCGCACGGTCGTCGGCGACCACGTGCGCATCGGCAGCGACTCCATGCTCATCGCGCCCGTGACGGTGGGCGACGGCGCCTACACCGCGGCCGGATCCGTCGTCACCGACGACGTGCCCCCCGGTGCGATGGCCGTCGCGCGCGCCCGTCAGCGCAACATCGAGGGCTGGGTCGAGCGTCGCCGCCCGGGCAGCGCCGCGGCCGAGGCGGCCGCATCGGCCAAGGCGCACAAGGCTTCCGGGGCGGCACCCGCCGGCTCCGGTGACAGCACGCACGAGGAGCAGGCTCAGTGACCGGCATCGTCCAGACCAGCCAGAAGCGGCTCGTCCTCATCGGAGGTCGATCGCACCCCGAGCTCTCCGAGCACGTGGCGAAGGAGCTGGGAGTCGAGCTCGTCGACACCCAGGCGTACGACTTCGCCAATGGAGAGATCTTCGTGCGGTTCGAGGAGTCGGTGCGTGGGTGCGACGCCTTCGTGCTGCAGAGCCACACCGAGCCGATCAACAAGTGGATCATGGAGCAGCTGCTCATGGTCGACGCCCTCAAGCGCGCCTCGGCCAAGCGGATCACCGTCGTCATGCCGTTCTACGGCTACGCGCGCCAGGACAAGAAGCATCGCGGCCGTGAGCCGATCTCGGCCCGTCTCATCGCTGACCTGTTCCACACCGCGGGCGCCGACCGCCTCATGGCGGTCGACCTGCACACCGCGCAGATCCAGGGCTTCTTCGACGGCCCCGTCGACCACCTCTTCGCCCTGCCGCTCCTGGTGAAGTACGTCGCCAAGCACATCGATCGCAACGAGATCACCGTCGTCTCGCCGGACGCCGGCCGCGTGCGCGTCGCCGAGCGCTGGACCGACCTGCTCGGTGCGCCTCTCGCGATCATCCACAAGCGTCGCGATCCCGACGTACCCAACGAGGCCAAGGTCTTCGAGGTCGTCGGCGACGTCCGGGGCCGCGTCTGCGTCGTCATCGACGACATGATCGACACCGGCGGCACGATCGTGAAGGCCGCCGAACAGCTCTTCGAGAACGGGGCGAAGGACGTCATCGTCGCCGCCACGCACGCGATCTTGTCGCCCCCGGCGAAGGAGCGCTTCGCCAACAGCCGCGTGCGCGAGGTCATCGTGACCGACACGCTGCCGATCCCCGAGGACCGTCGCTTCGACAAGCTGACAGTCCTGCCCGTCGCGCCGCTCATCGCGCGCGCGATCCAGGAGGTCTTCACCGACGGCTCGGTCACGAGCATGTTCGAGGGCGACCGCGTCTGACCCAACCCGCTCGAACCCGAGCGACGAGGCAGACAGGCGTCGCCGTCGCTGCCCCCTCGGGCGGGTTCGACGGCCGTCCTAGCCGGGCATGACGGAGATGAAGAACCCTTCGGCCACTCGGCCCTCGGGCAGGCCGGCGCTGGCTGCCAGGCCCACGCCCCAGCCTCGGACGAAGCCCTCGAGGTCGGGCATGTGGGCGGTCTGCGACTCGTGCGCGAGGAGGGCCGCGATCTTCTTCGGGAAGTGCTCGGTGATGTCGACGTAGTGCGTGAGCGTCGGGTGGCCCATGACCCAGACCTCCTTGACCGACCAGGCGTCGAGGCCCTCGTCGCCGAGCAGCGAGGTGTGCGCGAACGGGTTGCGAGCGTCGGGGTACACCGCCTGGATCGCGGCCCCGCCCGCCGCCATGTGATCGGGGTGGGACGCCGGGATCCGCGCCCAGTTCCGCTCGGGCGTCTGGATGAGCATCCGGTCCGGACGCACCTGGCGGATCACGCGGCTGATGTCGCGGCGCAAGCCGTGGGTCACGGTGAGCTCGCCGTCGCGGTAGCCGAGGAACCGCACGTCGCTCACCCCCACTGCGGCGGCCGCGGCGACCTGCTCCGCGCGACGGATCCCGGGGATGTCGGCGCGCGCAACTGCCGGGTCGAACCCGCCGGCGTCGCCGTCGGTGATGACGCAGTACGTCACCTCGACACCGGCCTCCACCCAGCCTGCGATGGTGCCGGAGGCGCCGAAGTCGACGTCGTCAGGGTGCGCCGTGACGACCAGGACGCGGGACACCTCGGTGTCGTCGAGCACAGGTTCCTCCTCGTGGGGCCGCCGTCCGGGGGGTCCAGGGCGTCCGGCTACCGGGGTCAACACCCCGAGTCGCCCGCGCGATTCCGCCGTACGGGTCAACTGCGCCGCCATCGTAGGGGCGCGGCCGAAAGTCGGCCCGCATCGCCGCCGATGACAAACGTATGAACCAGGCCTTCGCCGCCGCACGCCCGCGCGCCGTTCGCGCTGTGGCGGGCACGGTCGCGGCCGGGCTCGTCCTCGCGCTCGGCGGCCTCGCACCGGGAGCGTCCGCCGCCACGGTCACGCCGAGCGCCGTCACGCCCCCCGCCGCCCCGACGTTCACCAGCGCCATCGACACGTACGCCGACTACCAGGAGCAGAGCACGTGCTCTCCTGTGACGAAGCCCGGAGCCGCCAAGCTCGCCAGGCTGCTCGTGGCGACGTACGGGGCCTACTCCGTCGGCATCCCGCGGGCCTGCGGCCAGGGCGGCATCAGCGAGCACAAGGAGGGGCGTGCGCTCGACTGGATGGTCTCGGCGCGCAACCCGGTGCAGAAGGCCAAGGCGTCCGCGTTCCTGAAGTGGCTCCTTGCCACGGACAAGTACGGCAACGAGGCGGCCATGGCCCGGCGCCTCGGCGTCATGTACATCGGCTGGGACAACCAGATGTGGCGCGGGTACGACGTCGCCCGCGGGTGGGACGAGCTGCGTGGCTGCTACGCCGCGACGAAGGCTGGGCCCGCGTACGACAATGAGTGCCACCGCAGCCACGTGCACATCTCGCTCACGTGGGAGGGCGCGATGGCCCTCACCTCCTTCTGGAGCGGCAGCCCGGTCAACGCCACCTGCAGGTCAGGCTGGGGCGCGGAGCCGAGCGCCCCGGTCGCCGGCGGCGACCTCGTGCCCGTGACGCCCGTGCGCGTCCTCGACACCCGCACGGGCACCGGGCTCGAGCAGCCGTGCCGCGTCGGTGCGCCGCGCTGGTCCAACGACACGAGCAGCCTGGTCCTCGACGTCACGGGCAAGGGGGAGGTGCCGGACACCGGGGTTGCCACCGTCGCCCTGCGCGTCACGTCCTGGTCCTCGAGCGCACCCCGCCCCACCCTGCGGGTCCGCTCGACCTCGACCGCGCCGCCCGTGCCCGCCGTGACCTCGCTGTCGACAGGCTCCTACAGCTCCACCGTCGTCGTTCCGGTGGCGGGCGACGGCACCGTGCGACTGTCTCTCGACCGGGGTACGGCGGAAGCACGCGTCGACCTCGTCGGCTGGGCGCCGCCGCTCGTCGTCCCGTCAGGCGCTGCGGCCGCCGCCATCTCGGTGAGCGGTCCGACTCGGCTCATCGCGCCGACCACGGTGGTCGACGGGGCCCAGGCACCCCTCGAGCCCGGTGAGACGCGCACCGTCGACCTGTCCGGCTCCGCGGGCCTGCCAGGCGCCGACCTGCGCGGCGTGGCCGTGACGCTCGTGACGGGCAAGTCCGCCAAGGCAGGCACGCTCTACGCCTACACCCCGGGTTCGACGCTCGCGGTGGGCCAGGTGCGGGTGTCGACGTCGCTGCAGCGCTCGGCACCCCTCATCGTGCCCACCCCCGACGGCCGCATCGTCCTCAAGAACGCCGGCGCCTCGTCGGTCGCCGTGTCCGTGCGGCTGCAGGGCTGGTTCACGACCTCCTCCACGACGGGCGGCGCCCGCACGCGGATGCTCTCGGCCCCCGTCACCGTCGTCGACTCCTCCAAGGGCCTCGGGATCACCGGTGCCCTGCCCAAGGGGGCCAAGCGGTACGTCGCCCTCGTCGGCAAGGCCGGCATCCCGGCCGGCGTGCGCGCGGTGCTGCTGTCGGTGACCGCAACCGGCGGCACGGCGGCCGGAACCCTCACGATCACCGGCTCCGGCCCGCTGCCGGCCGTCGCGTACAACGCTGGCACGGCGTCCCACGAGCTCGTGCTGGTGCCGCTCGGGCCCGGGGGTTCGGTGGCCTTCTCGACCTACTCCTCGGGCACCCATGTCCGCGCAGCGGTCGTGGGCTGGGCCGCCTGACCGAGCGAGGCGGCGTCGGCGCCCGCGCCTAGACTTGCCGCGCGATGACCTCTCTCTTCGACGACCTCGGCCTCCCGACGCCCCAGCCCGAGCCGGCAGCGGCGCCACGGGCCGCGGTGCTCGATCTCGTGTCCGACCTCAACCCTGAGCAGCGTGCCGCCGTCGAGCACCGTGGCGGGCCGCTGCTGATCGTGGCCGGTGCAGGCTCGGGCAAGACCCGCGTGCTCACGCGGCGCATCGCGCACCTGCTGGCCACCGGCGACGCCAAGCCCGGTGAGATCCTCGCGATCACGTTCACCAACAAGGCCGCGGGCGAGATGCGCGAGCGCGTCGTCGAGCTCGTGGGAAGCCGCGCCCGCGTGATGTGGGTGTCCACGTTCCACTCGGCCTGCGTGCGGATCCTGCGCAAGGAGGCGCCGCGTCTCGGCATGACGTCGTCGTTCTCCATCTACGACTCCGCCGACAGCCAGCGGCTCATGACCCTCGTCTGCCGCGACCTCGACCTCGACCCCAAGCGCTACCCACCGCGCGGATTCAGCAACCAGGTGTCCAACCTCAAGAACGAGCTCATCGACCACGAGACGTTCGCGGGCCAGGCCGCCAACCACCAGGAGAAGACCCTGGCCGAGGCGTACGGCGAGTACCAGCGGCGGCTGCGCCGTGCCAACGCCTTCGACTTCGACGACCTCATCTCCTCCACCGTCGCCGTCCTGCAGCTCTTCCCCGACGTCGCCGAGCACTATCACCGCCGGTTCCGGCACGTGCTGGTCGACGAGTACCAGGACACCAACCACGCTCAGTACGTCCTCGTGAACGAGCTCGTGGGCAAGGGGGCCGACGGCGTACCGCCTGGCCAGCTGTGCGTCGTGGGTGACGCCGACCAGAGCATCTATGCCTTCCGCGGCGCGACGATCCGCAACATCGAGGAGTTCGAGCGCGACTACCCCGCTGCCACGACGGTCCTGCTCGAGCAGAACTACCGGTCGACGCAGAACATCCTCAGCGCCGCCAACGCCGTCATCACCCGCAACACGGCTCGGCGGGCGAAGCGGCTGTGGACCGATGCAGGGGCCGGGCCGCAGCTGGTCGGCTACGTCGCCGACAACGAGCACGACGAGGCGAGCTTCGTCGCCCTGGAGATCGACCGCCTCTCGGACGAGGAGAGCGTGCCCGCGCGCGACGTCGCGGTGTTCTACCGCACCAACGCCCAGTCGCGGTCGCTGGAGGAGGTCTTCATCCGCGTCGGCCTGCCCTACAAGGTCGTCGGCGGCGTGCGCTTCTACGAGCGCAAGGAGATCCGCGATGCCGTCGCCTATCTCCGCGCTCTCGCCAACCCGGCCGACGACATCTCGCTGCGTCGCATCCTCAACGTCCCCAAGCGCGGCATCGGCGATCGCGCCGAGGCCGTCGTGGAGGTGCTCGCGCAGCGCGAGCGGATCACGTTCGGCGAGGCGCTCGCGCGTGCCTCGGAGGCGCCGATGATCGCGACCCGCTCGCTGTCGCAGATCCAGCTGTTCGTGCAGCTCATGTCCGACCTGCGCACGCTCGTCGAGGCCGGCTCCGGCCCAGCCACGGTGCTCGCCGCCGTGCTCGAGCAGACGGGCTACCTCGCCGAGCTCCAGCGCAGCACCGATCCTCAGGACGAGACACGCGTCGAGAACCTCGCCGAGCTCGAGTCGGTCGCCCGCGAGTTCGAGACCGAGCAGCCTGAGGGCACGCTCACCGAGTTCCTCGAGCGCGTCTCGCTCGTGGCCGACTCCGACGAGATCCCCGACGCCGAGGAGCACGGCGGCGTCGTCACCCTCATGACCCTGCACACGGCCAAGGGCCTCGAGTTCCCCGTCGTCTTCCTCACCGGCATGGAGGACGGCGTCTTCCCGCACATGCGCTCGCTGGGCGACACTCGCGAGCTCGAGGAGGAGCGGCGTCTCGCGTACGTCGGCATCACCCGTGCGCGGCAGCGGCTGTACCTCTCGCGGGCGATCGTGCGATCCGCGTGGGGCGCACCGTCGTTCAACCCGCCCAGCCGCTTCCTCGACGAGGTGCCGGCCGACCTCCTCGACTGGAAGCGCGAGGACCCGGTCTCCAGCGGTGGCGGCTACGGCGCGCAGCGCGCGTCGACCGGTGGCTTCGGCTCGGCGCCGTCGCTCGTGGCTGCCGCCACGCGGCCGGGTGCCCGGAGCCCGGGCAATCGCGAGGTCGTGAGCCTGTCGGCCGGTGACCGCGTCACCCACGACAAGTTCGGCCTCGGCACCGTGGTGTCGACGTCCGGCATGGGCGAGAAGTCCGAGGCGACGATCGACTTCGGCGGCGAGGGCACCAAGCGGCTCCTCCTGCGCTACGCACCTGTCGAGAAGCTGTAGCCCGGCTCGTCAGACGTCGACGTGCAGGTGCACGGTCACGACGTCGTCGACGTCGAGGCCCTCGGCCCGGCGCACGGCGTCCTTCACCGGGATCAGGTAGCGGCCGTCCTTGGGGAACAGCGACGTCGTCCACGTCGTGGCGTCGATCCGCGCGGTTACCGGGATCATCCCCCAGCCGTACGTGACCGCGGCCGAGGCTGCCTTGAGGGCGGTGGACTCGTCGTCCGGAACCGCGACGAAGTGGTACGGCGAGGGCCCCCGCCAGAAGAGGATCGCACCGCCCACCTCGAGGTCCACGACGCCAGGGTAGGCGTGCCCGCAGGCGATCGGTGGGCACGTCCGCCACACCTTCACGCCGTAGGCTCCTCCCATGACCGAGCACCCCACGTGGACCCACCTCGAGACCGTCGCCCTGCATGCCGGGCAGGAGCCCGATGCGCTGACCGGTGCCGTGGTGCCGCCGATCTACCAGGTGTCGACGTACGCGCAGGACGGCGTCGGGGGTCTGCGCGGCGGCTATGAGTACTCGCGTTCGGGCAACCCCACTCGCGACGCGCTGCAGGTGTGCCTCGCCGCGTTGGAGGACCCGGTCGGTACGGCCGCGGGAACGACGTCCGGCATGGCCTTCGCCTCGGGGCTCGCGGCGGAGGACACGCTGCTGCGCACGGTGTGCTCGCCCGGCGACCACGTCGTGATCCCGGACGACGCGTACGGCGGCACGTTCCGGCTCTTCGCCAAGGTGCTCGAGCGCTGGGGCCTGGGCTACACGCCGGCCCGCCTCACCGACGTCGAGGCCGTGGCCGCCGCGGTGATCCCCGGCCGCACCAAGGTGATCTGGGTCGAGACGCCGACCAACCCGCTGCTGCGCGTGGCCGACATCGCGGCCCTCGCCGATGTCGCGCACTCCGCGGGCGCGATCCTCGTCGTCGACAACACGTTCGCCTCGCCGTACCTCCAGCAGCCGCTGCTGCTCGGAGCCGACGTCGTGGTGCACTCGACCACGAAGTACCTCGGCGGCCACAGCGACGTGATCGGCGGCGCCCTCGTCGCGCGCGACCCCGAGCTCGCAGCGCAGCTCGCCTACCACCAGAACGCGATGGGCGCCGTGGCAGGGCCGTTCGACTCGTGGCTCGTGCTGCGCGGCGCCAAGACCCTGGCCGTGCGCATGGACCGCCACTGCGCCAACGCCCAGGCCGTGGTCGATGTGCTGCGCGAGCACCCCAAGGTCGTCGAGGTGTTCTACCCCGGGCTCGAGGGGCACGACGGCCACCACGTCGCGGTCAAGCAGATGCGCGACTTCGGCGGCATGGTCAGCTTCCGCGTCGCCGGCGGCGAGGCCGCGGCCGTCGAGGTCTGCAACCGTGCCCGGCTGTTCACGCTCGGCGAGTCGCTCGGCGGCGTCGAGTCGCTGATCGAGCACCCCGGTCGGATGACGCACGCGTCGGCCGCGGGATCGCCGCTCGAGGTGCCCGCCGACCTCGTGCGGATCTCGGTCGGGCTCGAGCACGTCGACGACCTCGTCGGCGACCTGGTGCAGGCGCTGGGGTGACCCCGGCGTACGTCGCCTGCGTCGACACCGGGTCGACCTTCACCAAGGCCGCGGCCGTCGCGGTCAGCGGTGCCGATGCCGGTCGCCTGCTCGCGACTGCCTCGGTGCCGACCACGGTCGGTGCGGGGCAGGACGTCCTGACCGGCCTCGACTCCGCGGTGGCTGCCCTCGTGCGCGAGGTCGGCAGCCAGCCGACGGAGATACGCGCCTGCTCGTCCGCAGGTGGTGGGCTGCGGCTCGCCGTCGTCGGGCACGAGAGGGTCGTGACGGCGGAAGCCGGTGCGCGCGTGGGGCTCTCGGCCGGGGCGAAGGTCGTGCACGTGTCCAGCGGGATGCTCGACCGTGGGGCGCTCGACGCGCTGAAGCGCGACCGCCCCGACGTCGTCCTGCTCGTCGGCGGCACCGACGGCGGCGACTCCGAGGTGCTGCTGCACAACGCGTCGCGGCTCGCGACGTCCGGCCCGCGCGTGCCGTACGTCGTCGCCGGCAACGTCGACGCGCGCGACGAGGTCGTCGCCCTGCTCGAGGCCAGGAGGCGCACCGTCGTGGCGTGCGCGAACGTGCTCCCTCGCATCGGCGTGCTCGACCCGCTGCCCGCGCGCGCGGCCATCCGCGAGGTGTTCGTTCGGCATGTGATCGGCGGCAAGGGCTTCACGACGGGGCCGCGGTTCGCGCGGCTGGTCCGAGGCGCGACGCCCGACCTCGTGCTGGCCGGCGTCGAGCTGCTTGCCGACTCCGGTGTCGGCGACGTGCTGCTCATCGACGTCGGCGGCGCGACGACCGACGTCTACTCGGCTCTGACGCCCGACGCCGAGGAGGCGTCGCTGCACCGCGAGGTCGTCGAGGTGATGTGGCGGGGGCGCACGGTCGAGGGAGACCTCGGGATGCGCTGGAGCGCG
>JBBQAY010000050.1:0-23415 GCA_038316965.1 Candidatus Nanopelagicales bacterium
GCTGCGCGACCTTGTCATCAGCAAGCTGGCCGTGGGGCCCTACGACAACAACGCCTATCTTCTGCGCTGCGTGGAGACCGGCACCCAGGTGCTCCTCGACGCGGCCGCCGACGCGGCTCGGCTGCTCGAGCTGGTCGGCGACGACGGCCTCCACGCGGTCATCACGACCCACGGCCACAAGGACCACTGGCAGGCGTTGTCGGCAGTCGTCACCGCCACGGGTGCCCAGCACTGGGCTCATCCCGCCGACGCCGCCGACATCGAGGTGCCGGTGGACCGCGCGCTGGCCGACGACGACATCGTCGAGTTCGGCCGGGTCTCGCTGCGCGTCGCCCACCTCGTGGGGCACACCCCGGGTTCGGTGGCGCTCGTGTACGACGACCCCACGGGCGCACCGCACGTCTTCACCGGCGACTCGCTCTTCCCGGGCGGCATCGGCAACACCTGGGGCGATGCGGCTCGCTTCGACACCCTGTACGCCGATGTCGTGGGCAAGCTCTTCGACGTCCTGCCGGACGAGACCTGGGTCTACCCCGGCCACGGCAAGGACACCACCCTCGGCGCCGAGCGTCCTCACCTCGCGCAGTGGCGCGAGCGTGGCTGGTAGGGCCGGTCTGTACGACGTCACCGAACGAAGTGTCCGGAAGCATCCTGCGGACCCCTGGGGTCGCCGCTATCATCGGGAGCCAGACGACCCGGCTCGCGTCACCCCCGTCGCGGACCGGGTCGTCCCTTGCCCGGGGGCCCGCGCTCGGGGTCGGGTTGGAGCCGTCCAGCACGGCGCGCCTGTCACCTCAGAGGGATGACCGTGCCGTCCGACCTGTGTTGGTGGCCTTCTGGCGGTAGAGCGCCTCGTCCGCCAACCGAAGGGTCTGGTTCGGCGTCAGCTCGGGGATGCACACGCAGGTGCCCATGCTGATCCGCGGGAGGAGCTCCTCGCCGGCGACCAGGAGCGGCCTGGTCACGGCGTCGGCGACCTTCACGGCCAGCGCGAGGGCGCCTTCGTCGTCGCGTATCCCCGAGGCGAGCACCACGAACTCGTCACCTCCGAAGCGGGCGACGACATCGGCGGAGCGGACGGCGCCACGCAATCGGTCGCCCACGGCGCGGAGCACGATGTCGCCCGCCTCGTGGCCGAGACGGTCGTTGATGGCCTTGAGCCCATCGAGATCGCAGTAGATCACCGCAGCGGCGGCCGACCCGTCTCGCACCCGCGACCACGTGTCGTCGAGGGCGTCGAGCAGACGCTGACGATTGGCAAGCCCCGTGAGCGGATCGGTGAGCGCCAGCCGAGCTAGCCGCTCCCGGTGCTCCACCCGCTCGGTGACGTCCCGCCAGGTGAAGCTGATGCCGTCGCCGACCTTGACCGCTCTGTTGTCGAAGTAGCGGGTCCGGTCGTCCGTGACCTCGAAGAGGAACGGTGCGTCGTCGAGCGTCAACGGACGACCGGTCTCGACGACGGCGGCGTACTGCGCGAAGAGTCCTGAGTCGACGTGACCAGGCAGGAGCGTCAGCAGACTGGTGCCGACGAGCTCGTCCCAGGTCAGCTGGTTGGCCCTGCATGCCGCTTCGTTGGCATCCACGTACTCGAAGTCGACGATCGTTCCGCCGTCGTCCCTGACTGCCGCCAGCAGCACCCACGGGTCCAGGAGCGAGTCGATCACTCCCCGCAGAGTGTCCTCGGCGTCCCGTGCCGCGCTCCGCGCGGCAGTCAGGCGTGCCAGCTCGCCGTCGCGCTCGTCGTGCACATCCACCCCGGCTCTCCCTGCCTCATCCTGGAGGCTAGGCGTCGGAGCGTTCACGAGTCCCGTTGGGAACTCACGAATCCTGGGCGTCGTCCGGGGCCGCTGGTCTCGGCTCTGTGACCGTGCCGGCGTGGGCGATGCGCCCGGGGTCCCGGCGTACCGCCCACCAGCTCGCCAGCGCGGTCACCACGAGCACCACTGCGATGACGATCAGCGAGGTGGACGTCTCGATCTTCGGGACTGCCGGCCAGGTCTCGTGCGCCCACAGGAGCACCAGCTTGACGCCGATGAACACCAGGATCAGCGCGAGGCCGATCGACAGGTAGACCAGCTTGTCCAGGAGCCCCTTGAGCAGGAAGTAGAGGGCACGGAGGCCCAGCAGCGCGAACGCGTTGGCCGCGAACACGAGATAGGGCTCCTGCGTGACGCCGAAGGTCGCCGGGATCGAATCGAGCGCGAAGAGGAGGTCGGTGGACCCGATCGCGATCATCACGAGGAACAGAGGCGTCGCGAACCGCTTGCCGTCGATGTGGGTGAACAGCTTGGTTCCGTCGTACTCGTCGGTGACCGGGATGAAGCGGCGGACGTTGCGCACGACCGCGTTGTCCTTCGGGTTCGGGTCGGCATCCCGGTGACGGAAGAGGCCGATGCCTGTCCAGATCAGGATCGCGCCGAAGATCACGAAGGTGAACGCGAACGCCGACAGCGCCGCCGCGCCGATGGCGATGAACACGGCACGGAACACGAGCGCGAGCAGCACCCCCACGAGCAGCACACGCTGGTGGTAGATCGAGGGCACCGCGAACTGAGTCAGGATGATCACGAAGACGAACAGGTTGTCGACCGAGAGCGACTTCTCGACGAGATAGGCCGCGAAGTACTCCGTGCCCGGGCCGGAGCCGAACGACAGCCAGATGAAGGCACCGAACGCGATCGCGACGCTGATGTAGAAGACCGACCAGAGCGCGGCCTCGCGGAACTCGACCTCGTGCGGCTTGCGGCTCACAGTGACGAAGTCGAGGGCGATCAGCACCAGGATCCCGGCGATCGTGCCGGCCCACAGGGCGAAGGTGACGTCCATCCGATGAACCTACCTGCGATCGGTGGATGCCTCACGTCGGGAGACCAGCAGGCTCACGACGGTCGTGACCGTGAGGACGACGAGGATGACGGCGAGCGACAGCCCGGTGGAGGGGACCGGCACCTCGAACGGCTGGCCACCGTTGAGGAAGGGCACCGAGTTGGTGTGCATCGCCTCGAGCACCAGCTTGACGCCGATGAACGCAAGGACGATCGACAGGCCGATCGACAGGTAGACCAGCCGGTTGAGCAGGTCGCCGAGCAGGAAGTAGAGCTGGCGCAGGCCGAGCAGGGCGAAGACGTTGGCGGCGAAGACGATGTACGCCTCCTGCGTGAGACCGAAGATCGCGGGGATGGAGTCGAGGGCGAAGACCAGATCGGTCGTGCCCAGCGACAGCAGGACCAGCAGCATCGGGGTCCACAGCTTCGTCCCGTCGACCGTGTGGTGGAGCTTCGTGCCGTGGAAGTCCGGAGTGGTCGACACCAGTCGGGACACCCACCGCACGAGGATGTTCTCGTGGTACTCGTCGTCGTCGGTCTCGCCCCCGGTGGCCAGCTTGACCGCAGTGAAGACCAGGAAGACGCCGAAGAAGTAGAAGATCCAGCTGTACTGCGCGATCACGGCGGCGCCGAGGAGGATGAACACCGCGCGCAGGATGAGAGCGATGAAGATGCCGTACATGAGCACCGACTGCTGCAGCTCACGAGGAACGAAGAACCTGGCCATGATCAGGAGGAACACGAACAGGTTGTCGACCGAGAGGCTGTACTCGGTGACCCAGCCCGCGAAGAACTGCACCGCGTAGTCGCGGCCGGCCCACCACCACATCGCGAGCCCGAACGCGACGGCGAGCCCGACGTAGAAGCTCAGCCAGCGAACGCACTCGGCCGTGCTCGGGATGTGCGGCCGCCGCCCCACCACCAGAAGGTCCACCGCGAACAGCAGCGCGTAGAGCGCGAGCGTGGCGGCCCAGATCCAGCCGGGGATGTTCACGCGGTGAGGGTCCTTCGGTCAGCGTCGGGGGCTTCCCATCCTGGCATGAGGGACGCGGCGCTGGTCGTACGCGTCAGGCGTGACCCGCGGCCTGCATCTGTCGGAGCTCCTTCTTGAGGTCGGACACCTCGTCGCGAAGGCGTGCGGCAACCTCGAACTGCAGCTCGGCGGCCGACGCGTGCATCTGGTCGGACAGCTCCCCGATGAGCTCCGCGAGCTCGCGGGCCGGCATGCCCTTGACGTCGAGGCCGCCCGCTCCACCGCGCGCCGAGCCCATCCCCGGAACCGGAGCCTTGCCACGCGACTGGGTGCGCCCCGAGCCCCCGAGGAGCTCCTCGGTGTCGGCGTCCTCCCGCGTGATCAGGTCGCTGATGTCCTGGATCTTCTTGCGCAAGGGCGTCGGATCGACGCCGTGGGCGACGTTGTACGCAACCTGCTTGGCGCGTCGGCGGTTGGTCTCGTCGATCGCCTTGGCCATCGACGGGGTGATGGAGTCGGCGTACATGTGCACCTGACCGCTGACGTTGCGCGCCGCCCGGCCGATCGTCTGGATCAGCGAGGTGCCCGAGCGCAGGAACCCCTCCTTGTCGGCGTCGAGGATCGCCACCAGCGACACCTCCGGGAGGTCGAGGCCCTCGCGCAGGAGGTTGATGCCCACGAGGACGTCGTACAGCCCGAGGCGCAGCTCACGCAGGAGCTCGATCCGGCGCAGCGTGTCGACCTCGGAGTGCAGGTAGCGCACGCGGATGCCCTGCTCGAGCAGATAGTCGGTGAGGTCCTCGGACATCTTCTTGGTGAGAGTTGTGACCAGGACACGCTCGTCCTTGTCGGTGCGCAGCTTGATCTCACCGATGAGGTCGTCGATCTGACCCTTGGTGGGCTTCACGATGACCTCCGGGTCGACCAGACCCGTCGGGCGGATCACCTGCTCGACGACGTCGTCGTCGACCCGTGACAGCTCGTACTTCCCGGGCGTCGCCGAGAGGTACACGGTCTGGCCGACGCGCTCGAGGAACTCCTCCCACTTCAACGGGCGGTTGTCCATGGCGCTGGGCAGCCGGAATCCGTGCTCGACGAGGGTGCGCTTGCGGCTCATGTCGCCCTCGTACATCGAGCCGATCTGCGGGACCGTCACGTGAGACTCGTCGATGACGAGGAGGAAGTCCTCGGGGAAGTAGTCGAGCAGGCAGTGCGGCGCGGTGCCGGCCTCACGACCGTCGATGTGACGGCTGTAGTTCTCGATGCCCGAGCAGAAGCCGACCTGACGCATCATCTCGAGGTCGTACGTGGTGCGCATGCGAAGACGCTGCGCCTCGAGGAGGTTGCCCTGCCGTTCGAGCTCCGCGAGCCGGGTCTCGAGCTCGGCCTCGATCCCGCCGATGGCGCGCTCCATGCGCTCCGGCCCCGCGACGTAGTGGGTCGCCGGGAAGATGTAGAGCTCGGGGTCGTCGGTGAGGATCTCCCCCGTGACCGGGTGAAGGGTCATCAGCCGCTCGACCACGTCGCCGAACATCTCGATCCGGACCGGGTGCTCCTCGTAGACCGGGAAGATCTCGATGGTGTCGCCACGGACCCGGAACGTGCCGCGGGTGAAGGCGAGATCGTTGCGGGTGTACTGGATCGACACGAGCCGCCGCAGCAGGTCGTCGCGGTTCCACTCCTGGCCGACCTTGAGCCGGGCCATGCGGTCGACGTACTCCTGAGGAGTTCCGAGGCCGTAGATGCACGACACCGAGGCCACCACGATCACGTCGCGGCGCGTCAGGAGCGAGTTGGTGGCCGAGTGGCGGAGCCGTTCGACCTCCTCGTTGATCGAGGAGTCCTTCTCGATGTAGGTGTCCGACTGAGGGATGTACGCCTCAGGCTGGTAGTAGTCGTAGTAGCTTACGAAGTACTCGACGGCGTTGTTGGGAAGCAGCTCGCGGAACTCGGTCGCCAGCTGAGCCGCGAGAGTCTTGTTCGGCGCCATGACCAGGGTGGGTCGCTGCAGCTTCTCGATCAGCCAGGCGGTCGTGGCCGACTTGCCGGTGCCGGTGGCCCCGAGGAGCACGACGTCCTGCTCCCCGGCCTCGATGCGCCGGGCGATCTCCGCTATCGCCGCAGGCTGGTCGCCGGACGGGACGTAGTCGGAGATGACCTCGAAGGGCGCGACGGTGCGCTGCAGGTCTGTGACGGGACGGGCCATACGGCCACGCTACGGGCAGGGTCCGACAGTGGCCATCGCGCCTCCACGCTGGGTGGGCGTACGGCGGCAGAGCGGCTCGCTAGGCGGTGAGCTCGGCCCAGAGGGCGTCGACCGCGGCCTCGAGCGCTTCCAGCGTGGTGTCGTTGACGATGACGTGGTCGGCGATGGCGCGGCGCTCCTCGTCGGTGGACTGGGAGGCGATGCGCGCCTCGGCGTCCCACTCCGGGAGCCCACGTGCCACGAGACGGGTGATGCGCACCTCCTCCGGAGCCTCGACCACGACGACGTGGTCGTACTCGTCCGTCGTGCGCTGGCCCTTGACGACGAGCTCGGTGAGCAGGGGCATGTCGTAGACCACCACGGCCTGCGCCGGGGCCGCCGCGATCAGCTGACCGGAGCGCAGGGCCACGAGCGGGTGGACGATCTCCTCCAGCGCCGTCCGCCGCTCCGGATCGGCGAAGACGATCGCCGCGAGTGCTGCCCGGTCGAGGGTGCCGTCCGCCGCCAGCACCTGCCGGCCGAACTCGGCGACGATGGCGGAGAGCCCCGGGGTGCCAGGTTCGACGACCTCACGAGCGATGGTGTCGGCGTCCACGATCACCGCACCATGGCGGGCAAAGCGGGTGGACACCGCTGATTTTCCGGCTCCGATGCCGCCGGTCAGACCGATCTTCATGCGGGTGAATGTATCCCGGGACGTACGACGCCCCCCGGACCTCACGGTCACGGGGGGCGTCGTGTCGTGCTGATCTGCTGATCAGCTCACGGTGCTGGAGCCGAGGCTCAGGCGCCGGTGAGCTTGTCGCGCAGTGCCTGCAGCGCCTCGTCGGTCGCCAGCGTGCCGGCGGCCTCAGGTGCGGGCGAGGTGTACGACTGCGTACCGGACTCGGCGTCGGTGGCGACCCCGGCCTCGGCGTCAGCCTTGCGCTGCTCCTCGACCTGCTTCTTGTGCGACTCCCAACGGGCGTGCGCCTCGGCGTACTGACGCTCCCACTCGGCCTGAGCGGCCTCGTGGCCCGGGAGCCACTCGCCCGTCTCCGGGTCGAAGCCGTCGGGGTAGACGTAGGCGCCAGCGTCGTCGTACGTCGCAGCCATGCCGTAGAGCGCGGGGTCGAACGTCTCGTCCTCGGCGCCCGAGATGCCCTCGGAGGCCTGCTTGAGCGAGAGCGAGATGCGGCGACGCTCGAGGTCGATGTCGATGACCTTGACGAAGATGTCGCTGCCCACGGCGACGACCTGCTCCGGCAGCTCCACGTGGCGCTCGGCCAGCTCGGAGATGTGGACCAGGCCCTCGATGCCCTCTTCGACGCGCACGAACGCACCGAAGGGAACCAGCTTGGTGACCTTGCCGGGCACGACCTGGCCGATCTGGTGCGTGCGGGCGAACTGCTGCCACGGGTCTTCCTGAGTCGCCTTCAGCGACAGGGAGACGCGCTCGCGGTCCATGTCGACGTCGAGCACCTCGACGGTGACCTCGGTGCCGACCTCGACGACCTCGGACGGGTGGTCGATGTGCTTCCACGAGAGCTCGGACACGTGGACGAGACCGTCCACGCCGCCGAGGTCGACGAACGCACCGAAGTTGACGATGGACGAGACGACGCCGGAGCGGATCTGGCCCTTCTGCAGCTGCGTGAGGAAGTTCTGGCGAACCTCGGACTGGGTCTGCTCGAGCCAGGCACGGCGCGACAGGACCACGTTGTTGCGGTTCTTGTCGAGCTCGATGATCTTGGCCTCGAGCTCCTTGCCGACGTACGGCTGGAGGTCGCGGACGCGACGCATCTCGACGAGGGAGGCGGGGAGGAAGCCGCGGAGGCCGATGTCGAGGATGAGTCCACCCTTGACGACCTCGATGACGGTGCCGGTGACGACGCCGTCCTCTTCCTTGACCTTCTCGATGGTGCCCCAGGCGCGCTCGTACTGCGCGCGCTTCTTGGACAGGATGAGCCGGCCTTCCTTGTCCTCCTTCTGGAGGACGAGGGCCTCGACGACATCGCCGAGCTTGACGACCTCGTTGGGGTCGACGTCGTGCTTGATGGAGAGCTCACGCGAGGGGATGACACCCTCGGTCTTGTAGCCGATGTCGAGCAGGACCTCGTCGCGGTCGACCTTGACGATGGTGCCCTCGACGATGTCGCCGTCGTTGAAGTACTTGATGGTGGCGTCGACCGCGGCCGCGAAGGCCTCCGCGTCGCCGATGTCGTTGACGGCGATCTGGCTGATCGCGGGGCTGTCGATGGTGGAAGTCATGGAGTGAAGAGCTCCGGTGGATGGGATCGTGACGGATGCGACGACGGGCCTTCGCCATCAGGCGCGGCCGAGCGACCACCCGTGAGGGCAGCGGCGTGGGATCACGACGGACAGCATGCGGGTGCCTGCTCGGTATGAGGCGCGCGCAGGCCCGCGACGCACACGCCAGGATACGGACGTGACAGATCAGGGGTCAAACCGCCCCCCGGGCTCCCCCATGCGCTCTGACCTGGGCAAACGCGACTCGGTGCGTGCCTCGCGAGCCTGGTGGGACGCCGAGGCTCCGGCGTACGCCGCCGAGCACGGCGACTTCCTGGGCGACGAGCGCGACGGGTCGGACCTCGTCTGGGGGCCCGAGGGCTGGACCGAGGCCGAGCTGGGCCTGCTCGGAGACGTGGCCGGACAGCGGGTGCTGGAGGTCGGCGCTGGCGGTGCCCAGGGCGCCCGGTGGCTCGCGACCAGGGGCGCGCGGGTCGTCGCCCTCGACCTGAGCCACGCGATGCTCGCGCACGCGGCGGGCCATGTCCCGTCTGTTCCGCTCGTCCAGGCGGACGCCGGCGAGCTCCCCTTCGCCGACGCCGCCTTCGACGTCGCCTGCTCGGCGTACGGCGCGATCCCCTTCGTGGCCGATGCCGCCCTGGTCTTCGCCGAGGTCGCGCGCGTGCTCCGACCCGGTGGCCGCTGGGTCTTCTCGGTGACCCATCCGGTGCGGTGGGCGTTCCCCGACGCCCCCGGCCCAGCCGGGCTCGTCGCCGACCGGTCGTACTTCGACCGCACGCCGTACGTCGAGCGCGACGACGCCGGAGCGGCCACGTACGTCGAGCACCACCGCACCCTCGGCGACACGGTGCGTGCGCTCACCGGCTCCGGATTCGTGGTGCTCGACCTGGTCGAGCCGGAGTGGCCTGATCGGAACGACCAGGTCTGGGGAGGCTGGTCGCCGGCGCGCGGACGGATCCTTCCCGGCACCGCGATCTGGGTGTGCACGAAGGTGTGATGCGCGAGACACCTCACAGGGGTCGCTCGATCGGCCCAACATGATCATGACGGGTAGCGCGCGACGTCGATCTCCGGTACGTGATCCATGGCGCGTTCGGACCCGTTCTGCTTGCCCTCGTGGCTGCTGCCGGGGCCGGGGCGCCGTCGTCGTACTCGCCCGGCTCAGGGACAGGCGCGCATCCGCCGGCGATCGAGACGGTTGCCGCGGCGGATGCCACCGCTGCCTCTCGGTCGTCCTCACCGGTCCTGAACGACCGCTGCGGCGGGGAGCCTCGCGATGCCGCGGGATGGAGCAGGCTGTTCCACTCCCTCGATGGACCGTGGGCCGGTGGTGACAGCGTGCTCTCCCTCCGGCTCCCCGACCGCCGTCTCCTGTGGCTGTTCGGCGACACGTTCGTGGGCGATGTCCTGCCGGACGGCAGTCGCGCCCCGGGTACGAGGATCGTGAGCAACAGCGCCCTGATCACGCAGGGCACCTGCGTCGCGTCGGTGACGCCAGGACGAGCCACGCTGCCAGGCCGGGGTTCGACCTGGCTCTGGCCGACCTCGGCTGTGCTCACCGAGGCATCGTCGGACGGGGATGCCGTGGTTGCTGTGTTCACGCAGCGGATGCGTCGGAACGGCGCCGGAGCCTGGGGCTTCGCGCGTACGGGCTCGGCCGTGGTGACGCTCGCCGTGAACGCAGGAGGCGCCGCGAAGGTCATCCGCGTGCGAGACCTGCCTGCCGCCGAGATCCTGTGGGGCGCCGGCACGGCGACGGCGGGTGCCTACACGTACGTCTACGGCACGCGTTCGGTGGACGCCCCGCTGGTGTTCGGGCGCGACCTCATGCTCGCGCGCTCGCCTACGACCACCGTCGGCGACTCGCGCACCTGGACGTTCAGGACCGCCAGCGGGTGGTCGTCGCACCCTGAGGACGCAGTAGCAGTCGTTCCCGCGCGGGTCGGCGTCTCGACCACGCCGACGGTGGTGGCGCGCGGCTCCCAGTTCCTGATCGTCACCAAGCCTCAGGAGTTCCTCGACGACCGCGTGGTCGTGATGACCTCGTCGACGCCTTACGGCCCGTGGGCCGTGCGGACGCTGTTCCGGTCGGCGTCGTCCGCGACGAGACCGACGTACGCCCCCACGGTCGTGGCGTCCGACGGCCAAGGCTCGGACGTCGTCGTGGTGAGCCGCACCTCGACGAACGCCACCGACCTGATGGCGCACGCGGAGCTGACGATGCCGCTGTTCCGCGACGTCGACCTCACGCGGTGAGGTCGTAGCGGGTCAGGCGCTGACGGTCGCCTTGCGCGAGACGAGCACGAAGCCGCCGATGAGCAGGATCAGGCCGAGGACGAAGCCGACCACGGGCACGGTGCCCCCGAGGGTCTTGAGCAGGCTGACGCTCGCCTTCGCGTCGTCGATGGCCGCCTGCTTGGTCGCTGCCTCCGTGCCCACCGTGGCCTTGATGATGGTGAGCTTCTCGGTGCCATCGGCGCCGGCGAGCCACTGCTTCTGCTCCTCGACGCCGGCGATGATCGAGCCGGTGACCGGCTCGACCTGCAGCGTGCGGACGTTCTCGTACAGGCGGGGGGCCTTCACGCTGGGCTCGGTGGACCCCACCAGGCTGCCGGGAACCTCCTGCTCGCCGATCTGCGTCGCCGGGATGCTCTGCTTGAAGACGTAGACCTCGAGACCGTCGAGGTCCTCGGTGCCCTGGAAGTCGATCGGGATGGCCTTGGCCAGCGTGGTGTCGAAGTAGTCGTAGGACTTCTGCTCGACGCTGAACGGGAACTTGAGCGGATTGACGCCGGCCCAGGTGACGGTGGCGCCGTCGATGTTCGCGTCGCAGCAGTTCGCCAGCTCGGACGTCACGCGGTTGAACGCCACCCGGATCGTCCCGGCGCTGATGGTCGTGCCCTTGTCGTCCGTGAGGTTCGAGAACGAGTCGTAGACGGCGAGATCCGCGGCCTTCGCCTCGTCGGTCTGCGAAGCGGCGACGTCGCCACGCGTCGTACGTGTCGAGGTGAGCGGCACGTTCCGGCGGATCGGGTCGGTACCCGCCACCAGGGCGCTCGGGTCGAAGAGGGTCTCGGCGGTGCCGGTCGCGAGCGACGTCGAGATGCCGCCCGTGCTCTCGCCAGGCACGAGAGGGGCCTTCGCGAGCGCCGGGACGGCGTAGAACTTGAGCATCCCAGCGAGCACGAGCAAGAACGCCCCCAGACCTGCGAGAACGATGCCGAGACCGCGCTTCATCAAATGCTCCTTAGACGAGTGTTGCGCGGACGTTAGCGGATGATCACCGGTCTTGGCGCCGATTGAGACCCGGAAGTTACCCGCGAGTTCTCCCGACCGCGGTCACCCGGTCAGGTGGAGCCGCGCCGCCGCCACACCAGGGCGAGGTTCCACGTGACCACCTCGCGCACCCCGGGGACGCGCAGCAGCCACCAGGTGCCGCGCGGCAGGTAGCGCGGGAAGACGCCGATCAGCTCGGCGTCGGGCAAGTCATGGCCGAGACGCAGCCCCTCAGCCACGGTCACCGCGAACATGCTCTCGCCGTACTTGTTCTTGGGCTCCCGGCCGTGCTTGCGCGCGTACCGGCGGCGCGCGCGCATGCCCCCGAGGAAGTGCCACGGCGAGGTCTCATGCCCTCCCCACGGCCCGAACCAGACCGTGTACGCCACGAAGACGAGGCCCTCGGGAGCGGCGACCCGGACCATCTCACGCACCATCGCCGCACGGTCGGGGACGTGCTCCAGCACGTTCGAGCTGTAGACGACGTCGAAGCTGCCCTCGCGGAACGGCAGACGGGCACCGTCGGCCATGACCGAACGGGTGGCCACGCCCCCGCGCGCCGAGAGCTCTCCGTGGTCGTACTCGACCGGCACGTACCAGGCGCCCGCTGCCGCGAACTCGTCCGCGAAGTAGCCGGGTCCGCCGCCGACGTCGAGCACCCGTGCACCGTCGAGTGAGGCGAACTGACGAACCTGTCCGATGCTGTCAGTTGCCAGCGCACGGTAGAAGCGGTCGGGATCGCTCTGCTCGACCCGAAAGTCCCGGAACAGCCGGTAGGCCCGGCTCCACGTCGCCTGCTCGACCTCCGACACCGGGCCACCGTAGGGCACACTTCCGGATCATGAGTGACCACGCTGCGGCCCCTGCGCGACGTCGCCCGCTGCGGGTGCTCGTCCTCAGCTGGCGCGACGAGTGGCACCCCGAGGCGGGCGGCTCCGAACGAACCCTCGGCCAGGTGGCCCGCGGTCTGGCCGAGCGCGGGCACGACGTCACGATCGCCACGGCGGCCTACCCCGGTCGTCCACGCGACGAGATCGATCGTGGAGTGCGGTACCGAAGGCGCGGTGGCCGACTCGGCGTGTACGGGCACGGCTTCGTGCACTCGGCCGCCCGGGGCTACGACGTCGTGGTCGACGTGCAGAACGGCATCCCCTTCTTCGCCGCAGTCGCGCGTCCTCGTCGGACCCTGCTCGTCGTGCACCACGTGCACCGCGAGCAGTGGCCCGTGGCGGTGGGGCCCGTCGCCGGACGCATCGGGTGGTTCATCGAGTCCCGCGTGAGCCCGTTCGTCCACCGCGCCACCCACGCGGTCGCCGTCAGCTCGAGCACCGCCCGCGAGCTCACCGAGCTGGGCCATCCGGGTGACAGGCTCCTCGTCGTCCGCAACGGCAGCGACCTGCCCGAGTCGCTGCCGCCACGCGACGACCGGCCCGGGGTCGTCGTGGTCTCGCGACTCGTGCCTCACAAGCAGATCGAGCACGCGATCGAGGCCGTGGCTCGCGTGCGTCACCTGCACCCCGACCTCCGTCTGCGCATCATCGGCGAGGGCTACCACCGGCACGAACTCGAGGTGCTCGTCGACCGCCTCGGCCTGCACGACAGCGTTGAATTCCTGGGGCGGGTCGACGACGCCGAGCGCGACGACGAGCTCGCTCGCGCCTGGGTGCACCTGCTGCCTTCCCTCAAGGAGGGCTGGGGCCTCGTCGCCGTCGAGGCCGCGGCCTGTGGCACGCCCACCCTCGCCTACCGCTCCGCAGGAGGGGTCAACGAGTCCGTCATCCACGGCGTGACGGGATACCTCTGCGACGACCAGGCCGACCTCGAGACGCGGCTCGACGCCCTGCTGTCCGATCGCGCGCTCGTCGAGCGCATGGGGATGGACTGCGGCATCCACGCCGCCGCGCACTCGTGGAAGTCCGCCGTCGACGGATTCGAGGACGCCCTGCACGCAGTGGCCCGCCCTCTGCCAGCCACGTGACGGCCGAGGAGGAGCAGCTCAGGCAGCTCCGCGCCGACTGGGAGGTCCTTGGCGCCGCAGACCCGCTCTGGGCGGTGTACGTGAAGGACGGCGTCCGCGGCGGAGGCTGGGACGTCTCGGAGTTCCTCGCCACGGGCGAACGCGAGATCGCCGACTCGTGGGAGCAGCATCGGCGCGTCACTGGCGCGGAACCCCCGTCAGATGCGGTTGTCCTCGATTTCGGTTGCGGTGTCGGGCGTCTCAGCTCTGCCATCGCGGCGCGCACCCGTCGGGTCGTGGGCATCGACATCTCCGAGCCCATGCTCCGAACGTCACGGACAGTCATACCCGACGACGTCCGCGACCGGGTTTCGGTGGTGCTGAGCTCCTCGCCGGCGCTGCCCCTGGACGACGCATCGGTCGACCTCGTGTACACGAGTCTTGTCCTGCAGCACATGCCCGCAGAGCTCGCAGTCGGGTACATCCGGGAGTTCATGCGCGTGCTGCGCCCCGGCGGAACCGCGATGGTGCAGGTGGCCGATGAACCGGACTCCTCCCTCAAGGGCAAGGCCTTCCGGTTTCTGCCCGCGCGACTGTACGGCTGGCTCCAACGTCGCGTGCTCGGCTACCCCGCCGCGATGCGGATGCAGCAGCTCACTCTCGCGCAGGTGTCGCACGCTGCGGCCTCGGGCGGCGGCCGGGTGCTCGACGACTGGGCCGACCCGTCGTACGGCGGTCACTGGCACTACCGACGGATCCTCATCTCCCGCGACGCCTGAGTGCGGTTCCGACAGCCAGCAACGCACCCGTAAGTGCCAGCCCGCTCGTGGCCCAGGCAGGAGTGCCGGCGAGTACGGCGACTGCAGCACCCGCCACGAGAGCGAAGGCCGACGCGGGAGACCAACGCCGCGCCGAGCCCGCCGCGGCAACGACTCCGGCGACGAGGCCCAGCGGCCCCATCAGCAGCGTTCCGGTCCCGACCTGGAGCAACCAGGCCGGGATGGGTCGGACCGACGAGGTCGAGGGAGGGGTCCATCGCCGTCCCCGACGAGGCAGGACGAGGCCGACCACCAGACCGATCAGTGCCGTGACCGCGCCCGCCGCCATCCCGGCGTACTGCACCGAAGCGGGCGTGAAGTCGAGCGTCACGACTCCGCCGGCACCTGCTGGCACGATCCATCCCTGCTGCCAGCCATCGACGCGTTGCGGCACCAGAGCCACCCCGTCGAAGGTTGCCACCCAGCCCGCGTTAGCCGATTCGGCCACGCGGAGCAGGGCTTCCGGCCCGGCCGCCACCTGCAGAGTCCGCTGGACGTCGCCCCACGACGTCACGACGGTCGCGCGGACCGGGGCAGACGCCGCCGGGGTGCCGAGCGCCAGGCGTGCGGGTGCCACGAGGCCGGTGCCGCGAACGGTCACACGGTGCGAACCAGGAGTGAGGGTGACGGTGGCGTTCCCACGGCAGGGGCGCACCACGACCTCGTCCCCTCGCAGGACGGCGCCGAGCGTCGTCGTGACGAGGGTCGCCCTCGGGATGCCGTCGACCTCGAGCGATGGACCGAGCCCGCAGACCGCACCCGTCGGCGAGGAAGGGTCAGGCCGGTAGACGAGGTCGGACACCCCCCCGACGACGAGCTCGGCGACGGCGACGGGCGACTGCGTCACCAGCCCCGTGGCACCGTCGATGGACACGAGCGGGGTCGTCCGCGTCACGACGACGCTGAGACCGGTGGCGATGGTGGCCGGAAAGGTGACCACGCCACCAGAGTCCACAGCCGCCTCGACCGACCGGCCCGCCACCGCGACGGCCACCGCCAGCGGCCGGCTGAACTGCTGCCCTGATCGGTCGCTCACGAGGCGGACCGACGAGACCTCGCGAGCCTCGCCCCAGTCGAGGGTGAGAGTGGGGGTCAGGTCCCCCACCTCCGCCACCCAGCTCGTCGTCGGGTCACCGTCCACCGCAGCCGAAGGCCGCACCCTGACGTCTCGGCCCAACCAGGTCGAGGCGCGAGCCTTGATGCCTGCGCCCACGGGGTCGAACAGGACCGCTGCCGCAGATCCTGACCGCACGGTCCCGGCGACCCGCACGTCACCCGAGGTCAACGTGGCCACGGTGACGACACGGTCGAGTACGCCGCCGTCACCGTCACCCCGAGCCGCCGTCGGATCACAGCGCACCTGCCCGTCGGCGATGACGCAGGGCGCTCTCCCGGAAGCCACCGGCGTCAGGACGACCGCGGTACCCGCACCCCGATCGGCGGGAGCGGCCGGCAGCTGCAGAGGACGAGACGGAGCGAGGCCCGGCAGCGTGACCTCTCGGATGCCGAGGTTGCCCTTGACCCCGTCCGCAGCCACAGCAGTGACCCGCAGTCTCGCGGCCGACGCCAGAGCGGGGTTGGACACCGGGCCCACCGTCCCGTCGGCGGACACCGAAGCCACCCACGACGAGTCGCCCGTGGACAGCTCCACCAGGGTCACCCGGTCACCGACGTACGGGCTCTGGGCGAGCGCGATCACCACGCCGTCGAGATCGGTGGGGCCGGCGAGATCCACCTGCCACCACTGGCCGACGGGGCCCGTGACCGTGCTGGATTCCCACCACGTGCCGAGGTCACGGTCCAGAGCCGAGAAGGGCTGACGTTCGACCCGGACGTTCGCGACCGCGTCGGCGAAGGCTCCGGATGTCGAGGCGCGCACACCGGCGACTCCCTCGTAGGTCGCGGTCGTGTAGTCGGGTGCTGCGAAGGGAATGAGGTCGGTGCCCTTGCGGTGCAGACGACTGGGTTCGTCGGCCACCAGCACGCTCGACAGCGACTCGTCCCCGCGCCCCAGTGCGCGGTCACGGCGCAGCAGCCCGTCGGTGGCGACGACCCGGCCGCCGACGACGTCCGGAGGCGAATCACCGGTGAAGACGACTGCCTGTCCGGCGGGCAGCAGTCCCGCGGCTGCTGCGGGCAGGAGCGACTCGGGCCCCCCCGTCATGATCGCGACACCGGCCACCGGCACGGCGGACACCATGGGCGCAGCGCGCAGCACGCGGTAGACCTCCACGGCGGGTCGCGGCGCATCCCTGTCGAAGTTGCTGGTCGTGATCGCCGTCGAGGGCGTGGACGACTCACCAAAGCTGGTCGCGAGCTCGAGCCCTCCGCTTGCCTGGAGTGTCGCGGTGACCGCGGACCGGGACGGTGCCAGCGCACGATCGGTGTCGATGTCGTTGCGGACTACGACGTACTCGATGCCGCTGCGGGCCAGGGTGGCCGCGAGCCCCGGTGCGGCATGACCCGACCGGAGAGCCTGGGAGATGCTGTCGAGAAGGCGGGCGCTGCCGATGCTCCCCAGCGGAAGGTCGTTGTCGATGGCCCACGGCGACTGGGCCACGGGCTGCAGAGGCTCGTCGATCGTGCGGCCCCACAGGTAGCGGCCGAACCCGGACCCGGGCACGACCAGGGCTCGCCCGCCCTCGCCCGGGCCGGCGAGCCAGTCGGCGGTCTGCTGCCACCAGGTCGGGATGTCGGTCCACGTGCGCCCTGCGGCTATGCCCGGTGACGCCAGCGGTCCCGCTGCGATCGCGACCAGTGCCACGGTGGCGAGGGCCGGCAGGGCCGGCCACGGTGACGGCAGGTCGCCAGGTCGCCCGCTCCGCCTCACCCGCTGGGAGACGACAACGGTCAGCCACGCCACTGCTGCGGCGACGCCGAGCGCCAGAGGCAGCCGCAACATGGGATCGAACTTGTGCACGTTTCGGAACGGCGCCAGTGGGCCATCCAGGACGGCCCACCACAGCTGTCGGCCCGGAGCCAGGGACGACCCGGCCGCGAGGACCACCAGGCCGGCAAGCGCGGACAGCGCTGCGGCCCGCCGTTCGGGCATGCGCGACCCGGCAAGACCCAGCATCCCTACTGCTGCCACCAGCAACGTGAGTACGACGTAGGCCGTCACAGCGGCGTACTCGTGACCTGCAGGCCACCACGGGATGCCCCGGTCGACGAAACCCGCGACCCAGTGCACGTCGCCGCGTACGACCTCTGCGGGTGTGAGCCCGATCGTGGTGTCCTGCCCGCTCTCGATGTACGACAGGAAGGGTGTGGCGAACCTCGCCTGAACCAGGAGCGGTACCACCCACCAGCAGGTGAAGGCCGCGACGAACGCCCCCCACCAGACCAGCAGCCTCGCGCGACCCGTGCCGCGGCAGAGGATCCAGACCACAGTGACAGGAAGGACGGCGATCGTCAGCGTCGCGTTCGCGGCGCCCATGAACAGCACCGGGAGCGCACTGAGGAATCCCGTACGACGGGCCGTGCCGCCCCGTCGGGCGAGTGGCAGCAGCGTCCACGGCAGCAGAGCCGTGGGGAGCAGCTCGGCGGAGATCGGTCCGATGACGGTGACCGCGCGCGGGGCGAGTGCGAAGGCAAGTGCACCGGCGACGGCGGCGTACCAGGGAAGACCGAGGCGCGAGGCGAGCATCCGCAGGCCGAGGTAGGCCGTGGCGACCAGCAGCCAGGCCCACAGCGCCTGGGCGAGCCATGCTGGCAGGCCGGCAGAGTGCGTCACGCCGAAGAACGGACCCATGGGGAACAGGTAGCCGTAGGCCTGGTTCTGCAGCTGGCCGAACCCGGCAGAGGAGTCCCACGCCGTGAAGGCTCGCTGGAGGAAGCCCCACGGGTCGACGACGAGGTCGAGCTTGGTGTCGAAGCGAGTGCGGCCAGGGTCCTGCACGGTCATGACCACCGCGAGGATCGCCAGGACGAGGAGGTCGGCGACCCGCTCGGGTCGACGGGCGCGACGCGGCGGCGCGGGCGCCGTACCGTCCTGCACCAGCTCTCCGGTCATCGCCACCGGCGCAGCATAAGGTGGCGCCCGTGCTGACGACGTCCAGCGGTTCCTCCGCTTCCGAGCCGCCCCGTTTCGAGGACGCCTGGGCGCGAGCGGACGCCATCGGTGGGTGGCTCACGGAGGGTCAGGGCCGCCTGCTCTGGGATTCGGCGCTCAACCTGACACCGGGTGCCCGCATCGTCGAGATCGGCAGCCACCAGGGACGGTCCACCGTGGTGCTCGGGCTCGCGGCCGCGTCGGTGGGTGCCACCGTGACCGCCATCGACCCGTTCGTCGAGGGGCCGATGTTCGGCGGCCAGACGACCCGTGCCACGTTCGAGTCGAACATCGAGGCTGCGGGCCTCAGCGAGATCGTCGACCTCAGGCCGCAGAAGTCGCAGGACGCTCTCGTGGGTTGGGACATGCCGATCGACCTTCTCTACATCGACGGCAAGCACGACTACTGGACGGTCGTCGACGACCTCGGCTGGACCGAGCACCTCAGCCACGGTGCGCTCACGCTGATCCACGACTCGTTCTGCTCGGTCGGCGTCACGTCCGCCCTGCTCGACCATGTGCTCGTGCGCGGGCGGCTGCGCTACCTGTCGCGCGAGTCGACCATGGCCGTGTTCGACCGGGCCCGGCCGACAGCCGCTGACCGCAAGCGGTTCCTGGCCGAGATGCCCTGGTACGCACGCAACGTGACGATCAAGGGGGCCCGCCGCGTGCACGCTGCCCCGGTGCTCAAGGCCTTGAAGCACGACTCGCCGTACGACCCCTACTGATCGGTGCCACGACCCGATCTGGTGAATGACGAAGCCCGCTCGGACCATGGTCCGAGCGGGCTTCCTGCACCTCGCGCCGCGAGGTGGAACGACTAGTTGGTGCCGTAGACGACGTACTCCTTGTCGATCGGTGCCGGCACGGCGGTCTGGGACGACACCAGCCCGAGGGATGCACCCCCGGCGATAAGCGCTCCGACCACAGCTGCGATAGCAGCCCCTGCAAACCCGCTCACGTGTCCTCCTTGGACTCGTCGACTGCCCGGAGGGTAGCAACAGACCCCCGTCCGCGTCGCATTCCGCGCCACGCAATCACGCCGACGAGCAAAGACGTGACCAGGACGAGACCTGCGAGCACGTACGACAGCCCCACGACGGCCACCGCCCACGCTGACGGGACCGGAGCGGGAGCGACCTCGCCCGGGACCGCCCAGAGCTCCAGCGTGCGTCCTCGCAGCACCGGGGTGAGCCCGTCGAGCGCAGACCCGGGCGGCGGGCCAGGTGTCGCCAGCTCCACGACGACGTACGAGACGCCCAGGCCCGGCAGGACGTCGACGAGGGGGCGCCCGGCCTCGAGGGCGGCGGAGATGGACGCCGACCGCGGATCCTCCCCACTGACCCGCAGCACCGTCCCGTCAGGTCTCGCGACGAGGAGGGTGTCGTCGACCACCGTCGCACGTGGGAGGTAGCGCGGGGCCGGGTCGAGGGACGTGCGGCCGCCGTTCCAGTCGAAGGCCCGGAACGCCGACCACGGCAGCACCGCGACGTCTCCCCCGGCCGCCCCCGTGCTCTCGAGTGAGGACCGGACCTGCGCCCAGTCGTCCGGGTACGAGACCGACTGGAGCCTGCCCAGGCCTCCCCACGCGAGATCGGGCATCACGGCTAGCGGCAGGAGGACGAGTCCGATCGCCAGTGCCGCTCGCGCCGTCGCGTCCCCGACCCGCACCAGCAGGCGGTGCAGGCCGAGCGGTGCAGACGTCGCCACGAGCAGGGTCCACGGTGCGAGCCACTTCTGGCCGTCGCGCAGAAGACCGCCACCGGGGACGTGCTCGACCACGGCGTCGACTGCGGGCCTCGTGAGGTCCCACGCCCCTGCCACTGCCCCGACGATCCCGGCAACGGCGCACACGAGGAGCCACCGCGCCGCCGCCCGCCCCACGAGGCGCTCCAGCGGGCGCATCCCGACGGCTACGAGCGCGGTGAGCAGCAGCGCTGCGAGGGGCGCGAGAACGAGCGAGCGTGAGCTGGGGACCACCTCGGCGTTCCAGATCCCGCCGGTGCCGAGTGCTGTGACGAGCGCGCCCCAGGGGCCCTCCGGGCGCAGGGCGAAGGCAGCGAGACCGTCCGGGTCGGACGAACCGGAGGCCGGGTGGAGCAGCGACGGGACCAGCCACGGGAGCTGCACGGCCAGCATCCCCGCGGCCAGCAGCGCACCTCGGGTGCGAGGGAGTCGCGTCCCCTGCGCCAGCGCGACAGGGCCCGCGAGCACCGTGGCGAGGATCCCGCCGGTCGGCGTGAGGCTCGCGACGCCGACGAGCAGCAGGAGTCGGGCGGCGCTTCCCGGCACGCCACGGCGCACCTCCACGGCGGCCGACAGCGCCCACGGCAGGACGGCGACGGCGACCAGCAGCGACCAGCTGCCCAGGAGCAGACGCTCTGCGACGTAGGCGCTCCACACGAAGAGCACAGCCGCAGCGAGCCGGGCGAGCAGATCAGTACCACGCAGGAGACGAGCGGCACCCAGGGCACCTCCGGCGACGATGCCCACGAGGGCCAGGTGCTGCCAGAGAGCCCCGGGGGCGATAGCCGTGAGCACCGCCAGCACCGCGTCCTGCGGGACGGCGCGGGGCAGCTGCCCGCCCAGGCCTACCGAGGCCGGGAGGAGGTCCTGCTGCGGCACGAAGACCATGTCGTAGAGGAGCACGTACCCGGGCGCCAGCGCCGGACCGAGCACCAGGACCGCCAGGCCGAGAGCGGCCGATACGGAGAGCGCGCGGGGGGTCACGCGGCCTCCAGGCTACGAGGGTGGGGTTCGCCCTATTCTGACGCGTCCGCTGGTCACGACCGAGGGAGCACGGTGAGCGAGTCGCGTGGCACGGCCTCGCCCCGCAGCGACGCTCTCCTGGGCAGCAGCGCTCTCCTCGCCGTCGGCCTCGCCGTCGGTCAGGTTCTCGGCTACGCGCTCAACGTCGTCGGGGCGCGCGTTCTCGGCCCGGCGTCCTTCGGCGAGCTCGGTGCGCTGCTCGGCATCCTGCTCATCGGCAACGTCGTCGCTCTCGCCGTCCAGGCGGTCGTCGCCCGCCATGTGGCACAGGGCGGAGACAGCAGCCTGCACGGCCACGTTGCGTTCGGCGCCGGCGCGGTCGAAGCACTCGTGGCCCTCGCCCTCGTGCCCGTCGGCGCAGCAGTCCTGCACCTCGACGTGCTCCCGCTGGTCGCCCTCGCGGTGGCCTTCCTCCCCCTCACGCTCACGGGTCTCGCGCTCGGGACGACGCAGGGCCAGAACCGGTTCGTCGCACTGTCGTCGCAGTACGCGATCGTCGCCGCGCTCCGCAGCGGTCTCGCCCTCGGAGTGATGGTCGCGACCCGTGACGTGACGGCGACGATCCTCGCCGTGCTCGTCGGCTCCGTGCTGGGCTGGTTGGTGGCGGCCCCTCTCGCGCGGATCCGTCGACCGTCGCTCGGCCGCGCCTCGGGGCCGGTGGCGCGCGAGACCGGGCGGGCGACGTTCGCCCTGCTGGCGATGTTCGTCCTCACGTCCGCCGACGTTCTGCTCGCCCGCGCGATCCTGTCCGCCGACGACGCGGGCCAGTACGCCGCCGGGGCCATCCTCGCCAAGATCGCGTTCTGGCTGCCCCAGGCGGTGGTGATCGCGGCGTTCCCCCGCCTCGCTCGGAACGAGTCTGGTGCCCTGCGACGGGCGACCCTGCTGCTCGCATCCCTCGGTCTGATCGAGGTCGTCGGTGCCGTGCTCCTCGGGCCGCGGCTCGTCCCCCTGGTGCTCGGCAGCGACTACGACGTCGCGGCCGCGTCGGCAGGCGTGTTCGTGCTGGCCGGCGTCGCCCTGTCGATGGCGTCCCTCATCCTGTACGACCGCCTCGCCGACGACGATCCGCGCGCCGCTCTGCTGGTGTGGGCCGCGGTCGCCCTGCTCGTCGGGCTCGTGACCACGGTCGGCGGCAGCACGCCTGTCGCCATCGCGTGGAGCGTCGTGGTCGCCGCGTCGGGCCTCGCGGCTGCCGGCGCCGTACTGCGTTCTCGTCGGACGCCCCGCTAGCCGATGGCCTGCGCGGTGGGCTCGGGCCACGGCCCCGGGGTGAAGAGCGGGGCGTAGCCGTTCGTCGTGCCCATCGCTGTCGCGATCGCCACCTTGCCCGGGTACACGCCGTCCTGAACCCAGCGCGTGAGCAGGTCGATCACGGCTACGCGCGACTCCGACGTGAAGTTGCAGTGCCCTGCGCCGTAGGGAGCTCCGGGCTCCTCCGGGTAGGTCGCCGGGGCCACCGTGTAGAGCTGCACGAGCTCGGCCTTGGTCTTGCCCGCCTGCTGCGACGCCTTGTAGCGATCGGCGAAGAACGTCTCGTTCTGGACGATCACGAGCGGGTCGGCCGCGGTGTGCAGCGTGATGGTCGGGTCGGTGACCGTGCCCTGCGGGTCGCCGCCCTCGGCCTTGGCGGTGTCGAGCGCCGCGGCGTCGGACTGGATCCTCGTCCCCGCCTGCAGCAGCGCGTCGTACTCCGCTGTCGCGCCCGGAGTCACGGTGTCGATGAGGGCGCGCTCAGAGTCGTTGATCCGCGCCGCGTAGTCGACGTCGGCGTTCGACGACGGGTTGCCGCCGAACCGCTGCTCGAGGTCGTATCGCGCGAACGTCGCGTAACCGAGGCCGGTCGCCAGCGCCTCGACCGTCGCCTTCACCTTGGACTCGATCGTGGAGCCGTCGAAGCGCTGGGTCTGGACCGGGGCGTTGATGAGCGCAGCGATGTACAGCACCTTCGCCGTGCCCCCGCCGGCGGTGTCGGACGCAGCAGCGACGAGGCGCTTGACCGCCTCGGTCCAGTTGGCCACCGACTCCTCGTAGCTGGAGTAGCCGGTGAGCTTCATCTCCGGGTAGATCAGCGTCTTCACGGCGTAGGAGACGTCCAGCGCGAGGTTCATGTTGGGGATGACTCCGGCGACAGCGCCGCAGAAGGGAGCCGCTCCGTCGACCCACTCGGGGTGCTTCTCCGCGATGGTCTGCGTGATGAGCCCGCCGAGCGAGTCCCCCCACACGATGGTGCGGTACGGCTGGCCGACCTTCTCCGAGAAGAACGTGTACAGGTCCTCGGCCGCGGCCA
>JBBQAY010000051.1:0-22831 GCA_038316965.1 Candidatus Nanopelagicales bacterium
GAGCGTGGTGCCGCGGCGGATGCCCTCGTCCGTGCCGAAGCCACCGACGCCGACGATCTCGTCTGCGAACAGACCTGCGTCGGGCGCCGCGGCGGCACGCTCGTGCGAGGCGACGGCGATCTCGTCGAGCTGCCCACGGGACAGGCCCCACTTCGCGGCGATCATCTCGGCCGAGATGCCCTGCGGCACCAGGCCGTTGTCGTACCGCGCGAGCATCCGCGAGGGGAACGGGCCGTCGCCGCCGTTGGCGTTGGAGAACATCGGGACGCGTGACATCGACTCGGTGCCGCCCGCGATCACGACGTCGTAGTGACCGGCTATCAGCCCGGCGGCCGCGAAGTGGACGGCCTGCTGGCTCGAGCCGCACTGGCGGTCGATGGTCGTGCCCGGCACCGACTCGGGGAAGCCCGCGGCGAGCAGGGTGTTGCGGGCGGCGTTGAACGCCTGCTCGCCGACCTGCGACACCGTGCCCCAGATGACGTCGTCGACGAGCACGGGATCGAGGCCGGCCCGGGCGACGAGGTTCTCGAGCACGTGCGCCCCGAGATCACCCGGGTGGATGCCCGAGAGCGCCCCCTTGCCCGGCTTGCCGACGCCGACCGGCGTACGGACTGCTTCGACGATGACGGCGTCGCGCTGGCTCATGGCTGGGATCCTCCTCGCGGTCGCGGCCCTCGTGCGGGCCCGCGCTGTTACCGAACGCTAACTGACGGGGTGTACCGCCGGCAGGAGCGGGCGCCGGGTGCCGGCCCTAGCCGCTGTGGATGGCGACGAGCCCCGCCTGGACCAGCTGGTTCGTGAGCTGGTCGTCGCGCACCACGGTCAGCACGGCCAGCAGCGCGACGACGGCCAGCACGCCCACCGCCTGCACCACGACCTGCCCCTTCTTGGGCGCGTACGCGAACAGGGCCGCGACTGCGGCACCGGTGACGAGGCCACCGAGGTGCGCCCGCCAGTCGATGCCGGAGATGACGAAGCCCAGCACGATGTTGATGACGATGAGCCCGACGATCTGGGTCGTGTCGATGGAGAGCCGGCGCCCGACGACGACGTAGGCGCCCAGCAGGCCGAAGATCGCGCCGCTCGCGCCGACCGACAGGGTGTTGGGGGTGCTGAACCAGAACGACGCGATCGAGCCGCCGAGGCCTGCCACGACGTACAGCACCGCGAAGCGCACGTGCCCGAGGACGTACTCGAGCTGCGGGCCGAGCATCCAGAGGAACAGCATGTTGAGGCCGATGTGCAGCAGCCCACCGTGCAGGAACATGCTCGTCAGCAGCCGGTAGTACTGGTTGTCGAGCGCGACGTACACCGGCCACATGCCGAAGTCGCCGGTGGCGGCGTCCTGGGTCAGGAACTGCCAGCCGTACGCGAGGACGCAGAGCCCGATGATCGCGATCGTGACGGTCGGGCGGCTCGGCACTGTGGCACCGAGCCGGCTCTTGACCACCGGAGCGGTGGCCTTCGCCTCGGCGATGCACTCGGGGCAGTGGAACCCGACCGAGGCCGAGGTCATGCAGTCCGGGCAGATCGGCCGATCACAGCGAGCGCAACGGATGTAGGTCTCGCGGTCAGGGTGCCGGTAGCAGACCGGCACCGCCGGCGCCGAGCTCGGATCAGGCGTCGACATCCTCGACCGTTACCGACTCGATGATGACGTCGGCCAGCGGGCGGTCCATGCGGCCCGTCGGCGCCGTGGCGATGGCGTCGATGATCGCGCGGCTCTCGGCGTCGGCCACCTCGCCGAAGATCGTGTGCTTCATGTTCAGGTGCGGGGTGTTGGTGACCGTGATGAAGAACTGCGAGCCGTTCGTTCCGGGGCCGGCGTTGGCCATCGCCAGGAGGTACGGGCGGTCGAAGCGCAGCTCGGGGTGGAACTCGTCGCCGAAGCGGTAGCCCGGGCCGCCGGTGCCGGTGCCGAGCGGGTCTCCGCCCTGGATCATGAAGCCGCCGATGACGCGGTGGAAGACGGTGCCCGCGTAGAGCGAGTCCGAGCGCTTCTGGCCGGTCTTGGGGTCGGTCCACTCCTGGGATCCGTCGGCGAGGCCCACGAAGTTGCGCACCGTCTTCGGCGCGTGGTTCGGGAAGAGCTCGATGCGGATGTCGCCCTGGTTGGTGTGCAGCGTCGCAAATGTGGTCACGCGCGAATCCTCGCACGCGAGAGTGGGCTCGCGCCCCCCGGCGTACCGCCTCGCGGATTCCGGACGACGGTGCGGTCAGGGCGTTCGGCGTGCCCGGTCGAAGGGGCCGCGGCTGTCGTCGTGGGCGTCAGCGACGATCGTGGCGATGCGGCGCGCCCGGGTCTCCGGCCGCTTGGCCTGGGTGATGAGCTCGAGCAGTCCCCGCTTCACCGAGCGCGGGAAGGCGTCCCAGTGGCCACGGGCAGGCGCGTCGGCGTCCAGCGCGGCAGCGAGGTCGTCGGGCTCGATCAGGTTCTCGACGTCGTCGAGCTTGGACCAGCTGCCGTCGGCTCGCGCCTGCTCGATCACGGCGGCACCGCGAGGCAGCAGGAGCCCGGCCGCCTCGAGCCGGGCGACCCGCTCCTTGTTCGGCCGCGACCAGCCGCTGGCCTTCTTGCGAGGGGCGCACCAGAGCATGCCGCGCTCGGCGTCGAGAGTGCCGGCGGTGCTGTCGACCCAGCCGACGCAGAGCAGCTCCTCGACGACGTCGTTGTACGTCACCGCCGGGCGCCCGGTCGCCTTCTTCCACGACGCGACCCAGGCGCCGGCGCCGTCGTCCTGGTGCTGGTCGAGCCATGCGCGCAGCACCGCTCGGGTCTCCGCCTGGACGTAGCGGCGGCCATCGGGTGCGGTGCCCTCGACGGCTGTGTTCACCATGGCTCCATCCTGACGCGCGTCGGGCTGATAGGCATGTGGTCATGGAGATCCGGAGGTTCGACACCGAGGACTGGTCGGCTGCAGCGGCGCTGCTGACGCGCGCCTTCCTCGACGAGCCGTACGTGGTCGAGCAGTACGGCGAGGACCGCGGCCGTCGCGAGGCCGTCCTGCTCGAGCACTACGAGGCCGAGGACCCGACGCGGTTCGAGGTGGTGCTCGCGGCGTACGACGGCGACAGGCTCCTCGGGATGCTGCAGGGATCGCTGCCGGGGCGCTGCCTCGCCTGCACACGGCAGGTCGGGACGTCGCGCCCGGACGACCCTGAGGACGCGCTCGAGTGGGAGTTCCGGAACAACCAGGCCGAGGCGCACGCGACCCAGGCCGGGCACGGCCACGTGGGCAAGCTCGGCGTCGACCCGGACGCCCAGGGCGGGGGCGTGGGGCTCGCGCTGCTCGCGGCGTTCGCCTCCCACGTGCGCGACCTGGGTGGCGACCTCGTGCTGCTCGAGTGCCAGCCGCACCGGGATGCCTTCTACGAGCGGGCCGGGTACGAGCGCGCCCTGCAGTTCCCCGATCCGGTCGGGCCGGACGCGAGCCTGATGCGCCAGCGCCTGTAGCCCCGGTCGTGTGCGATGAAGGGGGCCTTCATCCAATAGAGCCGTACTCACGGGCCCTTCATCGAACGGCTCTCTGCAAGTACGTGGAGGCTAGGGTCCCCTACTACGCATCATGGCTCTTGGGTGGGGACATGGCGCTTGCGCTCAGATGCGCAGCGGGGGCCCACGTCCCCTCGCCCCAGCAGGGCAAGGCCCGGGCCACCAGCCGCAGAGACGAAAAGGTCCGGACCGATGGCCCGGACCTTCCCCTGCGTGGAGGCTAGGGGACTCGAACCCCTGACTTCTGCCTTGCAAAGGCAGCGCTCTACCAACTGAGCTAAGCCCCCGGAGACGGTCCCGAGGACCGCCCGGTGATGCGGATCAGCGCAGGTCGGGAGCCGAGGTGGCCTCGGTCCAGAGGTCCTGCTCCGCCTTGGAGGCGCTGATCTGCTGGTAGACGACATAGCCGACCGCGGCGAGCGCGGCGAGCACGAGCAGCTTCTTCACGGTTCCTGCCTTCCCGAGCGGGTGGGGCTTGGTGGTGGGCCTAGATGGACTTGAACCATCGACCTCTTCCTTATCAGGGAAGCGCTCTAACCAGGCTGAGCTATAGGCCCCAAGCGTGCCGGGGAAGGTTACCCCAGCACGCCGGGGTCCCCCAAACGGGGAGGCGTGCAAGGAGACCGTACGCCGACCTCGGCCCTCAGGAGTCCTCGGACAAGGTGACCTCGAGCCCGCCGGTGAGCCCGACCGACAGGTTGTAGAGGAACGCGAACAGTGTCGCGAGGGCGGACACGAGCACGATCTCGATGGCCGCCAGCACGAACGAGATGCCCATGACGCGGTTGAAGCCGACGAGCGACTCGAAGTCGAACGAGGTGGACGACGTCCCTGCCAGGTCGTCCACGGTGCGAGCGATGGCGGCGAACACGCCGGTGACGTCGAGGGTCCACCACAGCAGCGCCACGGCCATCACGAGCACGATCGACAGCGACACCGAGAGCATGAACGCCGTCTTCATCACCGACCACGGGTCGAGCCGGGTGACCATGAGCCGCGCCCGACGCGGGCCAGCCGGCCGGACCGACGACGTGGGCACGCCCTGGGGCGCACCCGATCCGGTGCGCGGATCGAGCTGCGCCCGCACAGGCGGGTCAAGGCGCTCGGGGGGAGCCGGCCGCTCCGGTGCAGCGGTGCCTGCGCCTGCCGGCCGAGCCGACGTGGCCGGGCGATCAGCGGCCCCCGACCGTTCGGGTGCCTGGGCCCCGGAGCCGGCCGGGCGATCTGCGGTCCCCGACCGTTCGGGTGCCTGGGCCCCGGAGCCGGCCGGGCGCTTGGGCGTCGCCGATCGCTCGGCTCCTCCCGGGCGCGGGGTCGTACCTGCGGTATCCACCCGTGGTGTCCCCTCAGCTCTCGGTGTCGTCGTCGGTCGAGGTCTCCACGGTAACCGAGGACTCGTCGCTCACCGCGTCCGACGCCGCGATCGTCGCGCCCGTGCCCACGCCGTCACCCTCGGTGTCGGGGGTGAGGTCGCTCTCAAGGTCGTCGTCGTCGTCGACGCCGGCCTCGCCACGAGCCACGGCCACGATCGCGTTGTCGCCGCTCACGTCCATGAGCGAGACACCCATCGTGTCGCGACCGGTGGCGCGGATCTCGGCCACGCGCGTGCGGATGACGACGCCGTCGGAGGCGATCGCGTAGACCTCGTCGTCCTCGAGCGCCACCAGCGCACCCACGAGCGAGCCGCGCTCCTGCACGAGCTTCATCGCGCGGACGCCGTAGATGCCTCGGCCCTTGGCGTTCCAGTCGTCGACCGGTGTGCGCTTGGCGTAGCCGCCGTCGGTGACGGTGACGACGAACGCACCCTCGCGAATGGTGTCCATCGCGAGCAGGTGGTCGCCGGCGCGGAAGCGCATGCCGATGACGCCGGACGTGGCCCGGCCCATCGGACGCAGGGTGTCGTCGTCGGCCGTGAAGCGGGCCGACATCCCCTTGGCGCTGACGAGCAGGAGGTCGGCGCCCTCGTCGACGAGCTGGGCAGAGATGAGCTCGTCGTCGTCCTTCAGGTTGATGGCGATGACGCCACCGCTGCGGTTGGAGTCGAACTCGTCGAGGCGCGTCTTCTTGACCATGCCGTCGCGGGTGGCGAGAACGAGGTACGGCGCCGCCGCGTAGTCACGGACGTCGAGCACCTGGGCAATCTGCTCCTCGGGCTGGAACGCGAGCAGGTTCGCCACGTGCTGCCCGCGCGCGTCGCGACCGGAGTCGGGAAGCTCGTAGGCCTTCGCGCGGTAGACCCTGCCCTTGTTGGTGAAGAACAGCAGGTAGTGGTGGGTCGTGGTCACGAAGAAGTGCTCGACGACGTCGTCGCCGCGAAGGGCTGCACCACGCACGCCCTTGCCACCACGACGTTGCGCGCGGTAGAGGCTCGCGATGGTGCGCTTGGCGTAGCCGCCGCGCGTGATCGTGACGACGACCTCCTCCTCGGCGATGAGGTCCTCGTCGGTGACCTCGCCGTCCCAGGGGATGATGATGCTGCGGCGCTCGTCGGCGTACTTCGTCGTGATCTCGGCGAGCTCGTCGCTGACGATGCTGCGCTGACGAGGCTCGTTCGTGAGGATGTCGTTGTAGTCGGCGATCTTCACCTGGAGGTCGTCGTACTCGTCGATGATCTTCTGCCGCTCGAGGGCCGCAAGACGGCGCAGCTGCATGTCGAGGATCGCCGTCGCCTGGATCTCGTCGACCTCGAGCAGCGCCATGAGGCCCGTGCGCGCGTCGTCGACGGTGGCGCTCGCGCGGATGAGCGCGATCACGGCGTCGAGCGCGTCGAGCGCCTTGAGGTAGCCGAGCAGGATGTGCGCGCGCTCCTCCGCCTTGCGCAGGCGGTAGGTCGTGCGCCGGACGATGACCTCGATCTGGTGCGTGAGCCAGTGCCGGATGAAGCCGTCGAGGGGCAGCGTGCGCGGGATGCCGTCGACGAGCGCGATCATGTTGCAGGAGAAGTTGTCCTGCAGCTGGGTGTGCTTGAAGAGGTTGTTCAGCACGACCTTCGCTACCGCATCGCGCTTGAGCTCGATCACGAGCCGCATGCCCGTGCGGGACGACGAGTCGTCGCGGACGTCGGAGATGCCCGAGATCTTGCCGTCGTTAGCCAGCTCGGCGATCCGCAGCAGCAGGTTGTCGGGGTTGACCTGGTACGGCAGCTGCGTGACGACGAGCAGCGTGCGTCCGCGGCTGTCCTCCTGCACCTCGACCTCGGCGCGCATCATGACCGAGCCGCGGCCGGTGCGGTACGCGTCCTCGATCCCCTTGCGCCCGACGATGAGACCGCCGGTGGGGAAGTCCGGGCCCTTCACCCGCTCGAGGAAGGCCTCGAGCATCTCCTCGCGCGTGGCCTCGGGGTGGGCGAGCGCCCACTGCGCGGCCTCGGCCACCTCGCCGAGGTTGTGCGGCGGGATGTTGGTGGCCATGCCGACCGCGATGCCGGCGCTGCCGTTGACGAGCAGGTTGGGGAACCGGCTCGGCAGGATGACGGGCTCCTGCGTGCGCCCGTCGTAGTTGGGGACGAAGTCGACGGTCTCCTCGTCGATGTCGCGCACCATCTCCATGGCCAGCGGCGCCATGCGCGCCTCGGTGTAGCGCATCGCCGCGGCGGGGTCGTTGCCCGGTGAGCCGAAGTTGCCCTGGCCCTGCACGAGCGGGTAGCGCAGCGCCCACGGCTGCGACAGCCGCACGAGGGTGTCGTAGATCGAGCTGTCGCCGTGGGGGTGGTAGTTGCCCATGACGTCGCCGACGATGCGCGCGCACTTGGAGAAGCCACGGTCGGGGCGGTAGCCGCCGTCGAACATCGCGTAGAGCACGCGACGGTGCACCGGCTTCAAGCCGTCGCGGACGTCGGGCAGTGCTCGCGACACGATGACCGACATCGCGTAGTCCATGTAGGACCGCTGCATCTCGACCTGGAGGTCGACGGACTCGATCCGCGGGTTGAACTCGGGGCTGTCGGTGGTGGTGTCGATGTCGTCAGGCATGGGTTTCCTTCGCGGTACGACGGGAAGCTGGACGCGTGCGCCGTACGGCTAGATGTCCAAGAAGCGGATGTCGCGGGCATTGCGCTGGATGAAGGCTCGACGGCTCTCGACGTCTTCGCCCATGAGGACGCTGAACATCTCGTCGGCCTGTGCGGCGTCGTCGATCGTGACCTGCAGGAGAACGCGGCGCTCGGGATCCATCGTGGTCTCCCACAGCTCGTCGGCGTTCATCTCGCCGAGACCCTTGTAGCGCTGCACCGCCTCTTCCTTGGGCAGCTTCTTGCCCGCCGCGAGACCGGCCTCGATCACCGCGTGGCGCTCGCGGTCGGAGTAGGCGTAGCCCGGCTCCTCGCGCGACCACTTGATCTTGTACAGCGGCGGCTGCGAGAGGTAGACGTGACCGCGCTCGACGAGCGGCTTCATGAAGCGGAACAGCAGCGTGAGCAGCAGCGTGGTGATGTGCTGGCCGTCGACGTCGGCGTCAGCCATCAGGACGACCTTGTTGTAGCGCAGCTTCTCGATGTCGAAGTCGTCGTGCACGCCGGTGCCGAACGCCGAGATCAAGGCCTGGACCTCGTTGTTCTGCAGCACCTTGTCGATGCGCGCCTTCTCGACGTTGAGGATCTTTCCGCGGATCGGGAGGATCGCCTGGGTGCGGGGATCGCGGCCGCTGCGGGCCGAGCCGCCGGCGGAGTCTCCCTCGACGATGAAGACCTCGCACTCGTCCGGGTTGGTGCTCGAGCAGTCGATGAGCTTGCAGGGCAGACCGGCACCACCCATGAGGCCCTTGCGATTGCGGGCGAGGTCGCGTGCCTTGCGCGCGGCGATGCGCGCGGCCGAGGCCTGCACCGCCTTGCGCGCGATGTCCTTGCCCTCCGACGGGTTGGCCTCGAACCACGCACCGAGGTGCTCGTTGACCAGCTTCTGCACGTAGGTCTTGGCCTCGGTGTTGCCGAGCTTGGCCTTGGTCTGGCCCTCGAACTGCGGTTCGCCGAGCTTCACCGACACGATCGCCGTGAGGCCTTCGCGGATGTCTTCGCCGGAGAGGTTGATGTCCTTCTCCTTGAGCACGCCCCACTCGCGGGCGAACTTGTTGACGCAGGTGGTGAGCGCCGCGCGGAAGCCCTCCTCGTGCGTGCCGCCCTCGATCGTGTGGATCGTGTTGGCGAACGTGTAGACCGACTCGGAGTAGCCGGAGTTCCACTGCATCGCGACCTCGGCGGAGATGAGGCGCTCGGTGTCCTCGGACTCCACGTGGATCACATGCTGGTGGGACGGGCCCTTGGTGGCGTTGAGGTACTTCACGAAGTCGGCGATGCCGCCCTCGTAGTGATACGTCACGTGGCGAGGCGCGGTCTCGGTCGGGTCGACGCCGTCGAGCTCGACATCGATCGGGTCGGGCTCGCGCTCGTCGGTGAGCTTCAGGGTGAGGCCCTTGTTGAGGAAGGCCATCTCCTGGAAGCGACGCGAGAGCGTGGTGAAGTCGTAGTGGGTGGTCTCGAAGATCTCGCCGTCGGCCCAGAACGTGACCGTCGTGCCGGTCTCGTCGGTGGGCTCCTCCTTGCGCAGAGTCGTGGTGGGCACGCCGTACGCGAAGTCCATGCGGTGCACGAAGCCGTCCCGCCGGACCTGCACCTCGACAAGGCTGGACAGTGCGTTGACGACCGAGACGCCCACGCCGTGCAGACCGCCGGAGACGGCGTACCCGCCGCCGCCGAACTTGCCGCCGGCGTGCAGGACGGTGAGGACCACCTCGACCGCGGGCTTGCCCTCGCTCTCGACGATGTCGACGGGGATGCCACGGCCGTTGTCGACCACCCGGACGCCGCCGTCGGCGAGGATCGTGACGTCGATCGTGTCGCAGTAGCCGGCGAGGGCCTCGTCGACGGAGTTGTCGACGACCTCGTACACGAGGTGGTGCAGGCCGCGCTCACCCGTGGAGCCGATGTACATGCCGGGGCGCTTGCGGACGGCCTCGAGACCTTCGAGGACGGTGATGTTGCTCGCGTCGTAGGACACGCGTGACCCCTCTGTCGTGGGCGCGCGAGGTGCGCGCTGCCGAGCTGCCGAGCTGTGCTGGTCGGGCCTGCGGGCACGTGCCCCACGGGAGCACCGCCGGGGCGCGCCCGGTGCCTGCGACCGGCCGGGAGGGCGCCCACGGGAGGAGCCCGGGACCCCGGGAGAACTGCCTCCCATCCTACCGTGAGCAGGCCCCTGGAGCCGCGTTGGCGCCCTCCGTGAGTGGGGATATGTCGCCGGGGGTCGCGCGCCTGTGGACGGGCTTTCCGTCCCCCCGACCCCCGGTCACCCCCGTCCGAACCCGCCGGTCCGCCAAAAGTCGACTCTGAGTGCCACCGCCAACCCGAAGCCACCATCCCCGGACGCGCTGGACGCCGTACGACCCGCACTACCCCGCGCCGCCGGGCTAAGCGCGGTGCAAGGCGTGGCCGAGGAACGAGGCCCCGCCGCAGCACCGCGCCCGGCGCGGGGCCCGGCGACGCGGAGGGCGACGAAGGAGCCCTCAGCTTGGAGCCGGCATGAGCACCGGAGGGCTAGCCATACGTGTCGCGCGGGCCGCGGCCCTTCACGTGGAACTTGCCGTGCTTCCAGGACGGCGCGGCCGGCCCCAGCACGGAGATGTCGCGGATGGTGCCCTGGCCGAGCTCGGCGTCGAGGCGGCGCCGTAGGTCGGGGAGCAGGCTGCGCATCGAGTAGGCCCACGACGAGGAGTCCGCGCGCAGCACCAGCAGCAGCCCGTGGCCGTCGGCAGCCTGCTCGAACGTCTCCGGTCGCACGTGCTCGGCGACGTCGGCGCCCACGATGTCGGCCCAGCGCCCGGTCAGGCCGCCGACGGCGGTCGGCCGCTCCCAACCACGCTCGCGCATGATCCGGTCGATCGAGGAGCCGAGCAGCTGCGGATCGCGCGCGTCGGGGCCGGGTCCGCTGCGGGGATCGGGATCCTGCCCGCGCGGCGTACGCCGACGGCTCGAGGTCGTGCGTCCGCTCGCGCGGGGGTCAGGGGCCGTGCGGGACGCCGCCCGGGCTCGGGCCAGCGCCTCCTTGGCGGCATCGATGCCGGACACGGTCGGAGGCTCGCCCTGCTCGACACCCTCGACGTCGTCCTCAGGCACGGGACACCGCCCCGGCGAGGACGTCGACCCGGTCGCCGGCGAGGAGGTCGGGCACGTCAGCCGCCACGGCCGCGGTCACGAGCACCTGCTCCGCCCCGGCCACGAGCTCAGCCAGGCGGGCTCGGCGCGTGGTGTCGAGCTCGGCGAAGACGTCGTCGAGGATCAGCACGGGCTCGCCGCCCGCCGTGCCGTCGCCGGTGAGCAGGTCGTACGACGCGAGCCGCAGGGCGAGGGCGAACGACCATGACTCGCCGTGCGACGCGTAGCCCTTCGCGGGGGAGGGGCCGAGGCGCAGCAGCAGGTCGTCGCGGTGCGGGCCGACCAGGGAGACGCCGCGCTCGATCTCGTCGCGACGACGCCGCTCGATCCCCGCGAGCAGGATCTCGACGAGCGCGGCCCGGTCGGGCACGAGCTCGGTGTCGGCACCCAGGGACGAGACGTACTCGAGTGCCGCGGGCCCAGCGCCCGAGCTGACCGTGTCGTACGCCGCTGCGACGAGCGGGCCGAGCGCGGCGACGAGATCGAGGCGCGCAGCCAGCACCTCGCCGCCGAGGGTGGCGAGGTGGGTGTCCCACACCTCGAGGGTGTGCAGCACGTCGTCGGAGCCTCGACCGCCTCGCCGAGCGGCGGCAGCGGACTTCAGCAGGGCGTTGCGCTGCTTGAGCACGCGCTCGTAGTCCGACCGCACGCCCGCCATCCGTGGAGTACGCGCCACGAGGAGGTCGTCCAGGAAGTGGCGGCGCTCGGACGGGTCGCCCTTCACGAGCGAGAGATCCTCCGGTGCGAACAGCACCGTGCGCAGAAGACCGAGCACCTCGCGGGGGCGTGGAACCGGAGAACGGTTGATACGAGCGCGGTTTGCGCGGCCCGGATTGATCTCGAGCTCGACCACGGTGTCGCGGTCGTCACGGGCGACCTTGGCGCGGACGACAGCGCGCTCTGCGCCGAGTCGTACGAGGGGTGCATCGGTGGCCACCCGATGGCTCCCGAGAGTTGCGACGTACCCCAGCGCCTCGACGAGGTTGGTCTTGCCCTGACCGTTCTGGCCGATCAGCGACGTGACTCCGGCACGCAGCTCGAGATCGACCTGGTGGTAGCAGCGGAAGTCGGTGAGCGACAAGGCGGTGACGTGCACGCGCTCGTTGCTCCTTGCTTCCGACGGACGGCGGGTGGGGCTCAGCCCGACAGTCGCACCGGCATGAGGAGGTAGCGGTACGCCGGTGCACCGGTTGCGGATCCGCCCGTGAGCACGGCCGGACGGGTCGAGGTCGTGAACGACAGCTTGGTCGTGGCGTCGTCCACCGCCGACAGCCCGTCGAGGAGGTACTGCGGGTTGAACGCGATCTCGATGGCGTCGCCGTCGACCGCGCACTCGACCGCCTCGGTCGCCTGGGCCTCGTCGCCCGCACCCGCGCGCAGCTCGACCTCTTCACCCGAGAAGGTGAGGCGCACGGGGGTGTTGCGCTCGGCGACCAGCGACACGCGCTTCACGGCGTCGACAAGACGAGCGGTCTCGACCGTTGCGACCGTCGCGGACTCGCTGGGCAGGAGCGCGCGGTACTTCGGGAACTCGCCGTCGAGCAGGCGGGTCGTGGTGCGTCGGCCGTCGCCCTCGAAGCCGAGAAGCCCGTCGCCGGCGCCGGACGCCGACAGCGCGAGGTGGACCAGATCGCAGTGCGCCAACGCCTTCGCGGTGTCGGCGAGGGTGCGCGCGGGGATGAGGGCGTTGGTCTCAAGACCCGCAACCTCAGGAGTCCATTGGAGCTCGCGGACGGCGAGGCGGTAGCGGTCGGTGGCAGCGAGGGTGATCGAGGATCCGTCGATCTCGACGCGGATGCCGGTGAGGGTCGGGAGGGTGTCATCGCGGCCCGCGGCGATGGCCACCTGTGCGACGGCGGCTGCGAGGCTCACGCCCGGGATCGTGCCGGAGGCGCCGGGCATGTCGGGTAGCGACGGGTAGTCGTCGACGGGGAGGGTCGGAAGCGTGAACGACGAGCGCCCGCAACGGACCTCGACCCGGCTGCCCTCGGAGGTGATCGTGACGGGCGCGGCCGGGAGGGCGCGGGCGATGTCGGCGAGCAGACGGCCCGAGACGAGCACAGTGCCCGGTTCGTCGACGTCGGCGGCTACCGCGACACGGCCGGAGACCTCGTAGTCAAAGCTCGACAGCGTGAGCCCGCCGGGGCCGGCCTCGACCAGCAGGCCCGCGAGCATCGGCATGGACGGTCGGCTCGGCAGGGTGCGAGCCGCCCAGGCGACGGCGTCAGCGAGGACGTCGCGCTCGAGCCGGAACTTCACGATGACTCCCAAAGCAGGGCCCCGCCGGTTGGCGGAGTGGAGGTACGACGTGCGTGTTTCTACACGGAAGGCACCCGTGCGGTCGACCGTGCTGGCCTCGGCACGGAGACGTGCCGGCCGGGACGACGGTGCCATGCTTCCATGCGGCACCCACAGCGCGCAGGCCGCATCCCACAGGGGATCGGTCCGGTGCCTCGCGCAGGGCGCCACGGACGACGCGGTGCGGTGCCCGCCGGAGGCGGGCGACGGTGTCATCCACAGGAGGGTCCGAGGTGAAGGACCTGGAAATGACACTCCTTGAACTCACTGTGTAGGTAGTCATAGGGGGTGTGGATGGTGGGGACAACCATCGACGTCGCAGGTGGAGCGGCGTGTCGCCGTCCCCCGCGCCTGGGGACCAGGCCTGGGGACGACAGCCCGCACCTGGGGATGACGCCGCTCGCACCTCGTGTCGTCCCCCGTCGTCCCCAGGCCAGGTGCCGGTTGGGCACAGGTGCGTCCCGAGGTCGTCCCCAGGCTCCCGCGGTGCAGGATGCACCGATCGACGGCCGTGGCAGTCGGGGCGCAGCCCCGACCCAGTCCCGCGACGGCGGCAAGCTGGGGGGGTCACAGCAGGTCAGGCTCGCCTTCCACAGGGTTATCCCCAGGGTGGGGAGGACTACGAAGTGGAGCGTTCGGTACTCGTCAGGGCGCGCCTGACCACGTGAATGGGTCGTGGGAGCGCGCGCGGGACCCGTCCCGGAGGCGCAGGGGAGGGCTAGCCCTGGCGGGCGGTGCTCTTGATCCGCGCCGTGAGGTCGGTGACCTGGTTGTACAGGGACCGACGCTCGGCCATGAGCTGGCGGATCTTGCGGTCGGCGTGCATCACCGTGGTGTGGTCGCGACCACCGAACGCCTGACCGATCTTCGGCAGCGACAGGTCGGTGAGCTCGCGGCAGAGGTACATCGCGATCTGCCGGGCTGTGACGAGGACCCGTGAGCGGCTCGAGCCGCAGAGGTCGTCGACCGTGACTCCGAAGTAGGACGCCGTCTGCATCATGATGATCGAGGACGTGATCTCCGGGCCGGCCTGGTCGGTGATGAGGTCCTTGAGGACCACCTCGGCGAGGGGCAGGTCGACCGGCTGGCGGTTGAGGCTCGCGAACGCCGTCACCCGGATGAGGGCACCCTCGAGCTCGCGGATGTTCGTGGAGATCTTCGAGGCGATGAACTCCAGGACGTCCGGGGGGGCGGAGAGCCGCTCCTGGGCGGACTTCTTGCGCAGGATCGCGATACGGGTCTCGAGGTCGGGCGGCTGGACGTCGGTGATGAGGCCCCACTCGAACCGCGAACGCATGCGGTCCTCGAAGTCCTGCAGCTGCTTGGGCGGCAGGTCGCTCGTGACGACGATCTGCTTGTTGGCGTTGTGCAGCGTGTTGAAGGTGTGGAAGAACTCCTCCTGCGTCTGCACCTTGCCCGACAGGAACTGGATGTCGTCGACGAGCAGGACGTCGACATCCCTGTAACGGCGCTGGAATGCGGCTGCCTTGTCGTCACGGATCGAGTTGATGAACTCGTTCGTGAACTCCTCCGAGCTCACGTAGCGCACCTTCGCGCCGGCGTACAGCGTGCGCGTGTAGTGGCCGATCGCGTGGAGCAGGTGGGTCTTGCCCAGCCCGGACTCGCCATAGACGAACAGCGGGTTGTACGCCTTGGCCGGCTGCTCCGCGACGGCGACGGCGGCTGCGTGCGCGAACCGGTTGCTCGAGCCGATGACGAAGGTGTCGAAGGTGTACTTGGGGTTGAGCCGGCTCGCCTCTTCGGTACGGGTGCCGGGGGATCCGGTGCCGGGACGGGCCTGGTCGAGGGTCGGTGCCAGCGCGGCGGGCGGTGCGGGTGCCGGCGTCAGGACCGGGACCGCGGCGAAGGAGGCCGGGCTGTCGGCGTAGGTCGAGTCGGCGAGGTCGTCGGTGGCGTCCTCGTCGAGGTTGGGCGCGATGGAGGGGTCGACCGTCACCGCGATGCGGATCTCCCGGCCGAGCGTGCGGGAGAGGGCGTCGACCACGAGCGGACGCAGCTTGGACTCCAGCACGTCCTTGGTGAACTCGTTGGGGGCAGCCACCAGCGCGGTGTCCTCGATGATGGCCAGCGGTCGGGTCAGGGCCACGAACGCGCGCTGCTGCGGGGGGAGGGCGTCTCCGAGGGACTCGAGCGCCCGGGCCCACACCTCGGCGAGATCCAGTGCCGCGCTGTCGTCCGTCACGCTCGTACCCCTGTCTCGACGGCCGTGACCGTCGTGATCGTCCGGCAGGCCCGCTGCGCTGGTCTGCCGTGGTGCTGCCCGACGGTGTGCCGCCGGGCATCCACACGCTCGTCCACAGGTGTGGAACGACAGGGACCTCCTGCGGCCGTAGCCGCAGGAGTGGGACCGTAACGGTCGTCGAGCGACGACCGTCAAGGGGTTGTCCACAGGCGTGCGCGCCGGAGTCTGCCACGTCCGGGCCGTTGACCGGCGTGTCGGGCACAGGATCCTGGTACGCAGCGGGAGGATGAACGGTTACCCGGGCGGGACCGCCGGGGCCCCGGGAGCGGGGTCACGGTTTGACCCCCGCGCGCGAAGGCCCGTACCGTGGACGGGCCGACGTCCGTCCTGACCTGCGACGACCCGCGACAGCGCACTGCTGACCGGTTCCCAGTGGGGCTGAACGACGACGGCGGCCACCGCCGCATGCCTGCGCACCGTGCCTCCCGGACCTCCGGGGACCGGGGCGTCGGCGTCCGGTGGTGGCCGGCGGGAGACCGCCAGCCATGGCCAGACCTGATCGGCGCCAGCCGATCACCCCACGCCCGGCCAGAACCCTGGCCTTCTCACGACGGTTCGGAGCCGACCCGATGACCAAGCGCACGTACCAGCCGAACAACCGCCGCCGGGCCAAGACCCACGGCTTCCGCCTGCGCATGCGCACGCGTGCCGGCCGCTCGATCCTCGCGGCGCGACGCCGCAAGGGTCGCACCGAGCTGTCGGCCTGACGGTCCGTCCGGATCCCCCCGCGACCGTGCTGCCCCGCAGTGCGCGGTTGCGTCGGAGCCGGGACTTCAGCGAGACAGTGCGACGAGGGTCACGGGCCGCACGGCCCCTCCTCGTCGTCCACCTCGACCTGGCGTCGGACGACACCGCCCCCACATCCCGCCCCGGGCAGAGCCCGCGGGCGGGATTCGTCGTGAGCAAGGCCGTGGGCGGCTCCGTCGTCCGCCATGCCGTCACGCGCAAGCTGCGGCACCTCATGGCACCCCGGCTCGAGGGCCTGCCCGTCGGCTCGCAGGTCGTCGTGCGCGCGCTTCCCGGTGCGTCCGGCGCCAGCTCCGCCGCTCTCGCCCTCGACCTCGACGGCGCGCTGGCCGCGGCTCTGAGCAAGGGTCGCCGACGTGCGGAAGCCGCTTCTGCGGGGGTCGGGCCATGAGTTCACTCGCTTCAGCGGTGCGCGGCTTCCTCGCTGCCACGGTCGGCCGCGTCGTGCGCCTGCTGCTCACCGTGCTCATCGTGGGCTACCGCCGGCTGATCAGCCCGATGCTCGGGCAGCGCTGCCGCTTCTACCCTTCGTGCTCGGCGTACGCCCTCGAGGCGATCCAGGTGCACGGGGCGGCCAAGGGCACCGTGCTCGCCACCGCTCGGGTTTGCCGCTGCCACCCGTGGAACCCCGGCGGCGTCGACCACGTTCCCGCTGTGGGCGCCTGGAAGCCTGAGCCCTACGTCCCGCTCACGAGCCGGGACGGCCTTCCGAGCGAGATCGCGCCCCGCGTGACCGCTCCTTCGACCACCCCTACCGCCGGTGACACCGGCGGCCCCACCACCGACCGGAGTGCCGCGTGAGCTGGAACCCCATCAACTGGCTCGAGAACGTCGTGAGCTGGATCCTCATCCAGTTCCACACGCTCACCGGGGCCATCTTCGGGCCGTCGTCCGGGTGGTCATGGGCCTTCGCCATCGTCGGCCTCGTGGTGGTCATCCGTATCGCGCTGATCCCGCTGTTCGTGCGGCAGATCAAGAGCCAGCGCAACATGCAGCTGCTGCAGCCCAAGATCAAGGAGATCCAGAAGAAGTACGCTGGCGACCGCGAGCGCCAGAGCCAGGAGATGATGGCGCTGTACAAGGACACGGGCACCAACCCGCTGTCCTCGTGCCTGCCGATCCTGGCCCAGGCCCCGATCTTCTACGCGCTGTTCCAGGTGCTCCAAGGCATCTCGATGGGCATCGCCCGTGGCGTGATGACGCCCGAGCTCGTCGCCCAGGCCCGGGACGCAACCCTGTTCGGCGTCCCGATCTACGCGACCTTCGTCGATGCGGCGCAGACGCCCCTGCCGACGGTCACGCGCATCTTCACCATGGTGCTCATCGTCTTCATGACGTTCACGACGTTCATCACCCAGCGTCAGCTGATCGTGAAGAACAGCGCCAAGGACAACCCGATGGTGCAGCAGCAGAAGATCCTGCTGTACGTCTTCCCGGTGATCTTCGCCGTCACGGGCATCAACTTCCCCGTCGGTGTGCTCATCTACTGGCTCACCACCAACCTGTGGTCGATGGGTCAGCAGTTCTACGTGATCCGCAACAACCCCCAGCCAGACACGCCGGCGTACGAGGCCTGGGAGAAGCGCGAGGCGGCCAAGCGCGCGCGCAAGAACGGCGGCGTCGACCCCGAGGCTCCCCCGCCCCCGGAGGTCGCACCGCCGGCACCTCGGCAGCAGCCGAAGAACCAGAGCCGCAGCAAGCGACAGAAGAAGCCGCCGGGCGCGGCAGGCACCCAGAACCCGACGGGGTCCGAGGGACCTCCCAGCGCTGAGCGCCCGGACCCCACCCCGGAACCCACGACCTGATCACCCGTTTCACGGGAAACATGACCGTGCTCCACCCCACTGTTTCCCGTGAAACACCCCTGAACCCGAGGTGCGCTCCCGCACCTGAACGTCCGGTGCACGCGCACCCGAGCCAGAAAGACGACTCATGAGCGACACGACCGACACGACCGACACCCCTGACGCGACCACAACGGCTGACTCGGCTACCGAGGCCCCCGTTTCCCGTGAAACACGCGCCTCCATCCTGGAGCGCGAGGGCGACATCGCCGCCGACTACCTCGAGGGCCTGCTCGACATCGCCGACCTCGACGGCGACATCGACATGGATGTCGGGGGCGACCGTGCCCTCGTGAGCATCGTCGGTGGCGACATCGAGCACCTCGTCGGCACGAACGGCGCGGTGCTCGATGCCCTGCAGGAGCTGACCCGCCTCGCGGTCACCCGCGAGACCGGCGACCGCTCTCGCCTCATGCTCGACGTGGCCGGCCACCGCGCCGCCCGTCGGACCCAGCTCACCGAGCTCGGCACCGAGGCGGCCACCCGCGCGAAGGACAGCGGCGAGGCCGTCCGTCTCGAGCCGATGAGCCCCTTCGAGCGCAAGGTCGTGCACGACGCCGTCGCCGCCGCCGGCTTGTCCAGCGAGTCCGAGGGCGTGGAGCCGCACCGCTTCGTCGTCGTCCTGCCCACGGCCTGATCCGAGCATGACCCCATGAGTGAGCACGCCGTCCCGGGGGAGGTGCCCCGAGAGCCGGTCGACCTGGAGGTCGAGTCACGGCTCCTGGAGCGCTACCCCCATGCCGCGGACGGGCTGCGTGCGTACGCCGTCCTGCTCGCGGGCGACGGCGTCGTGCGCGGGCTCATCGGGCCACGGGAGACTGCCCGGCTGTGGAGCCGGCACGTCGCCAACTGCGCGGTGCTCGAGGAGCTCGTGCCCGAGGGCGCGTCCGTGGCGGACGTCGGCTCCGGTGCCGGGCTTCCTGGGCTCCCGCTCGCGCTCGTGCGTCCCGACGTCCACGTGGTGCTGGTCGAGCCGCTGCTGCGGCGCGCGACGTTCCTGACCGAGGCGGTCGAGGCTCTGGGCCTGGCTGACCGCGTGCAGGTCCTGCGCGGGCGTGCCGAGGAGGTGGCCCTGTCGGTCGACGTCGTCACCGCGCGGGCGGTTGCTCCCTTGGACCGCCTCGCCGGGTGGACCCTTCCGCTCGCGCGGGTGGGCGGCGTGCTGCTCGCCCTCAAGGGGGAGGGGGCGGCCGAGGAGGTCGTCGCCTCGCAGCAGGCCCTGGAGAAGGTGGGCGGCGGCAACGCCGAGGTGCTGATCTGCGGCGCCGGCGTCGTCGACCCGCCGACGACCGTCGTCCGCGTCATCCGCAAGACCGCCGGCCGCCGGAAGGGGTCCCGATGAGCGAGGCGACGACCGCAGCCGCGCCCGGCCTCGGCTGGCCGCTCCCCAGGGCGGGCTCAAGCCCGAGCGGGCTCGGTTGGCCACCGGCACAGGGTGACCCGAGCACCGCAGACCCCGGCCCGTCCGAGACCGCAGACCCAGGAACGTCGAGCAGCCCGGAGGGGCAGGCATGAGCGTCGAGCCCCAGCCGGAGGCACCCGCGAGCAGCGGAGCCGAGCCGAGCACCGACCTGGGTGCTGCACTGACGTACGACACGCCCCTGGCCCGTGCTGCCGAGGTGGCGATGGCCGTCAAGCACCGCGGCTTCGGCGCCGACCTTCCCAAGCCCCCGCGCGCCCGGGTGATCACGGTCGCCAACCAGAAGGGCGGGGTCGGCAAGACGACGTCCACCGTCAACCTCGCGGCCGCACTGTCGCTGCAGGGTCTGGCGGTGCTCGTGATCGACCTCGACCCGCAGGGGAACGCCTCCACGGCGCTCTCGGTCGAGCACCACGCCGAGATCCCGAGCATCTACGACGTCCTCATCGAGGGTCGCCCGCTCGCCGAGGTGGTCGTGCCCGTGGCCGATCACGACGGGCTCTGGTGCGCCCCCGCCACCCTCGATCTCGCGGGGGCCGAGATCGAGCTCGTGTCGTCGGTGGCGCGCGAGCACAAGCTGCGCAAGGCGGTGGCCGCGTACCTCCCGGTGCACGAGCGCGAGCACGGTCGGCTCGACTACGTGCTCATCGACTGCCCGCCCAGCCTCGGCCTGCTGACCCTCAACGCGCTCGTGTGCGCCGACGAGGTGCTCATCCCGATCCAGTGCGAGTACTACGCCCTCGAGGGCCTCGGCCAGCTCCTGCGCACGGTCGGGCTGGTGACCGAGGAGCTCAACCCCACCCTCACCGTCTCCACGATCCTGCTCACGATGTACGACGCGCGCACGCGCCTGGCCGCTCAGGTGGCCGAGGAGGTGCGCAGCCACTTCGGCGAGCGCGTGCTGCCCACGGCGATCCCGCGTTCGGTCCGGGTCTCCGAGGCTCCGTCGTACGGCCAGACGGTGATGACGTACGACCCGGGCAGCAGTGGCGCCCTTTCGTACCTCGAGGCGGCGCGCGAGCTCGCCCGTCAGGTGCTCGGTGGAGGAGATCCCTCCGCTTCTGCGGCGGAAACTGCCTCCTGAGCCGGAAAGTACGGTGGGTCGACCACCGCGCGGCCCGGGTGGGCGGCGGCGGGTAGGGTCACGGCACCAGGTCCGCGAAGGTGCGGGCCACCAGTGATCGGAGCGGCAGGGTGAACCAGCGTCGAGGGCTCGGTCGAGGGCTCGGTGCGCTCATCCCCAGCCCGGCTGCCAAGCCTGCCGACCCCCGCCACGACGGCGGGGACGCCGCCGACGACACCGGCTCGCGCGACGCCCCGCCGGTGCCCGCGGTCCAGTCGGCGGCCAACGCCGGCGACCCGCACCCGGTCGACGCCTTCTTCAACGCCGCCACGCCGTCGGTGGCCGATCAGGGCGACGACACAGGGCTGCAGAGCGTCGACGGCGTGCGCTACGCCGAGATCCCCCTCGACGACATCACGCCCAACCCGCGCCAGCCGCGTGAGGTCTTCGACGAGGACGCGCTCGCCGAGCTCGTCTTCTCCATCCGCGAGATCGGGCTGCTGCAGCCCGTCGTGGTGCGGCCGGCCGGCCCGGAGTCGGGTACGCCGTTCGAGCTCGTCGCCGGTGAGCGTCGCTGGCGGGCGAGCCGCCTTGCCGGTCTCGAGCGCATCCCGGCCATCATCCGCGAGACCGGCGATGACGTGCTCCTGCGCGACGCCCTGCTCGAGAACCTGCACCGGGCTCAGCTCAACGCGCTCGAGGAGGCCGCGGCGTACCAGCAGCTGCTCGACGACTTCGGCTGCACCCAGGACGAGCTGGCGGCCCGCATCGGCCGCAGCCGCCCGCAGGTGAGCAACACCCTGCGCCTGCTCCGCCTCCCGGCCCCCGTGCAGCGCCGCGTCGCCGCAGGTGTGCTGTCCGCCGGGCACGCACGTGCCCTGCTCGCCCTCGACGACCACGAGTCGATGGACCGTCTGGCCACCCGCATCGTCGCTGAGGGGCTCTCGGTGCGCACGGTCGAGGAGATCGTGTCCCTGGGAGAGGCCGACGGCCGTGAGCGGGTGCGGGTCTCGAGGCCGCGCACGCCGTCCATGCCGGGGCTCGATGACATCGCGGCGAAGCTGTCGGACCGGCTCGAGACGCGGGTGAAGGTCGAGGCCGGCAAGAGCAAGGGCAAGGTCTCGATCGAGTTCGCGACCCTCGACGACCTCCGCCGCATCGTCGACATCATCGATCGCGACTAGTCGCACCTGCGTCTCACCGACCTGGCCCGGTAGAGCGACATCGCCTGTGCCCCAGGCGATCCCGGCTGTTCCAGTGTTCCCCGAGCGGGCGCATCCACGCGCCGTGACCTGACCGTGGGCGGCGGCTTCAGCCCTGGATCGCCTGGTCGATCAACGAAGCCACGACGGGGCCGAGGTCGAGCCCGGCGGCGGTGACTGCCTGCGGGTAGGTCGAGGTCTCGGTCATGCCGGGTGCGACGTTGACCTCGAGGAACCACGGCCGACCGTCCGCGTCGACGATCAGGTCGGTCCGCGAGAGATGGCTCAGGCCGAGCGCGCGGTGCGCGGTGAGCGCTGCGTCCGCGCAGGCCACGATGGCCTCGGCGGGAAGCCGGGCCGGCGCGAAGAACTCGGTGGCGCCCGCGGTGTAGCGGGCCGAGTAGTCGTAGAACCCGCCGTCCGGGACGATCTCGACGCCCGGCAGGACCATCAGCCCGCCGTCGGTGTCGATGACCGAGACGGCGACCTCGGTGCCCGTGACGAAACGCTCGACCAGTGCGGTGTCGCCGTACGAGAAGCAGCTCACCATGGCCGGCGGCAGCTCCGCGGCGGTCCGAACCACCGCCGCGCCTAACGACGATCCGCCGCGGGCCGGTTTCACCATCAAGGGGAGGCCGAGGGTGTCGAGCAGGGCGGTCATGACCGCGGCCGCACCCAGCTCGCGGAACGTCGTCTGGGGCAGCGCGACCGACAACGGGGTGGCCAGACCGGCCCTGCCGGCCACAGTAGAAGCCGCTGGCTTATCGAAAGCGACCCGACAGGCCGCCGGCCGCGATCCGACGTACGGCAGGCCGAGTAGACCCAGGACGTCGCGCAGCGCGCCGTCCTCACCGCTCGCGCCGTGCAGGAGCGGGACGACCCCCGCGGGCGGGTCGGCGGCCAGCAACGGCAGCAGCCCTCCGTCGACGTCGTGCACGGTCACGTGCAGACCGGCGTCGCGCAGCGCCTCGGCGACCCGGCGTCCGGACCGCACCGAGACGTCGCGCTCGTGCGAGAGACCGCCGGCGAGGACGACGATGCGTTCGGCGTCGCTCATGCTGTTGCCGGACCCGGGACGTCGGACGGGGTACCGCTGTCGCCACTGGTGGTGGCTGGGCCGAACGTTGCGAGCACGTCGAGCTCCTCTTCGATGACAGCGGCCAACCGGCGGACGCCCTCGCGGATGCGGTCGGGTTCGGGATAGCAGTAGGACAGTCGCAGCGAGCGCCGGCCGAGGATCTTGGCCCGCCCCGCGTAGAACGCGGTCCCGGGGACGTAGGCGACGCGGGCGGTCACGGCGCGCGGCAGCATGGCGGTGGCGTCGATGCCCTCCGGGAGGGTGACCCAGGAGTAGAACCCG
>JBBQAY010000052.1:0-22673 GCA_038316965.1 Candidatus Nanopelagicales bacterium
CCGTGCGGCATGCGCCGTACACGGAGGCGGAGCCGGTCGGGGTGGAGGCTCTGCTGGCGGTGGCCGAGGTCGTGCTCGGCGGCTCCGACCCGCTCGACCTCGGCGCTGCGCGAACCGCAGCAGGACTGTCCGGCGAGGCCGACCAGTGGTGGTTCGACGTCCCCGTCCCCGGTGCTGACGTCGACGATCTCGAGCTGTCGATCAGCGACGACGGCGATCTCGTCGTCGACCTCGGCCCGCATCGGCGCGTCGTGGCTCTTCCGCCCCTGCTCGCCCGCTGCGAGGTCGAGGGTGCCTCACTCGACCTCACCGACGCCGGTCGCGTCCTGCGGGTACGTTTCCGTCCCGACGAAGACGCCTGGCGGGCACCCGCCGTGACGGGAGAACTGACATGACCGACGACGCACCGCGCGCAGGCGCGGAGGCGGCGAAGCTCTTCGCGGCCGCGCAGGACTGGCTGCGTGCCTCGGCTCCTCACCTCGCTCCCGTCGCGGCGGACGGGGAGACCTGTGCCTGCCCCGTCTGCCGGGGCATCGTCAGGGTTCGCGAGACCGACCCCGATGCCGTGGCGCGGTGGGTCGACGGCGCCGTTGCCGCCGTCGAGCACGTGCTCGGGCAGGCCGCCGCCGGCGTCGCCCAGGCCACGAGCAGCGCCCCCGAGCAGCCGGCGGGCGCGGCGTCCGGCGAGGCCGACGAGCGGCCCGGCAGCGACCGTCCCTCGCGGACAGGGCACGATGATGCGCGCACCCGCAAGGTGCGACGCATCCCGATCGTCGACGAGGCGTCGAGCTCCGGCTCCACCACCGACACTGGCCCGGCAACGCACCTCTCGGGAGGATGACCCGCATGTCCTTGACCATCGGCGTCGACATCGGTGGCACCAAGATCGCAGGCGGTCTCGTCGACGAGGCGGGGAACATCCTCGCGCGCGCGCGCCGCGAGACCCCTGCGCGATCGACGTCCGCCATCGCCCTCGCGATCGTCGAGGTGGTGACCGAGCTCGTCGGTGTGGCCTCACGTGACGACCTCGGGCCAGTCGACTCCGTCGGGCTCGGCGCTGCCGGCCTCGTCGACGAAACCCGTCAGATCGTCCGGTTCGCACCGAATCTCAGCTGGTCAGAGGAGCCGCTCGCGGCCCAGGTCAGCGCTGGGTGCGGCCTTCCGGTCGTGGTCGAGAACGACGCCAACGCTGCCGCATGGGGCGAGTTCCGGTTCGGCGCCGGACGCGAGGAGAACTCGCTCGTGATGGTCACGGTCGGCACCGGTATCGGCGGCGGCATCGTGCTGCGCGACCACCTCGTTCGTGGCTCGTTCGGCATGGCGGCCGAGTTCGGCCACCTCCGCCGTGTCCCGGACGGACGGCTCTGCGGATGCGGCAGGCGCGGATGCTGGGAGCAGTACGCCAGCGGCAACGCACTGCTGCGCGAGGCCCGCGAGCTCGCCGCCGACCAGCGCGACAAGGCCGCGCTGCTGCTCTCGCTCGGCGACGGCACCCCCGAGGGCGTCAAGGGCAAGCACGTGACGGCGGCGGCCCGCCAGGGTGATCCCGTCGCCCTCGAGGCCTTCGCGCACATCGGTCAGTGGCTCGGCTCCGGTCTCGCCGACGTGGCGGCCCTGCTCGACCCGGCCATGTTCGTGATCGGCGGCGGAGTGTCCGAGGCCGGCGACCTGCTCCTGCTCCCGACGCGCGAGGCGTTCGAGGCCAACCTGCTCGCCCGCGCCCATCGCCCGCTCGCGTCCGTCGTGATGGCCCAGCTGGGCAACGATGCAGGAGTCGTGGGCGCCGGCGACCTCGCCCGCCTGCTCGAGGACTGACCCGACCTGGCCCAGTCCGGATCTCCTCGGTGGGGCGTGCGTGACGACGTCGTCGCACCGAGTGACTGGTTGTGACACCTGGGTGAATCACCCTCACGGGGGGCGCTCACACGCTCGTCCGAACGTACGATGACGTCCGGAACCCTCGGTCGACGCTCTGTAGCGGCCACCGTGGGACAGTGGCTGAACGACGGGGTGTGCCGTCGCGTTACAGACAGGTGGAGCACATGGTCAGGTCGACCAGGTCGCGGGCACGCGGTGCTGCGACTGCTCCGGGCCGACGCGGTCCAGGTCGCCTGCGCTCGGACTCCGGCGCCGCTGCTGTCGAGTTCGCCCTCGTGGCGCCGCTGCTGTTCCTGCTCGTCTTCGGGATCATCGACTTCGGCCTCGCCATCAACGCCCGCATCGTGGCGGCGAACGCCGCACGTGAGGGTGCCCGCGTCGGCAGCCTCGGCGGCTCCGAGGCGCAGATCCGCGCGCAGGTCGCCTCCGCGGCGTCGACGCTTCCGGGCAACACGGTGACCGTCACGTGCAAGACGCCGGCCGGCGCCAACTGCACCACCTTCGCGGCGGGTGCGACCTCCGGCGGCACCGTGATCGTGACGGTGTCCTACACCTACAAGTGGATCACCTTCGTGGGCGGCGGTTTCGGCGGCGACCTCAACGTGGTGCGTTCCTCGCAGATGAGGATCGAGTGACCCCGTGATCATCCGACGGATCTGCCAGATGGTCTCTGGTGAGCGTGACGGCGGCGCCGTTGCCGTTCTCGTGGCCGTCCTGGCCGTGGCGCTGTTCGGCGCCGCTGCGCTCGCGATCGACGTCGCCAAGCTCTCCTACGAGCGGCAGAACCTCCAGAACACGCTCGACACCGCGGCCCAGGCAGGCGCGTACGAGCTGCCCGCCGACCCGGTCGCCGCCCGGGCCCAGGCGCTGGCGTTCGCCGCGACGGCCGACCCGAGGGTGACGCCCACCAACGGGCTTGCGATCGACTTCTGGTGCATCGTCGCCTCGACCGGTGCCACCAAGCTCGTCGACACCACCCAGATCCCGGGCACGTGCAACCCCGGCGCAGCGCCCTACAACGCGGTCCGCTACCCCGGTCTGGTGTGCAACACCTCGCGTTGCGCGATCCCGTGCGACACCAGCGTTTCCGGCGTCACCTGCAACACGATCCGCGCAGCGGCCAACAAGGACGTCGACTTCGCCTTCGCACCGGCGATCGGCATCGGCTCGGGCGAGACCGGCGCCACCGCCTCGATCGCCTGCAAGGGCTCCTGCGGCGAGGCCACGCCCAACCCGCTCGACGTCCTCGTGATCGGCGACCGCACGTCATCGATGTCCACCGCCAACCGCAACCTCATGGTCTCGGCCATCAAGGGCATGGTCAACACCATGGACCCCTCGTCGCAGTACGTCGCGCTCGGCACCATCGGCAAGAGCCTGCCGACGGCGGCGTGCTCCACGGACGACGCGAGCAGCTCCACCACCGCCGGCGCCACCTGGATCCCCGTGCGGTTCTCCAACGACTACCAGAGCGGCACGGGCATCTTCCAGAGGGGCCTGAACTGCCTCCCGGCCTCGGGCAGCGGCACCGACCTCGCCTCGCCCATGAAGGCCGGTGCGCGCTTCCTGCTCGGGCCCTCCTCCCCGTGGGACACCGCCAACAACATCGCCAGCCTGCCCAACCGGGTCGGCACGCCCCGCAAGGTCATCATCTTCGAGACCGACGGCCTCCCGAACGAGGACAACGACCCCGGCACCACCACGCTCGCGACCGCGGGTGACATCGGGTCGACCAACTCCACGACCGCGTGCAACAACTTCAGGGCCGTCGCCAACAACGCCAAGGCCACGGGGATCCTGATCGTCACCGTGGGCTTCGGCGCCGCGACCACCCAGAACTGCACAGGCTCTGGCAGCGCCAACACCTACCTGGCCGAGGCGGCGTCGCCCGACACCGCCGGCAACCCGAGCAGGGCCGACACCAACTGCGCGACGACCGCCGGCCGCACGGCGGAGAACACCGACGGCGACTTCTACTTCTGCGCCGCGACGGGCTCGGAGTTCGCGGCGATCTTCAAGACCGCCATCGGCCAGATCAGCAAGTCGATCCGGCTCGTACCGCTCCCAGGCTGAGCGCGCGACCAGTCTCGCCGCGGTGCCGTGCCTAGAGCACCGCGCCGTCGTCCCAGCCGTCGTCGTTCCTCGGGCGGTCGTGCATGCGCGCCACGAGCGTGCCGAAGCCGCCGAGGAAGCTGACGAGCGCGAGCAGCGCCACCCAGCTCTCCAGGCCGATGCCGAACAGGGCCGCGATGATGATGAGCGTCGGCCCTCCCAGCAACGCAGCCCACGCCAGCCGCGTCACGCGGTCGGCCTCGGGCAGCGGCGGGGGAGGGGGAGGCACGAAGTGGTCGCCGTCGTCCCGCGTCGAGGCATCTCGCGCCTCTGACGGGTCCGGCGCCGGCGAACGGCGCACGAGCCGTGACGACAGCGGAGGCCGTTGCGGAGACGCGGCGGGCGGGTCGTCTGTGGCCTCCTCGGGCACGTCCTCGAGCACGGACCAGCGCGGCACCGGGTCGCCGCCGGACACCGAGAAGCCGGCGACGATGTCGGCGAAGAGGATGTCGACCTCGTCGGCCCCCAGCTCCTCGCGGCGCCGACGCTCTCGCTCGGCGTCTGCCTGCGTCGCAGCGTCCGCGGCGTCCTCGCGACGGGCCGCGTCGGCGTGGAAGTCGGCGGTGAGGGCCGGCAGCGCCTCAGCAACGACCGACTGCGCGAGGCCGAGCAGCTCGTGGTCGACGTGGACCCGCTCGGTCGGGCGCTTGGGCGGTGTCGTGGCGCGCGAGGCCGTACCGATCTCGCCGACCACGGGCTCCGCGAGCGCGGTCACGCCGGCGTCGCGCAGGAGGCGCAGCACGTGGTCGGCCACGGGTGGGTCGACGTCGACCAGCGCGACGTAGCGGCCTGCGCGGGGCAGCCCGTTGTCGCGACCGGTCGGAGTCATGGCACCAGTGTCACGCCTGGGCCGACGAACCCGCGACCCGGTGCACGAACTCCACCGATCGCTCGAAGATCAGCTCGGCGTCGTGGTCGATGGTGGCCACGTGGTAGCTGTTCTCCAGCACGACCTCGGTGACGTCCGTGCTGGCGACGTTGGCCAGGATCCAGGCGGCGTTGCTCGGCTCGACGACGTGGTCGTCCCGCGAGTGCAGGAGCAGCACGGGGACGGTGACCGAACGGATGTCGGCCTTGATGTCCTTCCACGACGTCTGCAAGGAGTAGACGCACTGCAGCGGCATCTTCTCGTACGCGCCCTCGTCCACCCCGGGCTTCTTGATGTCGTTGCGGACGCCGGGGAACGCCTTGACCAGGTGGCGCAGGACGGGCAGCAGCACGGCGTCCTTGCGCTCGCTGTGCACGGCGGGGTTGACCATAACGAGGCCCGCGATGTCGGCACCGCGCTTCTCCGCCAGCCGGAGCGACAGCGATCCGCCCATCGAGAGACCCATGACGAACACCCGCTCGCAGCGCGACACGAGCGAGGTGAGCGCGCGGTCGACCTCGGCGTACCAGTCGTCCCAGCGGGTGACCGACATGTCCTGCCACGTGGTGCCGTGGCCCGGCAGCCGAGGCATCTCCACCGTGAAGCCTGCCTCGACGAGGTGCTCGGCCCAGGGCCGCATCGACTTCGGGGAGCCGGTGAACCCGTGGATCACGAGGACTCCCACCGGGCCGCCGTCATGGGACAGGGGCTCGGCTCCGGGGATCAGCGGCAACGGGACTCCAGGGTGCGGGGCGGCGGCGTGGCGGCCGCAGCAGGGCTTGGCGGGGTGCGAGGGTGACGCTACCGCCGCGCCTGCGTTGCCGGGGGACCTTCACGCGCCGTACTGTCGGCGTCACCCCGCTGACCAGCGGGGACGGGCCCGGTGCACGCTGGCCGGGCAGGCTCGACCAGCAGGCTCGACAAGCACAGGGGAGGAGGAGGCAGCCGGTGTTCTACTGGGTGTGCAAGTACATCCTCATCGGTCCGCTGCTCCGACTCCTGTTCCGACCCCAGGTCGAGGGCCTGGAGAACCTGCCCGAGGACGGCGCTGCCATTCTCGCGGGCAACCACCTGTCGTTCTCCGACTCGATCTTCCTCCCCATGGTGTGCAGGCGAAGGATCACGTTCCTCGCCAAGAGCGACTACTTCCACACTCCCGGGTTCAAGGGCTGGCTCACCAAGCTCTTCATGTCCGCCGTCGGTCAGGTGCCCGTCGACCGCTCGGGCGGCAAGGCGTCCGAGGCTGCGCTGCGCACGGGGCTGCGGGTGCTCGACGGCGGCGCGATGCTCGGCATCTACCCCGAGGGCACGCGCTCACCTGACGGCCGCCTGTACCGCGGCAAGACCGGCGTCGCCTGGATGGCGCTCGAGGCCGGCGTACCCGTCATCCCCTGCGCGATGGTCAACACGCACCTCATCCAGCCGCCCGGGCGGATACGCCCCCGGATCATGCGGGTGAAGATCGCGATCGGCGCGCCGCTGGACTTCTCGCGGTACGAGGGCATGGCCAACGACCGCTTCGTCCTGCGGTCGATGACCGACGAGATCATGTACGAGCTCATGCTCCTGTCGGGCCAGGAGTACGTCGACATGTACGCCGCCAAGGCCAAGACCCTGTCGGCGGACGCTGCGCTCGAGGTGGAACAGGGGAATCCGGACGAGCTCCGCGCCTCCTCCTCTGCAGCCTAGGCCAGCTGCGGGGGCCCAACCTCACGACGCATCGCGCTCCCTGCGACGCGGATCGTCATGAGGTAGGGCCCACCGATCGCCCTGACGCGGGCTAGAGGTTCGCCCAGGACTTCGACCGCTCGACCGCCACCCGCCACCGGCGCAGGCCGCGGTCGTCGCGCGGCCCCGGCTCGAACCGTGCGTCACGCTGGACGGTCTGGGCGATCTCCTCCTGGCTCGACCACACGCCGGTCGCCAGTCCGGCCAGGAACGCCGCGCCGAGGCCGGTCGTCTCGAGCTGCGCCGCCCGCGCGACAGGCACCTGGAGCGCGTCGGCCTGCAGCTGGCAGAGGAAGCCGTTCGCTGAGGCGCCGCCGTCCACCGCGAGCTCGGCGAGCTCGAGGCCGCCCTCGCGGACCATGAGGTCCACGACGTCGCGCACCTCCCACGCGATCGCCTCGAGGGTGGCCCGGACTATGTGGGCACGGGTAGTGCCGCGGCTGATGCCGAGGATCGTGCCGCGGGCGTGCGGGTCCCAGTCAGGTGCGCCGAGGCCCGTGAGCGCCGGCACGAACACGACGCCGCCGGAGTCGGGCACGCTCTGAGCCAGCGTCTCGGTCTCGGCTGCGCTGGCAACGATCTGGAGGCCGTCCCGCAGCCACTGGACCGCGGCGCCGGTGACGAACACCGCACCCTCGAGCGCGTACTCCAGCCGGCCGTCGGGGTGCTGCCACGCGACGGTCGTGAGCAGGCCGGTCGACGAGGCCACCGGCCGATCGCCGGTGTTGACGAGGACGAACGAGCCCGTGCCGTACGTGCACTTGCTCGTGCCGACGGCGAAGCAGGCCTGGCCGAACAGCGCTGCCTGCTGGTCTCCCGCGATCCCGGCGATCGGGAGGTCGAGGCCGAGGAACGTCGTCGGGTCGGTGCGTCCGACGACGCCGTACGACGGGACCACCTCGGGAAGGCAGCCCAGCGGCACGCGGAAGACGTCGCAGAGCTCCTGGCTCCAGGCACCCGCATGGATGTCGTACAGCAGCGTCCGCGAGGCGTTGGAGGCGTCCGTGACGTGGTGCAGCCCGCGCGTCATCCGTGCGATGAGGTACGAGTCGACGGTGCCGACGGCGGTACGGCCCGCGGTGACTCCGGCCCACACGTGGGGCTCGTTGAGCGCGATCCAGGCGAGCTTGGTGGCGGAGAAGTAAGGGTCGAGGCGCAACCCGGTGAGGGCCGCGACCCGCGGCTCGTGGCCGTCCTCGCGCAGCTGGTCGCAGAGCCCCGCCGTACGCCGGTCCTGCCAGACGATGGCGCGGCGCGGAGAGCCGAGCGTCTCGCGGTCCCACAGCACGATCGTCTCGCGCTGGTTGGTGATGCCCACAGCGGTGGGCTGCTCGCCGTCCGGCCCGAGCGCTGCGAGCGCTGCGCGCACGGCCACCTGCGTGGCGTCCCAGATCTCCCGCGGCTCGTGCTCGACCCAGCCCTCGGTGGGGAAGTGCTGGGGGAACTCCGAGTAGCCGCGGGCGATGATCTGGGCGTCGGTGGACACGATCAGGGCAGTGACGCCGGTCGTACCGGCATCGAGGGCGAGCACGCTCACGGGGGAGGACCTCCGGCTGGGCTGCGGGCCGCCGTCCGGGCCCGTGCCGGGCACGTTAGCGCGGCGGACGGGTCGGTGAGGAGCACGTCCGACCGCGCGCCCCGAGCGCCCTGGGTCGCCCACCTGCGTCGTACGTCTCGCCACGTGTCGGCGGGGGCGTGTGCAAACGCTGCCATGGGTGCGGTTGGATAGGTCATGTCAGGCGATGACAGTGCGGTCGCGCCTCCCAGCCCTGTTCCCAACCGCATGAGGAGAACCATGCGCGTCGGTGTACTGACCGGTGGCGGCGACTGCCCCGGTCTCAACGCAGTCATCCGAGCCGTCGTCCGCAAGGGCGTGACCGAGTACGGCTTCGAGTTCGTCGGCTTCCGGGACGGCTGGAAGGGGCCCCTCGAAGGCCTCACCATGCCGCTCGGCATCCCCCAGGTCCGTGGCATCCTGCCGCGCGGCGGGACGATCCTCGGTTCGAGCCGCACCAACCCCATCAAGATCGAGGGCGGTGTCGACCGCATCAAGGCCAACATGGAGGCCGCGGGCGTCGACGCCCTCATCGCGATCGGCGGCGAGGACACCCTCGGCGTCGCGACCAAGCTCGACGAGCTCGGAGTGCCGGTCGTCGGTGTCCCGAAGACGATCGACAACGACCTCAGCGCCACCGACTACACGTTCGGCTTCGACACCGCGGTCAACATCGCGTCCGAGGCCATCGATCGCCTGCACACCACGGCCGAGTCGCACCACCGCGTCCTCGTCGTCGAGGTGATGGGCCGGCACGCCGGCTGGATCGCCCTGCACGCGGGCATGTCCGGCGGCGCGAACGGCATCCTCATCCCTGAGGTGCCGTTCCACCTCGACGAGGTCGTGGGCTGGGTCGAGTCCCGGTTCCGCACCAACTACTCGCCGATCATCGTCGTCTCCGAGGGCGCGCTGCCCGCGGACGGCGAGATGGTCACCAAGGACCAGTCGCTCGACGCCTTCGGGCACGTGCGCCTCTCCGGCATCGGCGACTGGCTGGCCTCGGGCCTGGAGGCCCGTACCGGCAAGGAGGCGCGTGCCGTCGTCCTCGGGCACATCCAGCGCGGAGGTACGCCGACGGCGTTCGACCGCGTTCTCGCGACGCGCTTCGGCCTCTCGGCCATCGACGCGGTCGCGGCGAAGGACTACGGCAAGATGGTCGCGCTGCAGAGCACGAGCATCGTCCGGGTGCCCTTCATCGAGGCCACCGGCGTCCTGAAGACCGTTCCCCTCGAGCGCTACGAAGAGGCACGGCCCTTCTTCGGCTAGGCCGCACGCATCATTCGAACGGCGGGGTCCCCGGACCCCGCCGTTCGCGATGAAGGCGACCTTCATCCAATAGAGCCGTACGAACTCGGCCTTCATCTGAACGCCGCGGCGAGGCCTCCGTACGGCGGCCCCCGCACTCGCAACTACCCTGGGACCCATGGTGGATCACATCTCCTGGCCGGACCTGCCCGCTGCGCAGCAGCCCGTGTGGCCGGACGCCGACGCCCTCGGCACGGCCGTGGCTCAGCTGCGCACGCTGCCGCCGCTCGTGTTCGCGGGCGAGTGCGACAACCTCACTGGCCGGCTGGCCCAGGCCGCCCGCGGCGAGGCCTTCGTGCTCATGGGCGGCGACTGCGCGGAGACGTTCGACACCGCCACCGCCGAGGACATCCGCGCCAAGCTCAAGACCGTCCTGCAGATGGCGATCGTCCTCACGTACGGCGCGTCGCTCCCGGTCGTGAAGGTCGGCCGCATGGCCGGTCAGTACTTCAAGCCGCGCAGCAAGGCCGTCGAGTCGCGTGACGGCGTCGAGATGACGTCGTACTACGGCGACGGCGTCAACGCACTGCCGTTCCAGGTCGACGGTCGCGTGCCCGACCCTCAGCGCCTCGTCCGCAGCTACCACACCGCCAGCGCCACGCTGAACCTCGTGCGCGCGTTCACCCAGGGCGGGTACGCCGACCTGCGGCAGGTCCACGCGTGGAACCAGGACTTCGTGGCCGAGACGCCGGCGGGCGACCGGTACGAGAAGGTCGCGGGCGAGATCGACCGCGCGCTCTCGTTCATGGCCGCATGCGGCGCCGACCCGGAGGAGTTCCGCCGGGTGGAGTTCTACGCCGGCCACGAGGCCCTCGTGCTCGACTACGAGAAGGCCATGACGCGCATCGACTCGCGCACCGGCGACCTCTACGACGTGTCTGGCCACTTCGTATGGATCGGCGAGCGCACCCGTCAGCTAGACGGCGCCCACGTCGACTTCGCCGCACGCATCAGCAACCCGGTCGGCGTGAAGCTCGGGCCGACCACCACGCCGGAGTTCGCCGTCGAGCTGTGCGAGCGGCTCAACCCCGAGCGCATCCCCGGCCGTCTCACCCTCATCACGCGCATGGGCGCCGGCACGGTCCGCGAGGCGCTGCCGCCGATCGTCGAGAAGGTCACGGCGTCCGGGCATCCCGTCGTCTGGGTCTGCGACCCGATGCACGGCAACACCCGCGAGGCGGCCTCCGGCCACAAGACCCGGTCGTACGACGACGTCGCCGACGAGGTGCGCGGCTTCTTCGAGGTGCACAAGCAGCTGGGCACGTTCCCCGGCGGCATCCACGTCGAGCTCACCGGCGACGACGTCACCGAGTGCGTCGGCGGCACGGAGGGAGTCACCGAGGACCAGCTCGGCGACCGCTATGAGACCGCGTGCGACCCGCGCCTGAACCGCGTGCAGAGCCTCGAGCTCGCGTTCGACGTCGCCGACTTCCTGCTCGACCGTCCGCGTCCCTGAGACGCGAGCGCACAGCGCCCTGCACGATGGGGCAATGACCACGTCCACCCCCACGTCCGCAGAGCGCGAGCAGATGCGTGCCGAGGCTGCGCGGATCAGCGCGACGCGGTCGGTGCGCTGGAGCGCGTGGGCCTGGGGCGTGCTGGCGGTGTCCTTCGCGCTGACGTCGCTGAGCGCGGTGGGGATTGGCGCGGAGAGGCCAGGGCCGCTCGTCGTCGCGCTCGCGGTGCTGGTGCTCGCCACCCCCGTCGCGTTCGTCGTGCTCACGGTGCTGGCCGTCCGCGCGGCCTGGCGGGGACTCGACTCGGGATACCCCGTGAGCAGGTGGGCGAACGTCCTCGCGGTGCTGGACGTGCTCGCGTCCGTGCTCCTCGTCGTCTCGCTGGTTCTCGCCGTCGGGTTCGTCTGGGCGCTGTCGCAGTGCGGGACCGACCCGACGTGTCAGCTGATCCGGTTCTGACCGCCCTCGTTCCCCCACGCTGAGACTGATCAATCCGTCGTCTCCTGGCCCTGGAAGCGACGGAGTGATCAGTGTGAGCGGGTGGGGTGGTGGGGTCTGATTTCCGCTAGTCGATCGTCGGCAGCGTGCGGCAGGATCTCCTCCATGAGCAGCACTGCCACCGTCGTCGACCAGCCGGGTCTCGCCCCGGCAGGGCTCGACGCCGACGCCGCCTACGCCGCGCTCGCGGCACGCGATCGCCGCTTCGACGGTCGCATCTGGTTCGGCGTCACGAGCACCGGCGTCTACTGCCGCCCGGTGTGCCCGGCGCAGACACCGAAGCCGCAGAACGTCCGCTTCTTCGCCGCACCGGCCGCCGCGGTCAGCGCCGGGTTCCGTGCCTGCCGTCGTTGCCGACCGGACTCCGCGCCCGGGTCTCGGCACTGGGACCATCGCGGCGACCTCGTCGGTCGGGCGCTGCGCCTCATCGCGGACGGCGCTGTCGACGACGGTGGTGTGGCCGGTCTCGCGCGAACGCTGCACGTCAGCGAGCGGCACCTGCACCGCAGCCTCATCGGGGAGGTCGGCGCCGGGCCGCTGCAGCTCGCCGTGAGCCGCCGCGCGCAGACCGCGAAGCTGCTCGTCGAGCAGACCGACCTGCCGCTGGCCGAGATCGCTTTCGCCTCAGGCTTTTCGAGCATCCGGCAGTTCAACGACGTCATGCGCCGCGAGTTCGGCATCGCGCCGTCGGGCCTGCGTCGTACGCCGCAGGCGCAGGTGCCGTCCGCGGATCCGGCCCTGGTGCTGCGCCTGCGGCTGCGCCCGCCGTACGACGCCGAGGCGCTCGGCTCGTTCCTCGCCGCACGTGCCGTGCCCGGGCTCGAGGAGCACGTGCCGGGACGCCGCTGGACGCACCGACGCGTCGTGCCCCTGCCCACCCGCGCCGCTGTCACCGAGGTGAGCGTGCACGGCGACCACGTCGTCGTCCGCTCGGGCTCGGACCTGCGCGACACGGCTGCGCTCGTCCGCCGCGTACGCCGGTGGCTCGACCTCGACGCCGACCCCTCGGCCGTCGACGCCGCGCTCGCGGACGACCCCGCGCTCGCACCGTTGTTCGCCCGTCGCCCGGGCCTGCGCGTCGCCACGACGGTCGACCCGTGGGAGACGGTCGTGCGCGCGGTGGTCGGGCAGCAGGTGTCGGTCGCGGCCGCGTCGACTCTGCTCGGCCGGCTCGTGACGGCCCACGGCGTGGAGCTCGAGGGCGAGAGCCTGCGGGCGTTCCCGCGGGCAGACCAGATCGCGGCGGTCGACCCGGCGTCGATCACGGGGATGCCCGGCTCGCGCGCACGGACGCTCGTCGCGGTGGCGGAGGCTGTCGCCGAAGGACGCGTCGACCTCGCCTCGCCCGACCTCGACGACGTCGAGGCTGACCTTCTCGCGATCCCCGGCGTCGGCCCGTGGACGACCGGCTACGTGCGCCTGCGCGCGCTCGGCGATCCCGACGCGTTCCCGGCGTCCGACCTCGGCCTTCGTCACGGAGCCCGCGCTCTCGGGCTGCCGGACCACGCCCGCGCTCTCGCTGCCCGCGCCGCGGCGTGGAGCCCTTGGCGCTCGTACGCCGCCCAGCATCTCTGGACCTCGCTCTCCGCGACCACGAAGGAGTCGTCATGACCTCGACCGCGCTGCCGCCGTACGAGACCGCCGAGGTCGCCTTGCCGGGCGGCACCGTCGTGGTCGTTGCCGACCCCGCGACCGGTGCGGTCGTCGCGTCGGGCTACAAGAGCCTCGACGAGACGTTCGCGTTCCTGACCGAGGCCGAGCAGGCCCGCGGTCACAGCCCGGCCGCGCGCGGCGGCGGTGCCACGAAGGCCGCCGTGGACGCGCTGCAGCATTACGCCGACGGCAACCTCGACGCGCTCGACGACGTCACGGTCAGCCAGCCCGGTGGCCCGTTCCTGCAGCGCGCGTGGGTGGAGCTGCGCGGGGTGAAGGCGGGGGAGACCGACTCCTACGCCGGTCTTGCCGAGCGGGCCGGCAGCCCGGCTGCGGTACGCGCCGCCGGGCAGGCCTGCGCCCGCAACAAGGTGGCGCCGTTCGTCCCGTGCCATCGCATCCTGCGCACCGACGGCACGCTCGGCGGCTACGCCTACGGGCTGCCGGTGAAGGCCGCGCTCCTCGCGCACGAGGGTGCCCGCCCCGCCGAGGACGACACGCTCTTCGGCTGAGCTGGCAGCCCGCGTACGGTGTTCCCGGACGCAGAAGCAGACGGACGGGGACCCGGCACGTGAACGACCACACGACGGCGATCGAGAACCGCGCGCGCACCTGGCTGCGCGAGGCGGTCCGCTCGCGCGACACCGTCACGGTGTCGGCGCTGCGCAGCCTGCTCGGCGCGATCGGCAACGCCGAGGCCGTCGCCGTTGCGGCCGACGCGGCGCCCGTGTCGGCGTCCGAGCACGTGGCCGGTGCCGCTCTCGGCGTGGGTGCCGCGGAGGTGAGCCGCCGCCAGCTCACCGACGACGACGTCGCCGAGATCGTGCACGCCGAGATCGCCGAGCGCCGATCGGCGATGGAGCTCTACGGCAGCAGCGCGGCCTCGCACCGGCTCGCCGCGGAGGTCGTCGTCCTCGAGGGCCTGCTCCCCGAACGGTCCTGACCCCGCGAGCCGCCGAGCCTTCGGCGCCGCGCCCGCCTAGGGTTCGCTGGTGCAGACCCACGCGCAGGACACCGTCACAACGCTCGGTTGGACTGCGCGCCTCGGGCGGGCCTGCGCGGAGCGGCCCCGCCGCGTGGTCGGGGCCTGGATCCTGCTCGCACTCGTCCTCGGCCTCGTCGTGGGCCGGCTCGGCGCGGCCACCACCGATGACCTGACGATCCCGGGCGCCGACAGCCAGGCCGCGATCGACGTCTCCCGGGCGGCCTTCCCCGACTCCCCGAACCCGGCGCAGCGCCTGGTCGTGACGGCCGACTCGCTGACCGGTCCGGACCAGGCCGCGGCCCTCGGGGCGGCCGTGACGGCGCTCGAGGCAGAGCCTGAGGTCGCGAGCGCCACGGCACCGACAGCCCGCAACGGCCAGCTCTCGAGCGACGGTGTCACGGGCACGATCAACGTCGTCCTCAACGTCTCGGGCAAGGACATCACTCGTCCGCTCGCAGAGCGGCTCACCTCGGTGTCGGCCGACGCGGTCGCGGGGGCCGGCGTGCAGGTGCAGGCGGCGGACCAGCTCGCCGCGGTCCTCGACCGTGAGACCAACCGGCGCGCCGAACTGATCGGCCTCGTCGCGGCGCTCGTGATCCTCCTGGTCGCGTTCGGATCGGTGGCCGCAGCCCTCCTGCCGCTCGGCACGGCGATCGTCGGCCTCGCCGTGTCGATCCTCGCGCTCGGCCTGCTCGGCCGCGTCGTCGACATACCCGCCGTCGCTCCGTCGCTCGCGTCGATGATCGGTCTCGGCGTCGGGATCGACTATGCGCTGTTCGGGCTCAACCGGTTCCAGCGGGCGCTCGTCGCGGGTGAGGACCCCGTGCGCGCGGCGACGACGACGACGGCAACCGCGGGACGTGCCGTGCTGTTCGCCGGCTTCTCGGTGATCGCCGCGCTGTCCGGGCTCGCGCTCGTCGGCATGCCGCTGATGCGCAGTCTGGCGATCGCGTCGGGTCTCGCGGTCCTCGTGGCCTGCGTCGCCGCCGTCACCCTGTTGCCGGCCGCGCTCGCGTGGCTCGGGCCGCGGGTGGCCACCCGCAAGCCGGAGTCGCTGGGGGAGGCGGGCGGCTGGGCCCGCCTGGCGCGCCGCGTCGCGCGTCGCCCCTGGGCCGTCCTGCTCGGCAGCACGGTGATCCTGGGGCTGCTCGCCGCGCCCGCGCTCGACCTGCGCCTCGGCCAGCTCGACGCAGGCTCCTGGCCCGCCTCGACCGAGCAGCGCCAGTCGTTCGACCTGCTGGCCGACGGGTTCGGGCCCGGCGCGAACGGGCCGCTGCTGGTGACCGCGACGTACGCCTCTGCGCTGTCGGGCCCGACCGACCCCGCAGCGCTCACGCTCGCGCTCGCGGTGAAGGGCACTGACGGCGTCTCGGCCGTGTCACCGCCGCAGGTGTCGGACGACCGGCTGGTCGTGAGGATGTCGGTGCAGCCGTCGACCGCGCCGTCCGACCCGGCCACGCAGGACCTCGTGCTGGCACTGCGGTCCGACGTCCTGCCGGCAGCAGCGCCGGATGCGCAGACGCACGTGGGCGGGTTCACCGCCGGCAAGGGCGATCTCACCGACCGCATCTCGAGCCGGATGGTGCTGGTGGTGGGAGCGGTCGTGCTCGTCGCCACGCTGCTGCTCCTCGTGGCGTTCCGTGCGCCGATCGTCGCCCTCAAGGCGGCACTCATGAACCTGCTGTCGGTGGGAGCGGCGTACGGCATCCTCGTCGCGGTCTTCACCTGGGGCTGGGGCGCCGGGATCGTCGGGCTCGAAGCGCCCGTGCCCATCGAGAGCTACGTTCCGCTGCTGATGTTCGCGGTGCTGTTCGGGCTCTCGACCGACTACGAGGTCTTCGTGCTCACCGCCGTCCGCGAGGAGTGGGTGGCCACCGGAGACGGTCGGACGTCGGTCGCGAGCGGGATGGCCAAGACCGGTCGCGTCATCACCTCGGCGGCCCTGATCATGATCTGCGTCTTCCTGAGCTTCACGATGAGCCACGACCCCGTCATCAAGATGATGGGCATCGGCATGGCCGCGGCCGTCGCGGTCGACGCGGTCGACGCCACGATCGTGCGCGGTCTGCTCGTGCCGTCGACGATGACGCTGCTCGGTAACTGGAACTGGTGGCTGCCCGCGTGGCTGGACCGCCTCCTGCCCCACGTCCACGACCCGGCCTGAGGCCAGCCTCACGGCGTCCCGGACACCCGTCCCGGCCTCTGGCGGGGCAGGGGTGGCCGGCCCGGGATGCGCCCGGAAGAAAGTCCGAAAGAATCTCGCTCAGACGTGTCGATCCACGTGCGGTGCTGCGTCAAGCAGGTGAGAGCGGGGCCATCCAAGGCCCTGCGGGAGCGAAGGAGCGCCGCCCGTGTCCGCAGCACCAGTCCGAGCCACCGCATCAGCTGTCGTGGCCGCAGACCCTGAGTCCGTGTACCGCCTGATCTCCGACATCACCCGGGTGGGGGAGTGGAGCCCCGAGACCGTGTCGGCGCACTGGCTCGACGGCGCCACCGGTCCGGCCGTCGGAGCCCGCTTCCAGGGCGACAACAGGATCGGCCGGGTCGCCTGGTCGACCAAGCCCACCGTCACGGTCGCCGAGCCGGGAGTCCGGTTCGCCTTCCAGGTGCCCGGAGCCTCGGGCGGTTCATGGTCCTTCGACCTCGAGCCGGCCGCCGGTGGCACGCGCATCACCGAGTCGGTGTCGCAGGCCAAGCCCTCGCCGCTCGTCATCCGCCTCCTGCAGCGTCGCGCCGGTGTCGCCGATCGACAGGCTCACCTGCAGTCGGGCATCGAGACCTCGCTGGTGAACATCGCCGACATCGTCCGCGCCTCCGTCGCCGCCTGAGCCACCACCGTCCCGACGACCCCCAACCAGCCCCACGACACCAGGAAGAAGGCCATCACCATGGAATACATGATCTTGATCCACTCTGACGAGTCGTACGAGGCGCCCACTCCCGGAACGCCCGAGTTCGAGGAGTTCATGGGAGCGTTCCTCGCCTACAACCAGTCCCTGATCGACGGGGGCCACTGGGTCAGCGCAGCCAACCTGCAGCCGTCCGTGACCGCGACCACTGTGCGCAAGAGCTTCGGAGCCGCGTCCACCGTGTTCGACGGGCCGTTCGCCGAGTCCAAGGAGCAGCTCGGCGGCTACTACGTCGTGAGTGCCGCCGACCTCGACGAGGTCATTGCTCTGGTCGAGGCCCTGCCGATCCCGATGGCCTCGTTCGAGATCCGGCCGATCGCGTTCCGGCCCGACGCCGGCTGAGAGTTCCTCCGATGGACGAGGTCGAGGTCGCCATCACGCGGGTGGCGCGTGAGGAGGGCGGGCAGGTGCTCGCTCTCCTTGCTCGCCGCTTCGGCGACCTCGACCTCGCCGAGGACGCCGTCCAGGAGGCGTTGATCGAGGCGGCCGGCACCTGGCCGCGCGACGGGGTGCCCGAGAACACCATCGGGTGGCTGACCGTCGTCGCCCGCCGCAAGGCGATCGACCGTCTGCGCCGCGAGGAGTCGCGCGTCAGGCGCACCCTCGCCGCCGCCGAGGATCTGGCGCGGATCAGGCCCGACAGCGACGAGGACAGTGGACACCCCATGCTCGTGCCCGACGACTCGGTGCCGGACGAGCGGCTCCGGCTGATGCTGCTGTGCTGCCACCCGGCGCTGGCACAGGAGGCCCAGGTCGCGTTGACGCTCAGGCTCGTCGGCGGCCTGACCACCGACGAGATCGCCGCGGCCTTCCTGGTGCCCGAAGCCACCCTGGCGCAGCGGATCGTGCGCGCCAAGCGCAAGATCCGCGACGCCGGTATCCCGATGTCGATCCCGGCAGACCTCCACGACCGCCTCGGCGCGGTGCTGGCTGTGCTCTACCTCGTCTTCAACGAGGGCTACCTCGGGCACAGCGCGGACGCCGGCCACCAGAGGCTCGACCTGGCCGACGAGTCGGTGCGGCTCACCCGCTTGCTCGTCGACCTCGCTCCTGGCGATGCCGAGGTCGAGGGTCTGCTGGCCCTCGAGCTCTTCCACCGTTCGCGGTCGGCCTCGCGGACCGATCGGCGCGGGCGCATGGTGCTGCTCGAGGAGCAGGACCGCACGGCGTGGGACCTTGCCGCCATCGGTGAGGCGAACGAGATCCTCGCGGCAGCGATGCGCCGCATGAGCCCGGGGCCGTACCAGCTCCAGGCCGTCATCGCGGCGTACCACGCCAACGCGCCGACAGCCGGTGACACCGACTGGCCGGGCATCGCGACGGTCTATGCGCAGCTGGCGGCCGTGACCGGATCGCCGGTCGTCGCGCTCAACCGTGCGGTGGCCGTCGCCATGGCCGACGGCCCTGCCGCGGGGCTGCGGCTGCTCGACGACGTCGAGGGCCTCGACGACTACCACCTGCTGCACTCGACCCGCGCGGCGCTCCTCGACCGGCTCGGACGCACAGAGGAGGCGAGGGCGTCGTACGAGCGCGCGCTCGAGCTCGTCACGAACTCCGCCGAGGCCGCCTACCTGCGCGACCGCCGCGACGCCCTCGCCTGAGCACGCCGCTCGCTCTGCTTCAGGGCGAGCTGACCGTCGGCGCGAGGACGAGCTCCGCGTCAGGCGCGCCGAGGCTGATCAGCTCGCTGATCGCCGCGTCCGGGCTCCCGCACTCGTCGACAGGGAGACGCGGGACGTACGGAGTGCCTTCGACGGCGACCACGATCACCTGCGCTGTGAAGATGATGGGCGCGCCGCCGCAGTAGTACGGGCCGTCCGGTGGCTCCTCGTCCGGGCGTCCGAGCGCCGCCACGGCCGGCTCGATCCCGGTCGTGTAGCGCTTCTCGACGTACGCCGAGCTCGCACGTTCTCCCCGGTCGCACAGGACGACGGCGGCGATCTCCAGGCCCTCGATCGATACCGGTGCTCCGGCATTGCCGCCCCGGTCCGGACACAGCGGCGTCGAGGGCAGGGTGGTCGGGCCTGCGGGCACCACCGTCGGCGCTACGTAGTCCGACGAGCCGCACCCTGCGACGGCGACGAGCGCCACCGCTGCCACGACCGTCCGCGCTGCTCCGGCCCGCATGAGTCCCCCTGTCCAGGCGCCTGGTGAAGGTCTACACCCGTTCGTGGCGCAGACGCATCCGACGACCAGCCGACCCGCCGACGCGGGCGGTCCAGGGCACCACCGGTGGCGGCTCAGCGGCCCAAGGGCGTGGCGGGGCGGCGGTTCGACAGGGGCGCGAGCTGGCGCACCGCGGTCGCCAGCGCGCGCAGGTCGCTGTCGACGAGGGCCTGGGGCCCGTCGCAGAGCGCTGCCTCAGGGTGCGGGTGGACGTCGACGATGATGCCGTCGGCGCCGATCGCGATCGCTGCGCGCGACAGAGGCACCACGAGATCGCGGCGCCCGCCCGAGTGCGACGGGTCGACGACGATCGGCAGGTGCGACAGGTCGTGCGACACCGGCACCGCGGAGATGTCGAGGGTGTTGCGCGTGGCCTTCTCGAACGTCCGGATCCCGCGCTCGCAGAGCACGATGTCGAGATTGCCGCGCTGCGCGATGTACTCCGCCGCCATGAGCCACTCCTCGATCGTGGAGCTCATGCCGCGCTTGAGCATCACGGGCTTGCCGACGTCGCCGACGGCCTGAAGAAGCGTGAAGTTCTGCGCGTTGCGCGTGCCGATCTGCAGCATGTCGGCGTACGACGCGACGAGCTCGACGTCGGCCACGTCGACGACCTCGGTGACCACGGGCAGGCCGGTCTCGGCTCGCACGTCGGCGAGGATCTGCAGCCCGCGCTCGCCGAGACCCTGGAAGGCGTACGGCGAGGAGCGCGGCTTGAACGCGCCGCCACGCAGCAGCGTCGCGCCGGCGGCGAGTGCCATCTGAGCGGCCTCGAGGGTCTGCTCGGGCGTCTCCACGGCGCACGGTCCGGCGATCAGCGTGAACGTCTCCGGGCCGATCGGAACGCGCGTCTCGCCGACGTAGACCGTCGACATGTCGGGGTGGTGCTGGCGGCTCACGAGCTTGAACGGCGTCGAGATCCGCACGACCTCCGCGACACCAGGCAGCGTGCGCAGGTTGAGGCCGTGGAACTTGTCGACGTCACCGACGAGGCCCACGATCGTGCGGGTGTCGCCGCGGCTGACGAACGCCTCGCCGCCCGCCCCGGTGACGCGGTCGATGACGGTGTCGATCTGGGCGTCGGTGGCTCCAGGGGCCATGACGATGACCATGTCGGTTCGTGCCTCTCAGTCGTGTGCCGTCCCGGGGACGGAAGAAGCCCCGGCCGGTGCGGCGCGGGGCTTCGGGGGTGGTGCGCGTCAGGCAGTGCGACGGCGACCCACCCGGGGAGCCCCGGGCCGGTAGCCATAAAACGCGTTCTGCGAGATGCGCACGGGTCGAGGGTACACACGGGTGTCCGGCTGCTGGACGGGGGTTCCGGCTGGTGAGACGCCGTCGTCCGCGACGGTCAGACGACGTTGAGCTGGACCGTGGTGCCCCACGGGATCTGGGTGCCGGCCTTGACCGACTGCTCGACGACCCGGCCGAACGGCGTGAAGCCGATCGGGTACGTGACCTTCACCTTGAGGCCGAGGTCCTTGAGCGCCTTCACTGCGGCCTGCTCGTCGGTGCGGAACAGGTCGGGCATCTGCACGAGCGGCGGGCCCTTGCTGATGACGAGCGTGACCGTGCCGCCCTTCGGGACCGTGGTGCCGGCCTTCGGGGTGGAGGAGATCACGCTGCCCTCGGCCACGGTCTTGCTGTAGTCGTCGGCGTACTTCACCTCGAGGCCTGCGCCCTTGAGGGTGGCGGTGGCTGCGTCCTTGGTCTGGCCGGTGAGCTTGGGGATCTTGACCGGCGCCGGGCCCTTGCTGATGACCAGGGCGACAGCCTGGCCCTTCTTCAGCGGCGTCGTCGACTTCGGCGAGGAGGAGATGACGAGGTCCTTGTCGACCTTCTCCGAGTAGTCCTTGGTCACCTTGCCGACCGTGAGCGTGCCGTCCTCGATGGCCGCGGTGGCCTCCTCGAGCGACATGCCTGCCACCTGCGGCACCTCGTAGCGCTCCGGGCCCTGCGACACGATCGCGGTGATCGTGCTGCCCTCGCGGACGTCGGTGCCGGGGGTGGGGTCGGTCTTGATGATGTCGCCGAGCTTGACCGTCTCGCTGAAGTCCTTCTGCGTCGCGTCGAGGGCGAGACCGAGCGGTGTGAGCTTCGCCGAGGCCTCCTTTGCTGTGAGGCCGGCGACGGTCGGCACCTGGACGGTCTTGCCGACGCCGATGTACCAGGCACCGAAGGCCACCCCCGCCGCGAGCAGCAGCACGAGAAGCAGGGCGATGGGGCCCTTGCGCCGCTTGCGCTTGGGGCGCTTGACCTTCGCAGGCTCGGCCCCGGCGGGCGCAGGGCTGGGGCTGCGGTACGCCGCCTGCACACCGGCCGCGGCGTACTCGCCCGTCAGCGCGTCGGCAGTGAGGGGCACGATCAGGGTGGCGGCGTTGGTGGAGTCGTCGAGGACACCGAACGGCCGAGGCACCGGAAGCACTCGCTTGGCCTCGCGAACGTCGGCGAGGAACGCGGCGGCGTCGGGGTAGCGGGCGTCTGGGTCGCGCGCGGTGCTGCGCGCGACAAGGGCGTCGAGCTGCGGCGACGTACCGGGGCGAACGCTCGACGGCGCTGGCACTGCAGCATTGACGTGCTGGTACGCCACGGAGAGCGGGGTCTCGCCGGCGAACGGCACCGTGCCGGTGACCATCTCGTAGAGCAGGATCCCCGCGCCGTAGACGTCGCTGCGCGCGTCTGCGATGCCGCGCTCCACCTGCTCGGGGGACAGGTAGGCCACCGTGCCGATGAGCAGGCCCTGGGTGGCGGCGGTCGACGTCGCGGCGGAGATGGCACGGGCGAGGCCGAAGTCGGCGACCTTCACCCGGCCGTCGTCGGTGAGCAGGACGTTCTCGGGCTTGACGTCGCGGTGCACGAAACCGGCCCGGTGCGCGGCCTCGAGGGCCTGCAGCACGGGGTCGAGGATCGTGAGCGCCTGCTCCGGGGAGAGGCGTCCGTGCTGGCGCAGGACGTCGCGCACGGTGCGCCCAGGGACGAACTCCATCGCGAGGTAGACGAGGTCGCCGTCCTCGCCCTGGTCGTAGACCGCGACCACGTGCTGGTCGGAGAGCCGGGCTGCGGACTTCGCCTCGCGCTGGAACCGGGAGACGAAGCTGGCGTCTTCGGCGAGGCTGGCGTGCATCACCTTGAGGGCGACGACGCGGTCGAGCCGGAGGTCGAGGGCCTGGTAGACCGTGGCCATCCCGCCGCGCGCGAGGCGTGACTCGACGCGGTAACGGCCGTCGACGACACGACCGACGAGTGCGTCGGTCGAGCGCGTTCCGGCAGACGACTCCACAGTCGGCGAGTCTACGTTCGCTTTCAGGATGCTCCCTGCTGGCGCGCCGTCACCGCGGGGTGATCTGCGGTATGCCCCGCGCCTGCTTCGACCGGATTCCGGGCGCGGCGTACGGGGGCCCAGGCTGCGCCGGCTCAGGTGCCCGGGCAGGATGGCCGCGTGGCCCACGGACGCGCGTCGATCGCGCTGAGCGATCCTGAGGTCGATGCCCTGCTCCGGGCCGGCCGCACGATGGTGCTCGTGACCAACGGCCCCGACGGGGTACCCGACCCGGTGCCCATG
>JBBQAY010000053.1:0-22665 GCA_038316965.1 Candidatus Nanopelagicales bacterium
GACGAATGTCCTGTCGCAGGACTTCGAGGACACCTCGGACCTACGGGTCCGGGGTGTCCTTGATGTTGTGGGGTGGTCGTCGGGCAGTGGCCGCTGGACGGACGAAGGTCCTGGCTCGCACGACATCGCGGTGCGCTTCACGGCGTCGCCACGCCTGCTGACCCCTCGGCCAGGGAGCTAGGCATCCGATCCGCCGGTGTGCGGCGCGGCCCGCTCCCTTGCCCTGGCGGAAGGGCCTGGTCGCTCCGCGGCCTATCTGTGGCGGTCCGTCTCGATGACATCGCGCAGGTCTGCCACCTCGGCCCGCAGGGCGCGAAGCTCGACGAGGACGTCGTTCTCCACCTCGCGCGTACGGCCGACGAACCACGCAGCGGCCGAGGCCGTGAGAACGCCGAGCAGGCTGATCCCCACCAGCATCAGCGCGAAGGCGACGAACCTGCCCACGACCGTGACGGGGTAGGTGTCGCCGTACCCCACGGTGGTGATCGTGACGGCGGCCCACCACAGAGCATCGCCGAAGGTCGTGATGTGCGACGTCGGCGCCGCACGTTCGGCATCGAGCACCGCCACGGAACCCACGAGCATCAGGTAGCCCACGGCCACGACAGCCGCTCCGAGCGCACGGCCGACGGCGCCTCGGGTGCCTGACATGTAGGCGTCGACCGTGAGACCACGCAACGCACGCAGCGGTCGAAGCACGGGTAGCAGGACGAGGATCACGTCGATCGGGTGACGGATGAGCCACCGACCGGGCCGTCCCGACAGCCACGCCCGAACGCCGAGGTCCGCGGCGAAGGCAACCCACAGCACGGCGCCAGCACCCTCGAGCAGCACTGAGTCCGTGCCCGGCATGGACGGCAGGAGGACCGGTAGTGCGTACGCGACGACGTAGGCGATCGCGGCGACCACGAGCGGGCGGCGCGTGCGCCGCTCGTACGTGGCGAGGGCGGTCTCGGGAGGCTCGGTGATGGGGTCCACGGGGGGAGAACGATGCGGACCGCCCTCGTGATCCCGCGTCGTACGTCACCATGCGTGCATGGAGACGATCGGCAGGCACTCCGTGCCTCTGCCCGAGGTGTCAGGGCTGACGGTTCGTGCGACCGAAGACGGCGTGCTGCTTCTCGCCCTCGGCGACGATCACGTGGCCTTCGCAGCGACGACGGTGCGCGACGGCGTGCCCGGCCCGTTCGAGGTCGTCACGGCGGACGACGTCGGTGCGCGACCGGGATACGAGGAGCGTGCGACCCAGCTCGAAGCACTCGCGCTCGACGGCGCCGGGCGGGTGTGGGTGCTGACCGAGGGCACCTCGATGGTGGGCGGGGTCGACCTCGCCGAACGTCTCATCGTGTCGAGGTTCACGCTCGACACCAGCACGATCCCCGATCTACATGCGAGCTGGTCGAAGAAGAGTGCTTCCCGCGGCGAGGGAGTGCTGCTGCTGCGCGAGGGTCACCTGCTCGTGGCGAAGGAGAAGAAGCCCGCCGGCCTGGTCGAGTTCGGCCCGAGAGGCACAAGGCCGCGGGGCGTGTCGGCCCGGACGATCCTCGATCCCTACCAAGCGTGGACGCCACCTGCGGACGACGTGGGGCTCGTGGCCCTGGCCTGGTGGCCGTGGCAGGGCGAGGGGACCGAGAACCTCACCGACCTGAGCGAACTGGCCCCGGACCACCAGGGCGGCGTGTGGGTGCTGTCCGACCAGTCACGGTGCCTCGCCCAGGTCGTTCTTCCGCTCGTGCCGGGCGAGCGAGTCGCGGTGGCGACGCCGCTCGCGTTGCCGAAGAAGATCGGGAAGCCGGAAGGACTGGCCTTCCTGGGCGACGGGCTCATCGCCGTCGCCGACGACCGCAAGGCAGCCCACGACAACCTCTGGGTGCTGCGGATCGGCTGACCGCGCTCAGACCAGGAGGTCCAGCACACCGCGCAGCGCTAGGAAGAGACCGGCAAAGACGACGGCGATCCGCGCGAGCCGAGGCAGTGCAGCGACCCAGGTCGTCTGAAGGCCGCGGACCTCGGGGACACGTACGACGCGTTCGCCGACCCGACCGCCCCGGCGCAGCCTGTGCATGGGGATCACGAGGTACTCCGAGGTGAGTCCGCCACGCGTCCTGTCGACGCGCAGTCATCACTCGTTCGGAGCAGGTCGGGCAACGGATGGGTCGAGGATCCCTCGAGCTCGGCGGCACGCCACGACGAAGGCGGGGCGGTGCGTCGTGCGCACCACCCCGCCCTCGGGTGCGATCAGGAGGCCGGGTCGACCGAGCCGCTTCCGGGCAGGACCGTGCCGGGCTGGTTCGGGTACGCCGCCGCGGCGGTGCAGACCGCCGACGAGATCGCGTCGAGAGTTGCCTGGTCGAGGGCCGCCGACGTGGCGGTGCAGCCGGCAGCGCTCGCCGTGATCGCGAGATCGGCACTGCCGCCCGCCGAGGTCAGGGGCAGCGTGATCGCGCCGTCGGGGGTGAACGCCGCGTCGACCGGGAGCTCGGCGACCGTCGTGCCGGACGGCAGCGCGCCGTCGACGACGCCGACGAGCTCGCCCAGCGGCAGGCTGGACGGGAGCGAGATCCCGCCGGGGTCGATCACGGGTGCGGACGACGTCGGGGCGCTGGCCACCGGTGCCTTCGTGCCCTCGTTGCCCAGCAGGCCGAGGGACACGGTGGCCACGACGGTCACGGCCGCAGCGGCACCGAGGGCGCCGACGCCGTACCAGGCGCGACGGCGGCGGGTGCGTACGGCGGCAGCCGACGCGATGACCGGCGTGCTGAACTCGCGGGCCGGTGCATCGGCCGCCGCGGTTCCCATCAGGGTGCGGATGTCGTTCTCGCTCATGGTGTCTCCTCGGACAGGCCCGCGTGCACGGGCGTTCGCATCAGGACGCGCAGGCTCTCGAGCCCACGGGAGGTCGCGCTCTTCACGGTGCCGGGCGTGATCCCGAGCAGCCGTGCGGTCTCGTTCACGTCGAGGTCGTCGAAGAACCGCAGCACCAGCACGGCGCGCTGGCGCGGGGGCAGCTGCGCGAGGGCGCCGACGACGTCGAACGGCGTCTCGCCCTCGCTGACGGCGACCCGCTCGGGAAGCACGTCGCTGGAGACCTCGCGCCGCCACGGCCGCCGGGCGCGATCGATCGTGGCGGTCGTGATCACCCGACGCGCGTACGAGGTCGCAGCCTCAGGGCGAATGCGGTGCCAGCGCTCGTAGACCCTCACGAGCGTGTCCTGCACCACATCGTCGGCGGCATGCCAGTCGCCACACATCAGGTACGCCGTGCCGCGAAGAGATGCGGCCGTGCGCTCCACCCACGCCGTGAACTCCGCGTCGTGGTTCGTCGTCATCCGTGCCTCCGCTGGGGTGGTCGTCGAAGCAGAGACGGATGCCGGCGCCTCCGGGGTTGCCTCCGCGGCGGGCTTTCTCGAACTCGTCGGCTCGCCTCAGACGTCGCGCGTGGTGACGACCTTCACGCGATGCCCCGTGACGCTCTCGATCGACTCGCCCATGGCGGTGAGGAACGTCGGCTTGGTCGCACGCTCGAAGCCGTGCACGCCGGCCATCTTGGTGGCGTCCACGAAGTCCAGGACGAGCACGTCGTCCTGGAGCGAGGCGAGACGACCGTCGAACAGCGCCAGCCACGCGGTGCGGTGCCGTGCTTCGAGGTCGTAGAGGACGTCGATCCAGCGCAGCTTGAGCGCGGCCAGGGTCAGCGGCTCGTTCTCGTCGGCGGTCACGTGCCGATCATGCCCTCCTACCGCATCCGGCGCGCGCGGCCGTGGTGAGGTCCACGGGACGATGCCGGGCTACCGTGGCAGCCGTGGCCCGTGCGTGGCGTGTGGTGTCGGGGGTGGTGGCCGCCGTCCTCGGTTCCGTCGCGCTCGCGGCGGGCGTCATCATCGGCATCGCCTTCGGCCCGGACGGCACCGTCGCGACGTCGCCCGTGGGGGTGAAGGCGGCTGGCGTCGCCCTCCTCGCGGACGGCCTCACGGTCGACGCCGTCGGCCTCCCCGTGCCGGACGGGGTCGGAGTGCTCACGCTCTCGGCGCGGTCGTACGACGGATCGCCGCTGTTCCTCGGTCTCGCCTCCGGACCCGACCTCGACACCTATCTCACCGGGGCGCCCTACGACGTCGTGGCCCAGCTCGCGAGCGGCGTCACGACCTCGACGCGGGTGGTCCCGGGGAGCCAGCAACCGCCGCCACCGTCGTCCCAGCAGTTCTGGCTGCGTCAGGACGAGGGCTCGCCCGCCGAGCTGACCGCGCGGGTGCCCGCCGGTACGACGGTGGTGCTCATGCGCGCCGATGCGACACCAGGCGTCGCCGCCGACCTGACGGTGCGCCTCGAGGTCGATCGTGCCTGGCCCGCCGCTCTCGTCATCGGCGGCGCCGGGATCGTGCTGATGGTGGTCGCCGTCGCCCTCCTCGTGAGCGCGCGCAGGCGATCGCGTCCGGTGCCGACCGGTGCCCACTCGTCCGTCGCGGTCGACGTCGTCCCTGGCCCGGCCGGCGCCGCGGCGTCCGAGGACGGCGCGGACGGTTAGGGTCACGACGTGGACGTGCAGGAGACCGAGGTCCAGACCGACCGCATCCTCACCGTGCCCAATCTGCTCTCGTTCGCGCGGCTGCTCGGCGTCCCGCTCTTCCTCTGGTTGATCCTCGTGCCGCAGGCCGACGGCTGGGCGCTCGTGGTCCTGCTCGTCGCAGGCTTCACCGACTGGCTCGACGGCAAGATCGCCCGCGCCACGAACACGATCAGCCGCCTCGGCCAGCTGCTCGACCCGTTGGCCGACCGTCTCTACATAGCCGCCACGTTGATCGGCCTCGCGATCCGGTCGATCGTGCCGTGGTGGCTCGTCGTCCTCCTGCTGTCGAGGGACCTCGTGCTCGCGGTCTTCCTGGCAGCGCTGAAGCGACGCGGCATCACCGGCCTGCCCGTGCACTTCCTCGGCAAAGCCGCCACGTTCAACCTCCTCTACGCCTTCCCGCTCCTCCTGCTCGGAGACGGCGCGGGTGCTGCCGGCTTCGACTACCGCGACGTGGCACGCATCGCCGGGTGGGCGTTCGCGATCTGGGGCACAGCGCTCTATTGGTGGGCAGGGCTGCTGTACATCGAGCAGGCCCGCCGCATCCTCCGGCGACCCTGATGCCGGCCGAGCGTGACCCGGCTGCCTCGATGGCGCTCCTTCGGGAGCTCGTCCAGGAGGACGCCGCCGTCGAGTACGCCGAGGCCGCGCGACGCAACCGTGGCACGCCGCCGGGCCGCAGCACGCGCACGTGGTTCGCGCTCACCTGCGTGGTGATCGCGGGGCTGCTGGCCGTGTCCGTCGTCCAGCGCCAGGCCGCCGCACCCGCCGCGGAGAAGGCTCGGCAGGTCCTCGTCGAGCGAGTGACGCAGACCCAGGCCGACATCGCGGCGCTCGAGGCGGAGGTCGCCCAGACGCGTGCTGATCTCGCCGCGGCGCAGGAGGTGCTGCTCACGCAGTCCGACGAAGGGTCGGCGCTCGCGACGCGGATCGGCACGCTCGAGCAGGGCGCGGGCTACTCCGCCGTCACGGGTCCTGGGCTCGCGCTGGTGCTCGCCGCGGCACCTGGTTCGGACCCTGCCGCCGCCGACGACGCGGGGCGTGTTCTCGACAAGGACGTGCAGAACGCAGTGAACGGCCTGTGGGCCTCGGGTGCCGAGGCGATCGCGGTCAACGGCGTCCGGCTCACCGCGACCACGGCGATCCGGTCGGCCGGCGCGGCGATCCTGGTCGACTTCCGACCGCTGGTGCCGCCGTACCGCGTCGAGGCGATCGGGGACGGGGCCGCCATGGCGACGGCGTTCCCGCTCACGTCGTCCGGGCGCGCGCTCAAGGGTGTCTCCGACCAGTTCGGGGTGCAGGTCACGATCGACCAGGCCGCAGCCTTGACGCTGCCGGCGTCCAGCGCGCTCCTGCCCGTCCGCGCCCGAGTCCCCGGGGATCCCACGGCTACGGTGAACCCGTCGCCGTCCGCCGTCACCACAGGCAAGGAGGGTCAGCCGTGATCGCTGCGATCGGTCTCCTGATCGGCATCGTGCTCGGGGTGCTCCTGCAGCCGGACGTGCCGCTGTGGATGCAGCCCTACCTGCCCATCGCGGTCGTCGCCGCCCTCGATGCCGTCTTCGGGGCAGCTCGCGCCCTCCTGGACGGCGTGTTCGACGACCGCGTGTTCGTCATCTCGTTCCTGTCCAACGTCGTGGTCGCCGCACTGCTCGTCTTCCTCGGCGACCAGCTCGGGGTCGGGGCGCAGATCTCCACGGGCGTCGTCGTCGTGCTGGCCATGCGCATCTTCGCCAACGTCGCCGCCATCCGACGTCGACTGCTGAAGGCCTGACCCCGATGAGCGACGACACCCCGATGCCGACCGGCGAACCTGACGTGTCGGACGACGCAGGAACGGCTCGGGCGAGGTTGCGCACCGGGCTGGCACCGCGAGCGACCGTGCGCCAGCTCGTCGTGGGCCTCCTGTTCGTGGGCCTCGGCTTCGCCGGCGTCGCCGCGACGCAGTCGTCGTCGCAGACAGGGCTGCTCGCCACCGCACGGGAGGACGAGGTCGTGCGCGTGCTCGACGACCTCAACGAGAGGCAGGCACGGCTCCAGGTCGAGCAGCGTGCCCTCGAGGCGGCGCGCGACCGGCTGCTGTCGGGCAGCGAGGAGCAGAGACTCGCGGCCTCACGGGCCCGGGCCGACGCCCTGGCCATCCTCGCCGGGACGGTCCCCGCGGTCGGCACCGGAATCCGCGTGACGCTGCAGGACGGCGGGGGAGCGATCAGCTCTGCCGTCATGCTCGATGCAGTCCAGGAGCTGCGCGACGCCGGGGCCGAGGCCGTGCAGATCGGCACCGTGCGCGTCGTGGCCTCCACCTGGTTCCAGGACGCACCCGGCGGTGTCTCGGTCTCCGGCACGGTGCTGACCTCGCCGTACCGCCTCTCGGTCATCGGTGACTCGTCCACCCTCACCACGGCACTGGAGATCCCGGGAGGTGTTGCCGACACGGTGCGCACCGCCGGGGGGTCGATCGACGTCGTGTCGGCGACCCAGGTGGTGGTCAGCGCGTTGCAGCCACTCTCGACCCCGCAATACGCTCGGCCCGCACCGAGCCCCAGCGGCTCGTGACCCTCACCGAAGGAGCGCCCCGCATGGCAGGCCAGACCCCCGAGAACCTGCGCTACACCCCTGAGCACGAGTGGGTCGAGCTCACCGCCGACGGCACCGTGCGCTTCGGCATCACCGACCACGCCCAGGATGCGCTGGGCGACATCGTCTTCGTGACGCTGCCTACGGTCGGTGCCGTGGTGAGCGCGGGGGAGCCGTGCGGCGAGGTCGAGTCGACCAAGAGCGTGTCGGACATCTACGCGCCGGTGTCGGGCACCGTGGTGGCCCGCAACGACGCCGTGGAGACCAGCCCCGAGACCATCAACTCCGAGCCCTACGGCGGCGGCTGGCTCGCCGAGGTGCAGGTGGCCGAGGGAACCTCGATCGACGATCTTCTCGATGCAGCGGCCTACGCCGCCCTCATCGGCGGCTGAACCATCCTGCCTCGACACCGGACCCTCGACCTCAGATCGAGGGTCCGTGCTGTTGACCCTGCCGTCTAGTGGTCCGTACGCTCCCCATGCACCCTCGACGCCATGTCGAGGTTGGACCTCAGGCAACGCAGCAGTGGAGGCGGCATGACCCGCGAGTGCCCCAGGTGCGGTCACCCGGCGGAGGATCACGACCACTTCTGCGCCGCGTGCGGCGCTCCGCTGACCCCCGCCAACGAGGCGGCGTTCCAGACCGGGGTGCTCGGCGTCCGCCTCGCCTCCGAAGGCGACTCCGCCCCGCTGCCCACCGTCGACCCCACGAGCGTCGGCGGGCTCGGCCTCGGTCACGCCGTTCTCGTCGTGCTGCGGGGTCCGCAGGAGGGCGCGCGCTTCGACCTCGACCCGTCCACCGGCACCGTGGTGCTCGGCCGCGCACCCGAGTGCGACCTCTTCCTCGACGATGTCACCGTGTCGCGACGGCACGCCGAGCTGATGGCGGTCGACGGCAGCTGGGAGCTTGCCGACTCCGGCTCGCTCAACGGCAGCTACGTCAACCGACGCCGGATCGACCGTCAGGTGCTGGTCGGCGGCGACGAGGTGCAGATCGGCAAGTACCGCTTCGTCTTCCTCGAGGCGGCGGGGGAGGGCGCATGACCGCGGTCCCCAGCGCCGCCTCCCGCGGGCTGCTCGGTATCGGCGACGTCCTGGAGGTGCTGCGCCCGGACTTCCCGGACGTCACCATCTCCAAGATCCGCTTCCTGGAGGGCGAGGGGCTCATCGCTCCGCAGCGCACGGCGAGCGGCTACCGGAAGTTCAGCCACGCCGACGTCGAGCGGCTCACCTACGTGCTCGCCTGCCAGCGCGACCAGTACCTCCCCCTCAAGGTCATCCGCGAGCACCTCGAGGCGATCGACCGCGGGCTCGAGCCGCCGACCTCGAGCGCTGACGGCCCCCGCGTGCCCCGAGCACTGGTCTCGACCGACGGCATGCCCTCTGCAGACTCCTTCCGCGGCAACGCCGACGTACGCCTGTCCCGAGGAGAGCTCCTCGAGACCAGTGGCCTCAGCGACACGCTCCTCGAGCAGCTCGAGGGATACGGCCTCATCACCAAGCGCGGGCAGCACTACGACGGCGACACGCTGGTGATCGCCTCGACCGTGGCCGAGATGGCGGCCTTCGGTATCGAGCCGCGACACCTGCGCACGTTCAAGGTCGCCGCCGACCGTGAGGTGGGTCTCGTGGAGCAGGTGGTCACGCCGATGCTGCGCCAGCGCGACCCCGAGAGCCAGCAGCGGGCCGACGACGCGATCCGCGAGCTCGCGGCGCTGTCGGTGCGGCTGCACGCGTCGTTGGTCAAGGCCGGGCTCGCGGCCGAGCTCCGTCGCTGACGGGCACACTCTCTCGGTCGATTCGCGACTCCTCTGCCTCGGGCTACGCTGCACCCATGCGCCAGATGGACGTCGTGGGTGTCCGGGTCGAGATGCCGTCGAACCAGCCGATCGTGCTGTTGCGCGAGGTCGAGGGGGAGCGCTATCTCCCGATCTGGATCGGCGCGGTCGAAGCCACGGCGATCGCCTTCGCCCAGCAGGGCGTGGTGCCGGCGCGGCCGCTGACGCACGACCTCCTGCGCGATGTCGTCGCCTCGCTCGGCCACACCCTCAGCGAGGTGCGCATCACCGAGCTCACCGACGGCGTCTTCTTCGCCGTCCTCGTCTTCGAGGGGGGTGTGGAGGTGAGCGCCCGCCCCTCGGATGCCATCGCTCTCGCCCTGCGCACCGGCACCCCGATCTTCGGCGCCGAGGGAGTGCTCGAGACTGCCGGCATCGCCGTCCCCGACGAGCAGGAGGACGAGGTCGAGAAGTTCCGCGCCTTTCTCGACGAGATCTCACCCGATGACTTCCTCGGCGGGAACGCAGCGCCCGAGCAGGGCTGAAGGCCGCAGAAACCCTCGACCTCTACGTGAGAGTTCATCGTGGTACGGACGGCCATCGGCGTGTCGAGGGCGCAGGCGTTGACCCGACCCCTCGTCGGTCCTAGCGTTCGATCCATAACGTCCTCGGTGTAACTCTCGCGGTGTGCTTCCCCCACCCGCGGCATCGGCGGCGCCTCCAGGAGGTCTCCGGTGAACGGAGTGCACGAGGGCCACGAGGCCGACGACCAGCAGCGCCAGGCCGACGCAGCGGCAGCTGCCGCCGCAGCGGGCCAACAGGGGCTGCTGTTCGGCGGCGAGGTGCGAGCCATGCCTGCCGACGTCGGCTTCCGCGGCCCGATCGCCTGCTCCGCTGCCGGGATCACCTACCGCCAGCTCGACTACTGGGCGCGCACCGGGCTCGTCGAGCCCTCGGTCCGCACGGCCCAGGGGTCAGGCAGCCAGCGCCTCTACAGCTTCCGCGACATCCTCCTGCTCAAGGTGATCAAGCGACTGCTGGACACCGGGGTCTCGCTGCAGAACATCCGCTCGGCCGTGGACCACCTGCGTGATTCCGGTGTCGACGACCTCGCGCAGGTCACGCTGATGAGCGACGGTGCCAGCGTCTACGAGTGCCGCAGCAAGGACGAGGTGATCGACCTCGTGCAGGGTGGCCAGGGCGTCTTCGGCATCGCTGTGGGTCGCGTCTGGCGCGAGGTCGAGGGCGACCTCACCGAGCTGCCGAGCGAGCGCATCGACGGCACGCCGAACATCCCCGAGGTCGAGGGCGACGAGCTCGCGGCCCGCAGGGCCGCCCGCTCCGCGGTCTGAGCGGCTCGTCACCCCCAGCCCTCCCCAACCAGCACACTCCTGACGCCCCGGCCGGTGGCCGGGGCGTCGGCGCGTCCGACGACGCAGCACGGTCGCGGCGCGGGTAGTCTCGTGCTCGCGCCGCACCCCGGGCGGGAGAGACCTGTCGCAGCCAGCGGCAGGCGCCGAAGGAGCAACTCCCCGTCAACCTCTCAGGCATCACGGACCGCCCAGGCATGGCGCCTCTGGAAAGCGGGACCTCTGGTCCCCGCCGACGGTGCAAACCGCCCCCGGGCGGTGAAGCTCTCAGGCGCGCGGACTCGCGCATGGACAGAGGGGGACCCCACCGACGCGCGCCCGCGCGACGGGGTCGCCTGCCGAGCACGCTCGGCCGTCACCACTGAGAGCCCGCTGTGACCGAGTCCTCCGTCACCCGCACGGTCGTCACCTCACCCCTGTCGGACGGCGTGCCCTTCGTCGACCGCCACGTCGGCCCCGGCGCTGACGCCGTGTCGCGCATGCTCTGCACCGTCGGGTATGACTCGCTCGATGCGCTGTCGGCCGCCGCAGTGCCGGAGACGATCGCCTGGACCGAGGCGCTCGAGCTCCCTGCGGCCGGATCCGAGGCCGAGGTCGCTGCCGAGCTGCGCGAGCTCGCGAGCCGGAACACCGTGGCGCGCAGCATGATCGGGCTGGGCTACCACGACACCCACACGCCGGCCGTGATCCGTCGCAACGTCCTGGAGAGCCCAGCCTGGTACACCGCCTACACGCCGTACCAACCCGAGATCAGCCAGGGCCGGCTCGAGGCGCTGCTGGCCTTCCAGACCCTGGTGTCGGACCTCACGGGCCTCCCGGTCGCGGGTGCGAGCCTGCTCGACGAGCCCACCGCCGCGGCTGAGGCGATGTCGCTCGCTCACCGGGTGTCCCGGACGGGCTCGGACCGCTTCCTGGTCGACGCCGACACCCACCCGCAGACCCTCGCCGTGCTGGCCACGCGTGCCGAGCCGCTCGGGATCGAGCTCATGGTGGTGGAGGTCGACGGCGATCTCCCCGAGGTGGAGTTCTTCGGCCTTCTGCTGTCGTACCCCGGCTCGTCCGGGACCGTGCGCGACATCTCGTCCGCGATCGCTGCGGCCCAGGCACGCGGGGCCGTCGTCGCCGTGGCGAGCGACCTGCTCGCGCTCACGATCCTGACGCCGCCCGGTGAGCTCGGCGCCGACGTCGTCGTCGGGTCGGCACAGCGGCTGGGCGTGCCGCTCGGCTTCGGCGGCCCGCACGCAGGCTTCATGTCGGTGCGCCAGGGCCTCGAGCGGTCGCTGCCGGGTCGTCTCGTCGGGGTCAGCGTGGACGCCGACGGCAAGCAGGCGTACCGCCTCGCCCTGCAGACCCGCGAGCAGCACATCCGCCGGGAGAAGGCGACGTCGAACATCTGCACCGCGCAGGTGCTGCTCGCCGTCACCTCCGCGCTGTACGCCGCATACCACGGCCCGGACGGCCTCACCCGCATCGCCGAGCGCACCCACCGGCACGCCGCGGTTCTCGCCGCAGGCCTGGCAGAGCGCGATGTCGAGGTGCTCACCTCGGCGTACTTCGACACCGTCCGGGTGCGCGTGCCCGCAGCGGCGGTCGAGATCCTCGCGGCCGCCGAGGTGCTGGGCGTCAACCTCCGGCTCGTCGACTCGGACACCCTGGCGATCGCGACCGACGAGACCACCACGGTGCGCGACCTCGTAGCAGTGTGGGGTGCGTTCCAGGAGGTCCTCGGCGGCACGGGCCTCGACGAGTCGGACGCCGAGCGGCTCGCCGCCTCGGTCGACCTGTCGCTGCCGGCAGGCCTGCGTCGTACGTCGGAGTTCCTGACGCATCCGACGTTCCACGACCACCGCAGCGAGACCGCGATGCTGCGCTACCTGCGCAAGCTCTCCGACAAGGACGTCGCCCTCGACCGCGCGATGATCCCGCTGGGCTCCTGCACCATGAAGCTCAACGCCACCACGGAGATGGAGCCCATCACCCAGCCGGAGTGGGCCGGCATCCACCCGTTCGCCCCCCTGCACCAGGCGGCCGGCTACGTCGAGCTGATCCGCACCCTGGAGAAGTACCTCGTCGAGATCACGGGCTACGACACCGTGTCGCTGCAGCCGAACGCGGGAAGCCAGGGCGAGTTCGCCGGGCTCCTCGCGATACGCGGCTATCACCGCGCCAACGGTGGCACCGATCGCAACGTGTGCCTGATCCCCAGCAGCGCGCACGGCACCAACGCTGCGAGCGCTGTCATGGCGGGCATGCGTGTCGTGGTCGTGGCGTGCACGGACGCCGGGGATGTCGACCTCGACGACCTCCGCGCCAAGATCGCCGAGCACGGGGATCGTCTGGCAGCGTTGATGATCACGTACCCCTCGACCTTCGGCGTGTACGAGCAGACCGTCACCGAGGTCTGCGCCCTCGTGCACGACGCCGGCGGCCAGGTGTACGTCGACGGCGCCAACCTGAACGCCCTCGTCGGCCTGGCCAAGCCGGGCAAATTCGGCGCCGACGTCTCGCACCTGAACCTGCACAAGACTTTCTGCATCCCGCACGGCGGCGGCGGACCCGGCGTCGGCCCGGTCGCGGTGCGCGCGCACCTCGCGCCGTACGTCCCCGGTCACCCTCTGCGTCCCGAGGCCGGCCCGACAGGGCGTGGTCACGTCGACGGCGGCACGGGCCCGGTCAGCGGTGCACCGTGGGGGAGTGCCGGCATCCTGCCGATCCCGTGGGCGTACATCCGCCTCATGGGCGGCGACGGCCTCAAGCACGCCACCCAGGTGGCGGTGCTGTCGGCGAACTACGTCGCGGCCCGCCTCCGCGACCGCTACCCCGTGCTCTACACCGGCCGCAACGGCCTAGTCGCCCACGAGTGCATCGTGGATCTGCGCGAGATCACCAAGGACACGGGCGTGACGGTGGACGACGTCGCCAAGCGCCTCGTCGACTACGGCTTCCACGCGCCGACCATGTCGTTCCCGGTGGCGGGCACGCTCATGATCGAGCCGACCGAGTCCGAGGATCTCGGCGAGCTCGACCGGTTCTGCGACGCGATGCTCGCGATCCGCACCGAGATCGACGACGTCGCCGCCGGCCGCTGGGCCGTCGAGGAGTCGCCGCTGCGCGGGGCGCCGCACACCGCGGAGTGCTTGCTCGGCGAGTGGTCCAAGCCTTACTCGCGCGAGGAGGCGGCCTTCCCCGTTGCCACGCTTCGCGACACGAAGTACTGGCCGCCGGTGCGCCGCATCGACGGCGCCTACGGCGACCGCAACCTCGTCTGCAGCTGCCCCGCCCCCGAGGCGTTCGAGAGCTGACCGGCGGGGACGGTTCGCCCGCCCCTGTCACGACCTCGCCGGGACGCCTTCGTGGAAGCGCCTGAAGCAGACCGCATCCTGAGTCAGGTGCGGCCGTCGGTCTCCTGGGCGTCGAACAGGGTCTGCTGCTCGTCCTTCGCCGCCCGCATCCAGGTGGCGTGCTCGACCGGCCAGCCGGCTGCCCGCAGGGCCGCCACGACTGCCTCGTCGTCGTCGATCACGGTGACGACCTCGGCGCTGCGCGCGATGCGAGCAAGGGCCTGTGGCTTGAACAGCCGTGCCGGTCGGCGGTCGTCGTCGCGGCGCATGACGAGCCGGCCCTCGGGGAGCCCGTGCCGGGCGAACCACGCCTCCGTCACACCTCGGTAGGTCTCGTTGCGGCCGGTCAGGTAGACGATCGCGTGCCCCGCCTCGGCCTCGGCGCGGGCTCGGGCGATCCCTTCCTCGAGCGGGCCGTCCTCGTCCATCGCGGCGAAGAATGCCGGCCAGTCCTTCGGCTTGCGCTCCACGTGGCGCAACCGGTGCCGCACGTCGGCGAGCACCCCGTCGACGTCGAACACCACGGCCCGGGGAAGGGTCGGCTGCCCTTGCCCCTCGGCAGGCTCACGATCCGGCTGGTGCGACGGCATGCAGGGGACGCTAACGCGTATCGTCCGGTGGCATGGCACTCGACCTCGACACCGTCCGTTCCACCATGCCCACCACCGTCCCCTTCGTGGGCACCCTGGGGATCGAGTACCTCGAGCTCTCCACCGATCATGCGGTCTGCCGGCTCCCTGACGATGTGCGCTTCCACAACCACATCGGCGGCTCGCACGCCGGCGCGATGTTCACCCTGGCCGAGACCGCATCGGGGGCGCTCGTGCTCTCGAACTACGGCGAGATGCTCGGTGAGGTGACCCCCCTCGCGGTGGAGGCGACGATCCGCTACCTCAAGGTGGCGCGCGGGCCCGTCACCGCGACCGCCCACATGGCCTCGAAGGCCGACTCGGTGATCGCGACGCTCAAGGCGGGCGGGCGGCCGGAGTTCCACGTCGACGTCGAGCTCACCACCGGCGAGGGCGACGAGCGACTCGTGACCGGCGCCGTCAGTGTCCTCTGGACGCTCAAGCCCAACCGGAAGCCCGAGACTGCCTGAGCGGCTTCACTTCTTCGGGGGTCGCAGCAGGCTCTCGAGCGAGATCCTCGCAACAGGCGCGTAGGTGATCACCGCGGCCGCGGGGCCGTCGACCTCGAGCGCCGTGCTCGTGCCGCCACCGATGCGGGACTCGCTGCGATGGTCGAGGTGCAGGCGCACGGGCCCGGCCACGACGTCCCAGGCCCAGCGATGGCGCTCCTCGTCGTACTCCACGACCTCGAAGCTCGCGCCGATGTTGGGGATGACGCCGAACACCACACCGGTGACGCCGACCGCCAGTCGCTCCGCCGAGCACTCCACCCGCCTGATCTGCGGCGCCCAGGTGGTCCACAGCTCCGGCACGGAGTAGCGATGCCAGACCAGGTCGAGGTCGGCAGCACCGTCGGCGCGCAGCGTGAGTCGCATGTCCCCATCCTGCCGTTCGCCGACCCACGGGCACGATCCGGGGCGGCTGCGGCGCGCCGCACGAACGGCCCGCTGCCACGCTCCGCTGTCGGCGCCGTACCGTGGCCCTGTGAGCGAGATGACCGACGCCCGCGCAGGCTGGCTGCCCCACGACGCCCTCGAGCAGGCGCGCGACCGGGTCCCGATCGTGTACGTCGACGTGTTCCCCGTGCGCCTGGACGAGCGAGGTGTCGTGGTCTCGGTCGGTCTCCTGCTGCGTGCCATGCCCGACGGCTCGATCAGCCGGGCTCCCGTGTCCGGTCGCGTCCACTACGGCGAGCGGGTGCGTGATGCCCTTCTGCGCCACCTCGAGAAGGACCTCGGGCCGATGGCTCTGCCCCAGGTGCCGCCGGCTCCGGCGCCGTTCACGGTCGCGGAGTACTTCCAGGACCCCACCGTCACCGGCTACCACGACCCTCGCCAGCATGCGGTGTCGCTCGCCTTCGTCGTGCCCGTGAGCGGCGACTGCGTGCCTTCGGCGTCGGCGCTCGACCTGCAGTGGATGACGCCGGAGGAGGCCGCGGGCGAAGGTGTTGCCGTCGAGATGACGGGCGGTCAGGACCGCCTGCTGCGGCTGGCGCTCGCGCACGTCGGCGTCCTGCCCTAGCGCGTGCCTACTCGCATCGTGACGGCCCGCCTCGTGCTGGAGGCGCTCACCACTGACGAGGCTGCCGCGATCCGCGCGGACGATCGAACCGGACGCCGGTGGGCGCCGGGCTATCCGACCGACGGCGATCGCGTGGTGGCAGCCATCGTGGGCGAGGCGGGTGAGCACTACGACGAGAGCTCGGTCCTCGGACCGCTCCAGATCCGGCTCGCCTCGACCGGGGAGGCGGTCGGAGGCGTCGGATTCCTGTCGGCGCCCGACCCGGACGGCGTGGTCGAGGTCGGCTACGGCCTCGCCGAGTCGGCCCAGCACCTCGGCCTGGCCACCGAGGCCCTCTCCGCCGCCGTCGGATGGGCGGCTGCGCAGGGTGTCACCGCCGTCGAGGCGATGACCGAACCGGCCAACACCGCGTCGCACCGGGTCCTGCAGCGCTGCGGCTTCGACCAGGCCGACGACGTGATGACCGAGGAGGGGCTTCTGCTGCGATGGGTGCGCCGGCTGCGCTGAGACGTCGGTCGGGTCAGCGCGTACGTCGGCGCAGCGTCGCCGCACCGGCGGCGAGCAGCGCGAGCGCCATGAGGACGATGACGGCGACATCGATCCAGAAGTCGGCGTCGGGTGTCGGCTCGGTCGCGACGTGGTTCATCGCGTTGATGGCGTAGGTCAGCGGCAGGACCCGGGAGAACCACTCGAGGGCCGTGGGGAGCTGGTCGGTCGGGACGATGAGACCGCAGATCAGCAGCTGCGGGATGAGGACCACCGGCATGAACTGCACGGCCTGGAACTCGGTCTGTGCGAAGGCGCTGACGAACAGCCCCAGCGCGGTGCCGATCAGCCCGTCGATCACGGCCACGAGCACCACCAGCCAGGCAGATCCGGCGACGGTGAGGCCGAGCAGCCCGAAGGTGACCGCGCCGACGAGCAGTGCCTGGACGACGGCGAGGCCGCCGAAGGCGAGGGCGTAGCCGAAGACGAAGTCGCCCTTGCTGATCGGCATCGACAGCAGGCGCTCGAGCGTCCCGCCGGTGCGTTCGCGCAAGGTCGCGACCGAGGTCGTGAGGAACATGACCAGCATGGGGAAGACGCCCAGCAGAGGCGGTCCCCACGACTGGAATGCCGGGTCCGGGAGGATCCACGCGAGCAGCGCCAGGAGCATCACCGGCACCACCAGGATGAGCGCGACCGTGCGGTGGTCGTGCCGCAGCTGCCCGAGCACGCGTCGGGCCGTCGCGACCGTGCGGGTCGCGCTCATACGGCGCTCCCGTCGATGAAGGCCAGGAAGGCCGACTCCATGTCCGCCGTTCCTGTGCGCTCGAGCAGCGACTCGGGCGTGTCATCGGCGAGGACGCGCCCCTCTCGCATGAGCACGAGGCGCTGGCAGCGCGTCGCCTCGTCCATCACGTGACTCGAGACGAGCAGAGTGGCGCCACCGTCGGCGAGCTGACGGAACAGCGCCCACAGATCACGTCGTAGGACGGGGTCCAGGCCGACCGTCGGCTCGTCGAGCACGAGGAGCTCGGGCGACCCGAGCAGGGCGGACGCGAGGGAGACGCGGGCGCGCTGCCCCCCGGACAGGCGGCCGACAAGCCGGTCTGCCTCTGCCCGCAGGTCGACGTCGTCGATCGCCTTCTCGACGTCGGAGTCGGTCGCGCCGAGGATCGTGGCGAAGTAGTGGAGGTTGCTGCGGACCGTGAGGTCGGCGTACACCGACGGCGTCTGCGTCACGTAGGCGACGCGAGACCGGAGCGACGGGGTCCCTGCGGGGTCGCCCAACACCGTGACCGAGCCGGATTCGACGATCTGCACGCCGACGATCGAGCGGAGCAGCGTGGTCTTGCCGCAGCCGCTGGGCCCGAGCAGACCGGTCACCTGGCCGGCTTGGATGGAGAGCGTGACGCCGTCGACTGCCCGCACCCCGCCGCGCACGACGGTCAGGTGCTGCACGTGCACCGCAGGAGGGGCAACGACGGGGACAGTCACGGTTCGACGCTAGCCCTGCTCGTGTCGGCGTGGAGCCCGTTCACTCGGGCGAGATGGGGCGTTGCCGCACCACGACCCCGTCGAGCAGGTCGGCGGTCGCGCGAGCGATCTCCTGCACCGCGCGGTCGAAGGCCTCCCGGTTCGCCGCGGACGGTGCCCGCATCCCGGCGATCTTGCGGACGTACTGCAGCGCCGCGGCCTGCACGTCGTCGTCGGTGACGTCGTCGGCGTACGGGGGACGCAGGGTCTTGATGCTGCGGCACATGTCAGGCCTCCGCTTGTCCGAGCTCGGCCGCCAGGGCGTCGAGCGTCTCCTGCATGGTGCGACGGTTGTGCGTCTCGCGGTCGGCGACGCCGGTGCCGAGGGTGCCCAGGAGCTTCATGAGACGGCCCCTGTGGTCGAACCACTCCTCGTGCACGACGGTCCCATCGGCTACCGGCTCGAGGCGGTACAGCCACCGCGCGACGCTCAATCCGACGTAGGTCACGTCGAACGCGAACGACACCCCTGGCTCAGCCTGGACGACGCGGCAGCGGGTCGACCACCGGAAGACGCCGCGGCGGTTCGAGCCGGTGAAGATGGTGCCGACCGGCATGGGACCCGCCCCGCCGTCCCGACGCCGGACAGCTGCCGACTCCGGCGACCATGCGGTCACACGCTCGGGATCGGCGACGGCTTCCCACACGGTCGAAGGCGCCGCCGCGACCGTGCGGCTCACGCTGATGGCTGGTGCGACGACGCCGCTCACGCGACCACCGCCCGGTCGCGCAGACCGACGTCGGCGAGCGCCGCGGCCACCAGAGCGTCATGTCGTCCCGCAGCGAGATCGCCGAGGGGATCGCTCGTGAACCCCAACAGCTCGTCGAAGGGCAGGCCGAACGCAGCACGCATGGCGAGGAGCCGGCGTCGCTCCGGATCGTGCAGGTCGATGGCGACGGCGGCGCCCGCGGACATACGGCGGATCGCACGCACGCGGCGCGGCAGGACCACGGCCGCCAGCACGAGGATGGGCAGTGCCGCCGTGACGATCCCGAGGATGGTCGCGACCTGGTTGACCGCGTCCTCACCGGACCGGCCGAGGTCGGCAAGGTTGCCGCCGCTGCCGTCTCCGGCGTCGGCGATCGCACCGCCGATGGACTCGCCGATGACGGGCACCCGGGAGACGGCGTCGGCCACCGACTGGAATCCGCCCTCGACGGTCTGGCCCGCTTCCTTCACCCCGGTTGCCAGCACCGCCAGCTCGTTGACGGTGTCGCGCACCAGGACTCCGACCCAGACGAACAGGACGACCAGCAGGAGCGTGACCGTGTCGCGCGTGAGCTGACGACGCCGTTGGGCAGGGACCTCGCTGTAGAATCTCGGGCCGTTGGTCATGCCCCGGAGGCTACGGCGTCAGAGCAGCCAGGCGAAGACGAGCGCAAGCAACGGGAGCAGGCCCTGGACGAGCGCCGCTCGCGCCATCCGCGGTCGCGCCACGACGAGGACGAGTGCAGCAACGACCATGCAGGCGCAGCAGAAGACGATGAGCGTCGGGCCTTGCGGCTCCCAACCGCGCGCGGTCCCGACAACTCCGACGAGGGTGCCGGCGGCGAGGAACAGGTTGTACACGCCCTGGTTGAGCATCGAGAACGACAGCAGCTCCGCCTCGGCAGGGTCCTTGACCCCGAAGGTGCGGTACGCGAACGGCTTGCGGAACAGCACGCTCTCGAGCACGAAGAAGTAGACGTGCAGGAGCCCGGCGAGGGTGGCGAGGACGAGAGACACGGTCGACATCCCGACACGGTACGGCGGGATCGCCTCAGCCGGGGTCGATCTCGGTGACGCGGCCGCTGTCGACGTGCCACCGTCGGGTGAGCCGCACCGTGTCGAGCATCCGTCGATCGTGCGTCACCAGCAGCACAGTGCCGGGGAAGGACTCGAGTGCGTCCTCGAGCTGCTCGATGGCGGGCAGGTCGAGGTGGTTGGTCGGCTCGTCGAGCACGAGGAGGTTGACGCCGATCGCCTGGAGCAGGGCGAGTGCGGCCCGCGTGCGCTCGCCGGGTGAGAGCGAGGAGGCCGGGCGACCGACGTGGTGTGCGCCGAGGCCGAACTTCGCGAGCAGCGTGCGGACCTCGGCGGTCGGCCACTCCGGCACCGCACGGGAGAAGGCCTCCGCGAGCGGCTCGTCGCCCTCGAACGCGGCGCGAGCCTGGTCGACCTCGCCGACCACGACGCCCGAGCCGAGGCCGACCAGGCCGGAGCTCGGCGGAGTACGACCCAGCAGCAAGGCGAGGAGCGTGGACTTGCCTGCGCCGTTGGGGCCGGTGACGGCGACGCGGTCGCGTACGTCGAGCTGCAGGTCGATGGGGCCGAGGGTGAACGAGCCGCGCTGGACGGTGGCGTTGCGCGCAGTGGCGACGACGTCGCCGGATCTCGGCGCCGTGGCGATCTCGAACTGCAGCACCCACTCCTTGCGGGGCTCCTCGACCACGGCGAGCCGCTCGAGCGCCTTGTCGGTCTGCCGCGCCTTCGAGGCCTGCTTCTCGGTCTGCTCGGTGCGGAACTTGCGGCCGACCTTGTCGTTGTCCTTCTGCTTTCGACGGGCGTTCTTCACGCCCTTCTCCATCCAGGCGCGCTGCATCCGCGCCCGCCCCTCGAGCTCGGCCTTGCGTCCCGCGTAGTCCTCGAACGCCTCTCTGGCCCGACGCCGGGCCACCGAGCGCTCGTCGAGGTACGACTCGTAGCTGCCGCCGTACGTCGTGACGCGCTGCAGGCTGCGATCGATCTCGACCACGCTCGTGACCGTGCGGGCCAGGAACTCCCGGTCGTGGCTGACGACGACGATCGGCGCCTCGAGGCCTTGGACGAACTCCTCGAGCAGGTCGAGGCCGTCGGGGTCGAGGTCGTTGGTCGGCTCGTCGAGCAGGTACACGTCGTAGCGCGAGAGCAGCAGTGTCGCCAGCCCGACCCGCGCGGCCTGGCCGCCCGAGAGGGCGGACATCTCGAGCTCGAGATCGATGTCGAGACCGATGTCGGCCACGACGACGGCAAGCCGCTCGTCGAAGTCGGCACCGCCCAGGGACAGCCAGGCGTCCAGGGCGTCGGAGTAGCGGTCGTCGGCACCGCGTACGCCGTCGGCGAGGGCCTGCGCCTGCGCGTCCATCTCGGCGAGCGAGGCCGCCACGCCGGTGCGCCGTTCGAGCTGAGCGCGCACGCTCTCGCCGTCCGGGCGCTCGGCTTCCTGGACGAGGTAGCCGATGTGCGCGCTGGTGGGGGAGAGCGTGACCGTGCCGGAGTCCGGACGCCGCTCGCCCGCGAGGATCCGCAGCAGGGTGCTCTTCCCGGCGCCGTTGGGGCCGACCAGGCCGACGACGTCGCCCGGAGCGACCACGAGGTCGAGGCCTGAGAAGAGCTCGCGGTCGCCGAATGCCGCGGCCAGGCCTCGGGCCTGCAAGGTGGCGCTCACGTCCACATCCTCGCCTGTCGCCGTGCGAGGGCGTGCACGGGTTTGGTCTAGGCGCGCTGGACGGCCTGGTCGTCGGTCGATCCGGTGGCCTGTGCACGGGTCGCAGGCCGCGTCGCCCAGTAGGAGCCGAGCAGCACGAGGGGGAACCCGACGGCGGTGCCCCACGTGAGGGGCTCGGACAGGACGATGAGCCCGAGCAGCACCGCCACGGCGGGGTTGAGGAACGTGATGACGGTCGCGCGCACAGGGCCGGCTGTTGCGATCAGCTCGAAGAAGAGCACGAACGCCAGCGCCGTGCACACCAGTGCCAGCACGAGGATCGCGCCGATGACCGACGGGGAGGGGAGCCCTCGGCTCAGCTCGGACACCGTGAACGGCAGGTAGAGCACCGACACGATCGAGAGCGAGACCGCGATCACGCCCATCGACGGCACGTGCCGCAGCTTGCGGTCGGCGATGGCCGGCGCGACGGCGTAGAGCGCAGCTACCGTCAGCAGCTCAAAGACGCTGAGCACATCGGCGTGCCCGGCGAGCGAGTCGAGACCGACCAGGGCGCCGACGCCGACGAATCCGGTGGCGAGCCCGAGGACGCGCACCCGCGCCAGGGCGTGCCGGTCGCCGAGCAGCCAAGCCAGCAGGGTGCCGAACATCGGGACTGCAGCGATGACGAGTCCCGCGAAGCCGCTCGAGACCCGGATCTCGGCGTGGCCGATGAGGACCCAGGGGATCGCCATCTCCAGCACCCCGAAGGCGGCGACGTACGGCCACGAGCGCAGTGCCGGCCGGAGGGCACCCGCTCGGGCGGCCAACGGGAGCAGCACGAGCGCGGCCAGGAGTGTCCGCATGCCCGCGAGCGCTGGGGGCGACACCTCGACCACGGCGATCTTGATGAAGAGGTAGGGGATTCCCCAGATCACGGCCATCGACCCGAACAGCACCCAGGCGCGGCGGCTCATGTGGGCGGGCGCCGTGCTCGGAGAGGGGCTGGGGGAGGCGACCACCTGCCGAGCCTAGGGGCGGTTCACAGCAGCGGCTGGCGGCGATCGGCCGCGTGGGCAAGGACGGCAGTAGCCCTGCGGACGTCGTCCGCATCACTGTGCCCAGCACGAGCGTGACCGAGCAGACACGGCCTTTCGCGCCCGCGACCCGGGTGCGGAGGGAGCATGGAACGAGAGAGGGAGGCAGGTATGAGCACCCTGGTCGTCTACGAGTCCATGTTCGGCAACACCCGGGAGGTCGCCCTCGCCGTCGCGCGCGGGCTGGCTCCGACCGGCACGGTCGAGGTCGTCGAGGTCGGCGACGTGCACGAGCTGCCCCACGACCTCCACCTTCTCGTCGTCGGTGGCCCCACCCACGCGTTCGGGATGAGCCGGCCGAAGACGCGGGAGGACGCCAAGACCAAGGTGCCCGACGGTGAGGTCGTCAGCGTTGGTGAGGGAGTGCGCGAGTGGCTCCAC
>JBBQAY010000054.1:0-22319 GCA_038316965.1 Candidatus Nanopelagicales bacterium
ACGCCACCGCCTGTCGCGGGCGGGGAACCGTCGCCTGAACTCCGCACTGCACGTCGTCGCGCTCTCCAACAAGCGCTACGACCCACGGGGCAAGGCCTACTACGAACGCAAGCTCGCCGCCGGCAAGGGCGGCAAAGGCTCTCTGCGTTGCCTCAAGCGGCGCTTGTCCGACGTGGTCTTCCGTGCTCTGATCGAGGACCGGGCAAGGGCGAACCCGGGAGGGCAGATGGGGGCGACACTCACAGCCAGCGCGGTTGACCAGATCCCCACAGTCAACACTTCGGACAAGCCACAACCCGGGTTCGTCACCGAGGCTACGCCGAGCAGACCCCTCGCGGAAGCCGTCTCTTGACACAGAGGGGAACCGATAGAGCTCGCATCACGTCGGGCGAACCGGCATTCTGATTCGCACGTGCGCAACGTGTGCGGAACCATCAGGCGCGTCCTCAAGGAGGAGATATGCCCGCAGTAGTCCATCGCGGAGCGGCATCGCCGTTACAACGTCGCTTGTCCGGCACCGGTGGACGACTAGCCCTGATGGTCGCTGTCGCTGTTCTGTTGTTCTTCGCTGGATACCTGGTTGGCACTCATCGCGACAACACTCGGGTTGTGACCGGCCCGGCTCAGGTGGGCGATCGGATTGTCTCGATGACCGGGTCTGACGGCACTGTGTACGGCTTCAACGAGAGCATGTCGTGGATCGACGCCAACAGTTCTTGGCACGGGGGCGGATGGCCGGAATGCCTCGGCCGTGTCAGGACACTCGACTCCGTGACCTTCGGCGTCACCCGAGTCGACTACCCCAACGCTGCCAGCGCCGATCAGGTCGTGTACGTCGACTGTCGCCGTTGATCCTGAACGCTTGCGAGCAGATGTGCCTACGGGACTCGCACGCGGGCGAACTCATCCGGCAGTATCACTCGCATGACGGGGGCGATGCGGGCTTATTGGTGGCTACTGCTCGGGCTCTCGGTGTCGGCGCTGGGACTAGGCGTGATGGCTTCGGCTGGGCTCGGCTCGGTGTCCTGCTCCGACTTGGTACTCCTTCCCTATGGCGAGACAGCTCTGCCCACCTCTCCGTGCGCGGACCAGATCGAATCCGCGCAGCGCATGTGGACGAACGGGCTTGTCTTGTTGATCGCTGGGCTGCTGGTGATCGCGTACGGCTTTGGCTACCGGCGCGGACGACGCGGGTCGCGATACGAGAGTGCTAGCCAAGCGTCGTAGATGTGCCGATCGGCATCGCCTCGCCGAGAGTTGATCGGGCATTCTGACCCACATGGGCAATGGCGACGAGCATGTCAGCGACGACATGACGTACGTCCAGGATGCTCTGAGCGAAGCGGTCAGCGAGGTTGCGTCGTCCATCATGAGTGTGTGGGAGGACCGCGCTGACAGCCCCTACTCCGGGCTCGTCGTCGACCAACGGTTAGGAGTCGTCACCGTCTACCGGGTGACTGGCGACGCAGCGTTCGATGCTGACGTTCTCTGGCGTGGCTCAGCCCGAGTCGCCGTTGTCCTGATCGACGCACCCAGGAACGCGGCGGCGAACCAGGAGATCGTCCAGTCGATCCTGGCCAACGCCGACCTACCGATCCACATCTACGTCATCAGTGCCCGCTACGACGGAACCGGCGTGGATGTGCTCGCCGAAGGCGACATTCCCGCTGCTCGGTCAATCCTCGACGGTACCTATGGAGAAGGCTTCGTCCAGATCGAGCGCGGGGCCGTGGCTCTCGCTTAGGGCGCGACGAGATGCAGACAGTGATCGCTTCGGGTGCCGCGAATGCGACCGGCGGCTATCCACAGGGTGTGGACGACGGATCGCTGGAAGTCGTTGCGATTGCTCGGGTTCCGGCGTTGTCGGGGGTTGCGGCTAGTGTCGTACACGTGTACGATGACGGCATGTCCACCACCCCCACCACGCCCCAGGTCTGCGACCTGTCGCGTGCGTCGCTGGGTGAGCTCACGTCCCTGTTCGACGCGGTCGGTGCGCGGATCGGTGAGCTCGTGCAGTCCGGTGCGCACCGTGATCTGGACGGCGCCTCCCAGGTCGCGCTGGTGCGTGCGCTGAACCGCGCCGCAGGTGTTGCCGAGGCCGCGCAGGCGACGGTCGGCCTGGCCTCGCACCGGTCCGGCGAGCTGCGGCAGGAGGGCTTCTTCTCGGTCAAGGGGCTGCTCGCCGACGGTGTCGGGGTGTCTTCGGCGCAGGGGTCGCGGGTGTCCAAGCTCGGCACCGGGATGGAGCGGTACCCGCTGATCCGTCTCGGGGTCCTCGCAGGTCGGATCAACCCCGATGCGGCGCGGGCAGCGTGCGAGGGCATCACCTCCGCCACCTCGGACCTGCGCGGCTCAGCGCGGGACGAGGCCCGCACGCTCGGCGAGGCGATCATGGTGGGGGTGTGCGAGACCGCGACCACGACCGAGGTGGAGAAGACTGCGGCGGCGTTGGTCTTCCGTCTCGACCCCGAGTCCGCCGCGCGTCGGGCGTTGGAGGCGTTGGAGAAGCGCCATGTGAAGTTCGGCACCATCGGGGAGACCGCGGTGGTGAGCATGGTCCTGGATGCCTGGACCGCGGCGCAGCTGGTCACCCTGCTCGAGACCAAGGTCGATGAATGGTTCCGCACCGGGTCGTTGCCCGAGCACCTGCAGCCGAGCGGTGACGACGACGAAGACCAGCGCCGCCGCACGGTGGAGCGGCCACGGCTGCTCGCCGAGGCGTTCGCCGAGCTGATCGAGGAGATGCTCGGCCTCGCCGGCACCCGCGGGGGCTCCCCGGTCAACGTCACCTTCCTGGGCTCGGCCGACATCCACGCCGACGGCGGGCCCGCGGAGATCCTGATCCCCGGCCGCGAGTCCGTCCCCGTCCCGGCGGAGACCCTCGAGCGGGCGCTGTGCGAGGCGGAGGTCACCGAGATCCACGTCCACCGCCTCGTCCCCGACCGCTCCAGCCTCGGGCAGATCGCCCGCTCCGACCGCCGGGTCCGCGAAGCCGCCCAGTGGGTGCACCCCGGCGACCTCCTCGGCCACGACCACGACCACCACGGCGCTGATCACCACGACGCCGACCACCACGACGACGGCAGTCAGGGCAGCGACCACGCAGACGCCCCAGCCGGTCACAGGGACCCGCACGACCTGACCGGGCAGTGCGCGCACGTGCACTGCGTCGCCCGGCGCCACCGCTTCGCCACCCGCGGCCAACGCGCAGCCCTGGCGGTCCGCGACCGGCACTGCCGGTTCCCCGGCTGCCGCGTCGACCAGTCCCGCTGCCGCGCCCACCACGTTCGCACCTGGTCCCAGGGCGGCGCGACGTGCCTGTCGAATCTGGTCCTGCTGTGCCAGCGGCACCACGCGCTCGTCCACGAGCTGCGCTGGACCATCCACCCCGACGACACCCTCGACCCCGGACACCCCGACCGCTGGAGATTCCTGCCACCCAAGCACGGCTACGTCGGGCGAGACGGCGCACACCTGGCCGAACGCCTGCGACGAGGACAACCACCCGAACCACCCGGCCCACCACCACCGGTTGATCCCGGTAGACACGCAGCTGCCTGACGACACCAGCGTCTGGACCCGACACGGGTTCGGCAGGCGGCGACCGCGGGGATGCCCGGGAACCGGGTGCGGCGTTCGCGGTATGCGGCCGCTCTCGGTTGCGGGAGAGGCACAATCACCCACATGGACCGTGAGGCGCTCCGCGCTGCCCAGGCACCGCTCAAAGACCGCTACAAGGCAGATGCCGCGACCGCGTGGACGCCGCTGCAGGCCGAAGGCGGCTACCGAGAAGCCGGAATCACGTGCACGGTCGACACCTTCGCCGGCCCCGTGCGCGCGGGCCTCCATTCCGCCACCGGCGGCGACGGCGAGGATGCGTGCTCCGGCGACATGCTCCTGCAGGCACTCGTGGCCTGCGCGGGTGTCACGCTCCGCAGCGTCGCCACAGCCATGGGCCTCGACCTGGGCAACGTCCGCATCACCGCGCAGAGTCACTTCGACGCGCGCGGCACCCTCGGCCTCGACCGGAGCGTGGATGTCGGCATCGGGCCCAGCACGGTCACCGCCGAGGTGGAGGCCGACCTCGACGAGGCCACGCTGGCGCGCTTGGCATCCTCGACGGAGAGGTACTGCGTCGTGGGGCAGAGCCTGAAGAACCCGCCGACCATCGTCGTGCGGCTCCTCGGCGCCTGAGCCCAGTGGCCGGTCGTCGTCGGCGGCGTGAGGTCAGCTCTCGGGGTCGCGGGCTCCGAACAGGATCTCGTCCCAGCTCGGAACGCTCGCCCGTGGCTTGCTGCCCTTCTCCGCGTCGCCGACCTCGGGCGGAGTGGCCCGAGCAGCCTTGCGACGGGAGCGACGTGACTGACGCATCTCCGGCCTCTTGAGCCCGGGGAGCGTGTCGTAGAGGTCGTGCAGGGGCGACTCGTCCTCGGGTTCGGCGGGCGGCCGGTCCATGAGGTCGACGACGTCGGCGCTCGGCTCCGCCTCCACGATCGCGGAGAAAGCAGCATCGGGGTCGGTGTCCTCGTCGTCCCAGTGGTCGACGTCGTCGCCGCTCGGCAGGCCCACGAGGAACGGGCGGCCGTCGAGCGGGACCTCCTCGGTCGGTCGGTCGCCGAGCAGCCAGCCGCTGGCGCTGTCGTCGGCGGAGACGGTGCGTACGGCGTTGTCGTAGATCCAGAGTGCTGCGGTGGCACCGCCGGCGACGGAGTGCCGCGGCTCCCAGGAGGCGAGCACCGACCACGTGCCGTCCTCGCGGCGCCAGGCGTCCCATTCGAGTGTGCTCGCGTCGATGCCGCCGCCCTCGAGAGCGGAGACCACGGTCTCGGCGAGGGTTGCGGAGGTGCCGGCCGTGCGGAGCTCGGTGTCGCGGGCCTGCGCCGCGAGGTGCTCTCGCTCGGCGAGGACGGGACCGGCGAAGCGCATGACCCTCTCGACGGTGAGCCCTGAGCTGGCGGCGATGTCGTCGGGGCTCTGCCCGTGCCGGACCCGCATCTGGATGTCGCGCGGGGTGGTGCCGTCGAGGGTGATCTCGAGCTGGCCGAGCCTGCTCTTGTCGCGGCGCACGGCTGCCTCGAGGCGCTCGTCGCACGGGACGGCGTAGCGGGTGCCGTCGGTGCTGCTGAGGATCAGGCTGTGACCGTCGTCGCTGAGCCCGACGAACGACAGCTCGCGCATCGGTCCTCCTACCGTCCGGGCGCCCGAGTGAGGCGCTGCCGGTCAGTCTCGCCCGAGTGGGGCCCCAGGTCGAGGACCGCCACGCGTGCGGGGCGTCCGAACGCGCCTCAGACAGGCTCGCCGTGACGGTCGACGCCGTTGTCGGCGTCCGCCCCGGCCAGGGACTGCCTCAGGTGGCGCGTGCCGAGCACCCCGAGCAGGGCCGCGAGCAGGGCCGACACCGTCACGACCCAGAACGCCGTCGAGGCGCCGTAGCGGTCGATGAGGGGGCCGGAGATCGACGTGCCGGTCGCGAAGCCCACCGTGAGGCCGGCCATGACCACGGTGAGGCCCTCGGTGAGCCGCTCGGAGGGCACGAGCCGCTCCACGAGGGCGAAGCCCGTGATGAGGGTCGGAGCGACGGCGACACCGGCGACGAAGACCGCGACACCCAGCACCGCAGGCGAGCCGATGAACGGGAACGGAAGGCCCACCAGCGCGACGACCAGCAGGTAGGCGCGGAACTGGGTGGGCAGCGACGTACGCAGGTGCAGCGTGCCGAGGACGAGGCCCGCGATGCCGGAGCCGAGGGCGTACAGCGCGAGGAAGAGCCCCGTCCAGGCGCGAACGTCGTACTCCGCGGCGAAGGCGACCGTGACGACCTCGTTGCCGCCGAACACCGCGCCCACGAAGAAGAAGGCACCCGTGACGAGGGGGACGCCGGCATAGCGGACGGCCGCCCTGCCACCGACGTGCGAGCCACCCGCCGGGGGCGGCTCCGTGCCGCGCAGGGGCACGAGCATGAGCGTGCCGACGACGAGCAGGACGATGCTGGCGCCGATCGCACCCCAGCTGACGACCGAGATCGCGAGCAGCGTCGCGACAGGCGGGCCCGTCACGAACACGACCTCGTCGATGACCGACTCGTACGCGAACGCTGTACGCACGTCCTTCGGCTCGGCCAGCACGTAGGCCCAGCGGGCACGCACCAGCGAGCCGTAGTTCGGGACGAACGCCTCCCCGAGGGCGAAGGCGACGAACCAGGTCCACACCGGCGCGTCGACGAGCACGAGGGCGACGAACGACAGCTGGAAGACCAGCGCGACTGAGACGACGATCGGCAGCACCCGGTGCTGGCTGTAGCGGTCGATGTAGCGGGAGACGAACGGGCCGACGGCGGCGTTGGTCACGGCGCCGACGGCCGAGACTCCACCGGCGACGGCGTACGGCTCGCCGCGCAGTGTGAGGAACAGCACCACGCCCAGCCCGAGGAACGCCATCGGAAGTCGTGCCACGAACGCCGCCGAGCTGAACCGGAACGTCCCCGGACGGCGCAGGAGGTCGACGTAGGGCGTGAACACGCAGTGACGCTATCGACCAGGAGTGCGGGCCGACCAATCCGTTGGGAGGATCACGGCGTGACCATCACCGGCCCTCGCGGCTCGTACGACGCCCTCCTGCTCGTGTCCTTCGGTGGTCCCGAGGGCCAGGACGACGTCGTCCCCTTCCTGGAGAACGTCACGCGCGGCCGCGGGATCCCTCGCGAGCGGCTGGTGGAGGTCGGCGCGCACTACACGGCCTTCGGGGGGGTGTCGCCCATCAACCAGCAGAACCGCGACCTGCTCGCGGCGCTGAGGTCGGACCTCGCCGGTGCCCGGCTCGACCTGCCCGTCTACTGGGGCAACCGCAACTGGGGCCCGTACCTCGCCGACGCCCTGCGCGAGATGCGCGCTGACGGCATCACCTCGGCCCTGTGCCTCATGACGAGCGCCTACTCGTCGTACTCCGGCTGCCGTCAGTACAGAGAGAACCTCGCGGACGCCGTGGCCGAGGTGGAGGCCGACGGCCTCGGTGCGGCACCCCGCCTCGACAAGCTGCGGCACTTCTTCGACCACCCGGGCTTCCTCGAGCCGATGGCCGACTCGGTCGTCGACTGCGTGCAGCGGCTGGCCGCCGACGGCGTCGTCGCGCCGCGGCTCGTCTTCACGACCCACTCGATCCCCACGTCGTCGGCCGAGTCGTCCGGCCCCGAGGGCGGCGCGTACGTCGCCCAGCACGAGGCTGTCGCCGACCTCGTGTGGCGTGCCGTGGCCGACCGCGCCGAGGTGCAGGACGGCTGGGACCTCGTCTACCAGTCACGGTCGGGTGCGCCGTCGATCCCGTGGCTCGAGCCCGATATCAGCGACCACCTCGCCGCGCTCCGGGCCGCCGACGTCCCGGGTGTGGTGATCGCACCGATCGGGTTCGTCAGCGACCACATGGAGGTGGTGTGGGACCTCGACACCGTGGCGCTCGCCGACGCCCGTGAGCTCGGGCTCCCCGCGCTGCGCTCTGCCACGGTCGGCACCGACCCGAGGTTCGTCGCGATGGTCCGTGAGCTCGTCCTCGAACGGGTGGGGTCGGCACCTGCGCGGGCCTCGTCCGTGCTCGGCCCGATGCACGACGTCTGTCCCGGCACCTGCTGCCCCAACCCGCGCGGGCCCCGGCCGGCCCTCTGCGAGGTCTGACAGGATCACGGCGTGATCATCGAGTACGACCCACGCCTGCTCGACGAGCTGCACGACATCGCCGTGGCCGTCGCCCGAGAGGCCGGCTCGCTCGTGCTCGAGGGCCGGCGAGGTCGCGTCGAGGTCGCAGCCACGAAGTCGAGCGCGACCGACGTCGTCACCGAGATGGACCGCGCGAGCGAGCGCCTGCTCGTCGACCGGATCCTGTCCCAGCGCCCGGACGACGGCATCCTCGGCGAGGAGGGAGCCGACCACGTCGGCTCGTCGGGCGTGAGGTGGGTCCTCGACCCGATCGACGGCACGGTCAACTACCTCTACGGCCTGCCGTCGTGGGCGGTGTCGGTCGCGGCCGAGATCGACGGGATCACCGTGGTCGGCGTCGTCGAGGCTCCGGCCCTGGGCGAGACCTACGTCGCCACCCGTGGGCGCGGGGCTCGGCTGCACGACATCCATGGCGTCCACGACCTGCGGGTCAACGACCCGGTCACGCTCGACCAGGCGCTCGTGGCCACCGGCTTCGGCTACCGGGTCGAACGCCGGGTGGCGCAGGCGGTCGTGGTCGAGCAGGTGATCCCGCGGGTGCGCGACATCCGTCGCGGGGGAGCGTGCAGCCTCGACCTCTGCTCCGTGGCTGCCGGTCGCGTCGACGCCTACTACGAGCGCGGTCCGATGGCGTGGGACCTCGCGGCCGGCGGACTGGTCGCCACCGAGGCCGGGGCCCTCCTGGCGGGGCTGCACGGCCGCGCGGCGGGGGAGGACCTCATCGTGGCGGCCGGCCCGGGTCTGTTCCCGGCGCTGCACGACCTGCTCGCCGGGCTCGCCGCCGACTCGGGTGCGTAGCGGCTCCCCCCGAGACGAGGACGGCCCCCACGACGTATCCCGGGGGGCGGCGCACCGTCGGGGGTGGTCCGAGGGTGGGGAGGGGGACGTGGCGGGTGCCGTGGACGACGCCACCGGTCACCTTCACGGCGTCGACCTTGCTGCGCACGACGTAGTCGTTGAAGAAGCTGCCGTCCTTGTCGCCGAGGATGATCGTCGGCTTGCCGGTCAGGCGCGTGAGGTTCGTGACCCTGAGCGTCTGGCCGTTGGCCATCTTGATCTTGGTGCCGAAGACCGGCAGCTTGACGACGTCGGCCCCGGCGAGCGCACCGCCGGTGAACACGTGGTAGAGCACGACCTTCTTGATCGTCTCCAGCCCGAGCTTGGCGACCAGGGCGTTGACGATCTGGGTCTCGTTGACCTTGGCGCCGTAGCGGTAGGAGGCCGGCAGCGCGCCGGTCTTCACCGCGAGCACCTCGAAGGCACGGTCGTTCGGCGCGAACACGGTGACGTTGTCGAGGCTCCCCAGCACGGGCGCGAGGCCCGTCGCGATGACCGCCGTGGTGACGATGTCGAAGTCGTAGGGGTTGCCGTCGCCGTTGGCCTGGTAGCCGGGGAGAAGCGCGTCGATGATCTTCTGACCACCCGTCGTGCTGCCTGCGGAGGCAGCCGGGGCAGCCACGAGGGCAGAGCCCAGGACGAGTGAGGTGCCGGCGACGACGCCGACGATCTTCCGAGAGAGACGCATGGACAGCTCCTGCTGGGGGCATAGGGGTGAACGGACCTCGTGCCCTGTCTTCGGCACGAGGGGCCGCCGCGGATGCAGCCAGGGGGAACTTCTCGGTCACGCCGCCCGGTCGGTGACTTCGTGTGACATCCAGGGCAAGGTGGATGAACATGCATTCCATGACGCAGCCAGCGCCCCCGTCCCTGGGGGAGCGGATCCTGGACTCGGCGGTCGCGGTCCTCACCCAGCGCACGTACGGCGGTTCGGCAGTCCCCCTGGTCGTGCAGCACGCCGCAACCATCACCCGGGCGTACTCCGCCCCGAGCAGGAAGAAGTTGGCATGAGCACGTCTACCGGCGGTGCCGCACTCGTGACCGGATGCTCCACGGGCATCGGACGCGCGACGGCGATAGCCCTTCACGAGGCGGGCCTCACCGTCGTCGCCTCGGCCCGTCGACCCGAGACGCTCGCCGATCTCGCGTCGCTCGGCATCGAGACGCTCGCGCTCGACGTGACGTCGGAGGAGTCGATGCAGGACGCCGTGCGCGTGGTCGTCGAGCGGCACGGTCACGTGTCGGTTCTCGTCAACAACGCCGGCTACGCGCTGCAGGGACCCGTCGAGGACACCGCCATCGAAGCCGTGCGCGCGCAGTTCGAGACCAACGTCCTCGGCCTCGTCCGACTGACCCAGCTCGTCCTCCCCGGCATGCGGGCCGCACGGGCCGGACGTGTCATCAACATCGGATCCATGGGCGGCCGCTTCACCTTCGCCGGCGGCGGCTTCTACCACGCCAGCAAGCACGCGGTGGAGGCGGTCAGCGACGCTCTCCGGCTCGAGGTGGCGCCCTTCGGGGTGAACGTGGTCCTCATCCAGCCGGGCCCCGTCGCGTCGGCGTTCGTCGACGCGGCCGTGGCCACGATCGAGCCCGGTGACGGACCGTACGCCGAGTTCCGCGCCGCGCTCGGCGAGCGCTATCGCAAGGCCTACGACGGGTCCAGCGGCAATCTCGAGATCTCGCCCGAGACGGTGGCCGGGGTGGTCGTGAAGGCTGCGACCGCCAGCCGACCGCGAGCGCGGTACGCCGTCGGCGTGATGGCCAAGACCCTCATCACGACGCGGCGCCTGCTGCCCGACGTGGCCTGGGACGGCCTCATGCGCCGCCTGTGGCCGGTGCCGGTCAGTCGAGGCGCTTGAGCTCGGCGCGGTACCAGTGACCGTTGTGGACGTACGTCGCCACAGCGGCGGCGAAGGCGTCGTCGGCGACGGAGTCCTCGCGGATCCGGGCGGGAACTCCGAGCGCCATCGCTCGTGAGGGCACCTCGGTGCCGTTGGGCACGAGCGCTCCCGCACCGACGAGAGCGCCCCGGCGTACGACGACCCGGTGCAGGACCACCGAGCCCGAGCCGATGAGACAGTCGTCCTCGACCGTGCAGCCCTCGAGGTGCGCGTTGTGTCCTACGACGCAGCGGTCGCCGATGGTGGTGGCGAGGTCGGCCGTGCAGTGCACGACGGTGCCGTCCTGCACCGAGGTCTGGGCTCCGACGACGATGCGTCCGTGGTCGCCGCGCAGCACCGCGGTGGGCCACACGGTCGACTCCGCGCCGATGGTGACGTCGCCGATCACGATGGCGTCCGGGTGCACGAAGGCGGTCGGGTCGATCGTGGGCACACGGTCGCCGAGGGCGTAGACGGGCACGGGGACCTCCAGGCTGGGCGGGTCGTGGCTCGAGGGGCGAGCCGGACATCGGCGGCACCGATGTGGTCCATCCCACCACCCGTGTGCGCTCCCGTGAGCCATCAGCCGCGCCTGGCGCGGCCCGCTGCGGCAGAATCCTCGGCACTGTCGGACGGCTCGGGATGATTCGGGCCCTCGTCGACGTTTGACGCGCTGCTCGACCTCGAGGCGATCCCCGACGACGAGGGTCGCGCCCGAACCGCACCAGAAGAAGGACGCCATGGCTACTGACTACGACGCATCCCGCAAGACCGACGAAGAGCTGGCCGAGGACTCACTCGAAGAGCTGAAGGCCCAGCGCGCGAGCAAGGCATCCGCAAGCGTGGACGTCGACGAGGTGGAGCTCGCGGAGAACCTCGAGCTCCCCGGAGCCGACCTGTCGGACGAGCCGCTCACCGTGCGGGTCATCCCGCGCCAGGCGGACGAGTTCACCTGTTCGACCTGCTTCCTGGTCCACCACCGCAGCCAGCTGGCCAAGGAGACCGCAGCCGGTCCCGTGTGCCGCGACTGCGCCTGAGGGACGCACCACGGGCGACATCGTGCGAGGCTGAGGCATGACCGAGCAGCCGCCAGCACCCGGCCATCACACCGACCCGGACCCGATCACTGCCGCCCCCGAGGCGGCATCCGACCAGGGTCGTGAGGTGGCCGATCTCGTCACCCAGCTGTCCGACGCCGACACCTCGAACAAGGAGAAGGCGTCCGCGCTCGGCCGTCTGTCCCACGTTGCCGCCGGCCGAGCCCGCGGGGCGGGCATCAAGGCCATCGGCAGCGGCAAGTACATGGCCGACCTCCTCCTGGAGGCGGCACCGCACATCCCCGTGCGTGACCTCGAGACCCTGGTCAGCCACCACAAGGGGCTCACCGGCGACGCTCTCGCCGAGGCGCTGGTCCGCAACGCCCAGCGATCCACTGCCGGAATCGGAGCAGCGGGCGGCGCGGTCGCCGCAGCGGAATGGGCTGCGATGCCTGCGCTCGTCGCCGTGCCGATCGAGGTCGTCGTCGAGACGCTGGCTGTGGCCGCCGTCGAGGTGAAGCTCACGGCCGAGCTCCATGCGGTCTACGGAGTTCCCGTGGTGGGCACCGGAACTCAGCGGGCGATCGCCTTCACCGGAGCCTGGGCGAACCGCCGAGGCCTGGACCCCACGCGGCCCTGGACGATCCCCAGCGTGCTCGGGATCGCCGGCCGTCAGCAGCTCGCCAAGCGCATGCTCGGTCGATTCGCGCGCAACCTCGGCACGGTCATCCCGTTCCTCGTCGGCGCAGTCGTCGGCGCACAGGTGAATCAGCGCGAGACCAAGATGCTCGGCGACAGCCTGCGCACCGACCTCCGACGCGTCGCAGCCGAGCGGGCAGGTATGCCGCAGGACCCGGCCATCACGCCGACCCCGGGCAGCTAGCTCGCGTCCTGAAGGGCGTCGGTCAGGCAGAGATCGAGCGGCGCTTGGGCGCCGTCAGGCGGTCGATCGAGACGTTGACGAGCGCGATGGCCACAGCGGTGGCGGCGGCATAGACCAGCACGCGGCCGATGTTGACGTCGCGGTCGGCGGCCTTGGGCGGCGCGTTGCCGGTCGACTTGCGGTAGGCACCGTCGAGCGCCTTGCGGACCAGCCAGCCGGCACCGAGCGCGATCATGGGCGCGGCCACCTTGAGAACGGTCGACGCCTCGACGAGGTCGTCGTCGTCGATCGTGGGCAGCTCGAGGTCGTCGGACATGGTTCCTCCGGTGCACGTGGTGCGGTCGGGTCTCAGCCTGCCACGTCGCGGGCGGAGTCGCGGGCCGCTGCCAAGACAGGGGCGAGCTCGGGGCCTCGACGGGTCGACACGAGCCAGTACGGGTGCGGGTCGTCAGGGTCGTCGACCTCGACGAGGACCGACGACGGGATCCAGCCACGCATGCAGAGGTACGCGTAACGGTCGGCCCCGGTCCCGCGGGCGTCGCGGGTGCGCTCGGCGTCGAGCGTCGCCACGCGGGCGATGTGCTGGAGCGGGAGTCGGGCCCGGCCCGCACGGAGCACGGACCCGTCGACGACGACCAGGGGAGCGGTCGCGAGCAGGAGGGCTGCGAGGAGCGCCTCGGCCACGACGAAGGTGGCGATCCCCGCCAGCGGCCCCAGCCGGAAGCCGTAGGCGACGCCGAGGGTGGCCATGAGCAACGTGCCCAGGGCCCAGAACCACCAGGGGGCGTGCAGCCGCTCGCGGTACGCCACGGCGCTGCTGCCGACGTCCTCGACGCGCTGCTCGCTACCGGCCACGGGCCGAGCCTGCCACGGGGGTGGCGAACGCCCGGCGGGTAGGGTCGGCGACGTGACGAGCGACGCCGGTGTCCCCGCTCGCGGCGGCCTGCTGCCCACCACCCCTCCGCCGGACGCCGTGCTCCCGGACCGCAACCCGAACGCTCCCGCGCCGGGTGAGGCGATCCCGAGCCACTACACACGCTGCTTCGTGTGCGGTGACGGCCACGAGGCCGGGCTCAGGCTCGACATCGTCGCCGGCGAAGGCCTGTCGCTGACGGGCACGTTCACCGTCTCCGAGCACCACCAGGGAGCACCGGGCCTCGCCCACGGGGGTCTCCTCACGGCGGCGTTCGACGACGCGCTCGGGTCGCTCAACTGGCTGTTGGCCGCCCCGGCGGTCACGGCCAGGCTCGAGACCGACTTCCGCCGCCCGGTGCCGGTCGGCTCGACCCTGCACATCGAGGCTCACGTCGTCGGTGTGAAGGGGCGCAAGGTGTTCACGCGCGCAGTCGGACGCCTCGGCGCCCCCGACGGCCCGGTCGCTCTCACCGCCGCCGCCATGTTCATCCAGGTGCCGATCGAGCACTTCACCTCGCACGGCCGTCCCGAGGACGTCGAGAAGGCACGCGAGGACCGTGCGGTACACCGCAGCGTCGAGAACCTCGAGGTCAACCCGTGACTCCGTCCTCACGACCGCCGAACGCCGTCGACGTCCTGCTCCAGAGGCTCGACGCCGACGTCCCGGTTCCGGCGTATGCGCACCCCGGAGACGCGGGGGTCGACCTCGTCACCACCGAGGCCGCGGTGATCGCGCCGGGCGAGCGTGCGCTCCTGCCGACCGGGATCGCGATCGCTCTTCCCGAGGGCTACGCGGCCTTCGTCCACCCGAGGTCGGGGCTCGCGGTGAAGTACGGCGTGTCGCTCGTCAACGCGCCCGGCACCGTCGATGCGGGGTACCGCGGTGAGATCAAGGTGTCCGTGGTCAACCTCGACCCGCGTGAGCCCGTGACCTTCGCGCGCGGCGACCGCATCGCGCAGCTCGTCGTCCAACGCGTGGAGCGGGCGGTGTTCCACGAGGTCGAGCGCCTGCCCGGCTCGGACCGCGGCGAGGGTGGTTTCGGCTCGTCCGGACGCTAGCGTCTGACCTGCCTGCGGCGCGCTCTGCGACGGGGGGAGAATCGTCCTCGGGCCAGTCCCGAGCCTGCACGACTACGAAGGAGTCCCGGTGTTCCGTCGCCGCAAGGGCCAGGATCAGGAATCCGTCGAGCCCCTCGACGCGCTCGACCTCGACGCCGAGGTCGAGGACGCCGTCGACCTGGGCCCGGTGGTAGACCGCTCCGGGGGCCCCTTCGACCTTTCCGAGGTGCCCGACGACGGGCTGACGCGCCTCGACCTCGGCGGCCTGCACGTGGCCGGCGCCGAGGGCATGGAGATCCGGCTCGAGGTGGACGAGGCGACGCAGAACGTCGTGGCCGTCACAGCCGTGCACGCCGAGTCCGCCGTGCAGCTGACGGCGTTCGCCGCGCCTCGCAACGAGGGCATCTGGAACGACGTCCGACGCGACATCCGCGCCAGCCTGGCCTCCAACGGCACCGTCGACGAGGTCGACGGAGCCTTCGGCACCGAGCTGCTCGCGACCCTGCCGATGCAGGGGCCCAACGGCCAGGTCGTGCCCCAGCCCGTGCGCTTCGTGGGAGTCGACGGCCCGCGCTGGTTCCTGCGCGGCCTCTTCACCGGCCGCGCGGCGCGCGAGGGTGGTGCCGCGGCTCCGCTGGAGGCGGTGTTCCGCGCCACCGTCGTCGTGCGCGGAGGCGACCCGATGGCGCCGGGCGACGCCCTGCCCCTGCGGGTGCCGACCAGCGTGCCCGAGGGGATCACCCGCAACGGCGACGACGACGACGAGGCCGAGGCCGAGGCCGCACCCGACCGTCGTACGCCGCTCCCCCCGCCCGAGCGCGGCCCGGAGATCACCGAGATCCGCTGACCCAGCCCTCCAGCGTCGCCCGGGCAGCGACGCCCAGGGCGCCGCGCTCCTGGTTCGGAGCGTCTCGAGGCACCACCACGAGCCGCGCCCGGGGGATCGCGTCGGCCCAGGCCTCGGCCACCGCCGCCGGATGCAGAGGGTCGTCCGCGAGAGCGACGACGACGGTGCGCGCCGTGATCTGCGCGAGCTCCTCCAGCGTGGGGGCCGGGCTTGCGGCCGCCGCACGGAGCGAGTGGGCGAGCCGGTGGGGATCGGCGTCCGTCCAGGACAGGACGAGCTCGTCGACGACCCAGTCGTCGCCGTTCGCCGCGACCAGGCGCGCCAGGATCCCGGCCGTGCCGTCGCGCTCGATCTCGTCCGCGCTCGCGGCCGTGAGGCCTGCGACGGCGTCCGGCTCACCCGTCCACGCGGGCATGGCCAGCACGAGCTCGGGACCGGAGCCGGCCCTGTCGATCGCCCAGCGAGCCGCGGCATGGGCGCCGAACGACAGCCCGGCGACGGCCGTGACGAGCGCTCCGCGCCGGGTCTCCGCGACCACGGCCTCATCGATGACGGCCACGACGTCGTCGATCGATCCGCGGGCGTCGACCGCCACGAGGCCCGATCCCGCGAGGCCCGGGCCGAGGAGCCGCCGGGCGGCGTCCGGGGTGGACGCCGCACCGTGCACGAGGACGGCGGAGGTCGGCGCGAGGATCACGCGGTGATCCTGCCCTGCGGCGCGGCCTTGCGGCGACGGCGGCGCCACGGCAGGAGCCGGGTTAGCCTGTCGGGGTGAGCAGCAGCCGTCCCGGCCTCCTCGCTCGCCTGCTGCGCTCGCAGGCCGAGCTCGACGCCGACCGCCTCGAGACCGAGGCCACCTCCCACGGGGCGACCCTTGTCCGCGACTGCCAGGGCGGGTGCGTGAGCACGGTGTCCGGCCGTCTGCGCTCGGTCACGCTGCGACCCGTCGGGAAGGCCCCGGCCGTCGAGGCCGAGCTCTGGGACGGCACGGGACGGTTGACGCTGCTGTTCCTCGGGCGCCGCCGCATCCCAGGAATCACGCCAGGTCGTCACCTGGTCGTGCACGGCCGCGCGATCCTGCGCGACGGCGACCGCACGATGGTCAACCCGCGCTACGAGCTCCTGCCTACGTCGGCGGAGTGAGATGAGCACACCGGACGACGCGCCGGAAGCGCGGGACGCCGACCACCACGTGGTCGCCGAGGCCCTGCACCTTGACGGCGGCACCGGCCGAGCGGGCGACGCCACCACCGAGCAGCTGATGGCGAACGCCATCGGGGGCTGGCGAGGCCTCGTCGACGGCTCGCTGCCGTCGCTGGTCTTCCTCATCGTGTTCCTCGTGAGCGGCCAGAAGCTGATGCCGGCCGTGTGGGGGGCGGTGGTGGCGGGCGCTGGCATCGCGATCCTGCGACTCGTTCGCCGCCAGTCCCTGCAGCAGGTGCTCTCGGGCTTCATCGGCGTCGCGTTCTGCGCGTGGTTCGCCAGCCGCACCGGCAACGCAGAGGACTTCTACCTTCCCGGCCTGCTCATCAACGTCGCCTACGGCACGGTCCTCGCGATCTCGTGCCTGGTCGGCCACCCGCTCCTGGGGTACGGCGTCGGTGCCGCGACGGGCGACGTCACGGGCTGGCGACGGGTGCCGGAGCAACGTCGGGCCTACGCGTTGGCGACGTGGTTCTTCGTCGGGGTGTTCGCGCTGCGCCTCGTGGTGCAAGTACCGCTCTACCTCGCCGGCGCGGTGGGCGCGCTCGGGACGATGAAGCTCTTCATGGGGTGGCCGTTGTTCGCCCTGGCGGCGTTCCTGTCGTTCCGCGTCATCACGCGGGCCCGTGCCGAGGCTCCAGTGCCTCCGATCGAGGAAGCGACCGTCTCCGACTGAACGAGGGTCGTGGCCGGGCGGGGCCCTAGTCGCCCAGGATTTCCTCGAGGCTCGACTCCTGCTCGTCGCTGGCGACGAACAGGAGCTCGTCACCGGCCTCGAGCGTGTCGTCGGCCGACGGCGCGATCACGCGGGAGTCGCGGATGATCGCGACGAGCGCGGTGTCGACGGGCCAGGTGACGTCGCCGACCCGTGATCCGACGACACCGGCCGAGGCAGGCAGCGTCATCTCGACGAGGTTGGCGTTGCCCTGGCGGAAGGTGAACAGCCGCACGAGGTCGCCGACGGTCACGGCCTCCTCGACGAGGGCCGACATCATCCGTGGCGTCGACACCGCGACGTCGACGCCCCAGGCCTCGTCGAACATCCACTCGTTCTTCGGGTGGTTCACGCGCGCGACGACACGAGGGACGCCGTACTCGGTCTTGGCGAGCAGCGACACCACGAGGTTGACCTTGTCGTCACCCGTGGCGGCGATGAGCACCTGGCAGCCAGGCAGGTCGGCCTCGTCGAGGACTGCGATCTCGCAGGTGTCGCCGAGCAGCACCTCGGCACCGGCGACGACGCCCTCGCGGCCCTTTTCGGGGTCGCGGTCGATCAGCAGGACCTGGTGGTAGTTGCTGAGGAGCTCCCGCGCGATGGCGCGTCCGACCTTGCCGGCTCCGGCGATCGCGACCCTCATGCCGAGCCCTCCGGTGCGGCGGCGAACACCGCGATGATCTCGGCACGTCGCGACGGCTGGATCAGCACGTGCAGCTGGTCGTCCGCCTGGAAGACGGTGTCGGCGTTGGGGATGACGCCCTCGCCGTAGCGGGTGACGAAGGCGATGCGGGCGCCGGAGTCGCGCTCGAGCCGCGCGAGCCGCTGGCCGACCCAGCCCTCGGCCGGGCGTACCTGGGTCAGCGCCACCGTGCCCGAGCTGTCGCGCCACTCGTCGTCGACCGACTCGGGCAGGATGCGACGCAGGATCTGGTCGGTCTGCCACGCGACGCTCGCGACGGTGGGGATGCCGAGGCGTTGGTAGACCTCCGCGCGACGGGGGTCGTAGATGCGGGCGACGACGTTCTCGACGCCGAAGGTCTCCCGGGCCACGCGCGCCGCGAGGATGTTGGAGTTGTCACCGCTGCTCACGGCCGCGAAGGCGTGTGCCCGCTCGATCCCCGCCTCGATGAGGCGATCGCGGTCGAAGCCGATGCCGGTGATCGTGGTGCCGCGAAAGCTCGGGTGGAGCTTGCGGAAGCTGGTGCTCTCCTGGTCGATCACGGCGATGGAGTGCCCGGCGTCGTTGAGGGTGTGGGCCAGCGCAGAGCCCACCCGGCCGCAACCCATGATCACTACGTGCACGGGACGAGACGCTACACGGCACACCTCCGGCGTAGGGGGCGGGACGGCGCGTAGGGTTTGCCGACGTGCCCGGATCCGCAAAGCGACTCATCGTGGGTCGAGCCCTCTCCAGCGAGCAGATGGGCGAGACGCTCCTTCCCAAGCGCATCGCGCTGCCGGTGTTCGCCTCCGACGCCCTGTCGTCGAACGCGTACGCCACCCAGGAGATCCTTCTCGTCCTCTCGCTCGGCGGCGCGGCCTTCTACGCCTATGCGCCGTGGGTCGCCGCGATGGTCGTGCTGGTCTACGCCGTCGTCGTCATGTCGTACCGGCAGAACGTGTACGCCTATCCGAGCGGCGGTGGCGACTACGAGGTGGTCACCACCAACCTCGGCGCCAACGCGGGCGTGTTCGTGGCCAGCGCCCTGCTGGTCGACTACGTGCTCACCGTGGCCGTGTCGATCGCGGCCGCCGTCGCGAACCTGGCCTCGGCGTACCCCGTCATCGAGACGCACAGGACCCAGTGGGCGGTCGCGGTGATCGTCGTGATCACGCTCATGAACCTGCGCGGCGTCCGCGAGTCGGGTGCCGTGTTCGCCGTCCCGACCTACGGCTTCGTCGTCGGCATCTTCGGCATGCTCGGCTATGCGCTGTTCCGCATCTCTCAGGGCGACGAACTGCTGGCCGAGAGCGCGTCCTGGGAGATCAAGCCCGAGGCGGGCTTCACGGGCCTGGCTCTGGTCTTCCTCGTCGCGCGGGCCTTCTCGTCAGGCACCACGGCGCTCACGGGCATCGAGGCGATCGCCAACGGCGTCCCGGCGTTCAAGAAGCCCAAGAGCAAGAACGCGGCCACGACGCTCGCCATGCTCGGCGGCATCGCGATGGTGATGTTCGCGTCGATCACCTGGCTCGCCCTCTACACGCAGGTGAAGGTGACCGAGTTCGACGCCGACCTGATCGGGCTGCCGGCGGGGGAGAACCAGAAGACGGTGATCGCCCAGATCGCACAGGCCGTCTTCGGCAGCTTCACCATCGGCTTCCTCTACGTGTCGTTCTCCACCGCGCTCATCCTCGCCCTGGCGGCGAACACCGCCTTCAACGGCTTCCCGGTGCTCGGCTCGATCCTCGCCCGCGACGGCTATCTGCCGCGTCAGCTGCACACGCGCGGCGACCGGCTCGCCTTCTCCAACGGCATCCTGGTGCTGGCCGGCCTCGCCATCCTCCTCGTCGTGATCTACCAGGCTGAGGTCACCAGCCTGATCCAGCTCTACATCGTGGGCGTCTTCGTGTCGTTCACCCTGAGCCAGCTCGGCATGATCCGGCACTGGAACCGGCTCATGCGCGGAAGGCCCACCCCGTCCGAGCGTCGGCGGATGCGCACCAGCCGTGGCATCAACGCCGTCGGGTTCGTCCTCACCGGCAGCGTGCTCGTGATCGTCCTCCTCACGAAGTTCACCCACGGTGCCTGGATCGTCTGCGTCGCCATGCCGTTGATCTGGCTGCTGATGAAGAGCATCCGCAAGCACTACGACGTGGTGCGCGTCGAGCTCGCTGCGGGCGACAACGAGCAGGTGACGCTCCCGGCACGCGTGCACGCCATCGTCCTCGTGTCCAAGGTGCACAAGCCCACGCTGCGGGCCCTGGCGTTCGCGCGCGCCACGCGCCCGAGCACTCTCGAAGCCGTGACGGTCGACGTCGACGAGGCGGACACCGCGCGGCTCGTGGCCGACTGGGACCGCCGCGCGATCCCGGTTCCGCTGAAGGTGCTCGACTCGCCGTACCGCGAAGTGACGCGGCCGATCCTCGACCACGTCCGTGGCCTGCGCCGCGGCAGCCCCCGCGACCTCGTGATCGTCTACGTGCCCGAGTACGTCGTCGGCCACTGGTGGGAGCAGATCCTGCACAACCAGAGCGCCCTGCGGCTCAAGAGCCGCCTGCTCTTCCAGCCGGGCGTCATGGTGTGCGCGGTCCCGTGGCAGCTCGCGTCCAGCGAGGGCCTCGTCGACCGCCCCGAGCCCGTGGCCGCCGGCGCCGTCCGCCGGGGTGAGCCTGACGCCGTCACGCAGGACGCTGTCGTCGCTGCCGAGTTCGTCGACGGCGGCGGCGGCGTGCGCGACGCGTCCGGCCCGAGCTGATGCTCCGGACGGGCCAGCGGGTCGTCGTCGAGGTCGGACCCGTGGCGCACGGCGGCCACTGCGTCGCACGGCACGAAGGGCAGGTTCTGTTCGTCCGGCATGCGCTGCCCGGCGAGCGCGTGGAGGCCGTCATCACCGACGTCGGGCGCAAGAACCGGTTCGTCCGGGCCGACGCGGTGGCAGTGCTCGAGCCCTCGCCCGACCGGGTCGAGCCGCCGTGCCCGCACGCCCGCCCCGGTGGCTGCGGAGGCTGCGACTGGCAGCACGCCTCCCTGCCTGCCCAGCGTGCTCTCAAGGCGGTCGTCCTGCGTGAGCAGCTGACGCGCCTGGGCGGGATCACCGAGGTCGGGGGAGTGCCTCTCGACGAGAGTGTCGACGTCGTCGCGGTGCCGGGTGACCACGACGGTCTCGGGTGGCGCACACGCGTGCGCTTCGCGGTCGGCCCCAACGGCAGGGCCGGGTTCCACGGTCACCGCTCGCACGTGGTGCACGCCGTCGACCCCTGCCCGCTCACCACGCCCGAGGTGCAGGCCATCGGCGCGACCCACGCGGCGTGGGACGGTGCCACGGAGATCGAGGTGGTGGCCTCCTCCGGCGGCGACCAGACCGTCGTGGTCGAGCCGGCCAAGCTCGGTCGGCGCCTGCCGCGCGAGGTCAACGTCCCCGGCCTGCGCGGGCGCGGCTGGATCCGCGAGAACGCCGCCGGCCGTGAGTGGCGGGTGGCCGCCGACGGCTTCTGGCAGGTGCATCCGGGCGCTCCCGACACCCTCGTCGGCACGGTGAGGGCTCTGCTGGCACCTCAGCCCGGAGAGCACCTGCTCGACCTCTACTGCGGGGTGGGGCTGTTCGCCGGTGCGCTCGCCACCGACCTCGGGGCCGAGGGCTCTGTCGATGCCGTGGAGGCCTCGGTGCAGGCGTGCGCCGACGCCCGCCGCAACCTGCACGACCTTCCGAACGTCCGCATCCACGCCGCCCCCGTGGAGCACTGGCTCGCCTCGCCGTCGGCGCCCGACTCCGCCGACCTCGTGGTGCTCGACCCGCCACGCAGCGGTGCCGGCACCGACGTCATGGACGCCGTGCTCGACCGCGCTCCTCGGGCCATCGCGTACGTCGCCTGCGACCCTGCGGCTCTGGGCCGCGACCTGGGCCACGCGGTGAAGGCCGGCTGGCAGGTGGCCTCGGTGCAGGGCTTCGACCTCTTCCCGATGACCCACCACCTCGAGGCCGTCGCCCTGCTCGTGCCGCCTTCACGGTGAGGCAGCCGCAGGAGCCGTTCCGCGCGTAGCGTGGCTGCATGAAGCATGTGGCAGGGGACATGTCCACCGCGGCGCCGATCCTGGTGAGCTCGGACGTCAGGAGCTCGCTCGAGCGCTACCGCGCGCTGGGATTCATGGTGTCGCCTCACGAGGACGGCCGTCAGTACGGCTTCCTCAGGCGCGGCGAGGCCTGGCTCCACGTGGGCTACGCACCCGACGTCGACCCCCTCACCAACCTGGTGTCGGCCTACCTCTACTGCGACGACGCGGACGCCCTGCACGCCGAGTGGTCGGCCTCGGGTGTGGCCGGTCGGCACGTGCCCCCGGTCGACACCGACTACGGACTTCGTGAGGGCGCGTACGTCGATCCCGACGGCAACCTTCTGCGCTACGGCTCGCCGCTGGGCCACCCCGCCTGAGCCTCGAGCGGGGTCCGCCCCCGGCGTGCCGGGGTTGTTGCCGGTCGGTACGATGAAGTATCTTGACGTCAAGATAAATTCTGGACGACACGCCCCGCGACCAGGACCTCGAGGTCGGCGGCACGACGTACGAGATCTTC
>JBBQAY010000055.1:0-22225 GCA_038316965.1 Candidatus Nanopelagicales bacterium
TCGGCAGCATCAACGCCACCGACCCGGACGTCATCTTCCTGGCCGAGGCGTTCACCAAGCCCGCGATGATGAAGCTGCTCGGCGAGGTCGGCTTCCAGCAGTCGTACACCTACTTCACGTGGCGCAACGACAAGTGGGAGATCGAGGAGTACTTCCGCGAGCTGTCGGGCCCGCTCGCGGCGTCGATGCGGCCGAACGCGTTCGTCAACACGCCAGACATCCTCCCCACGTTCCTCCAGTACGGCGGCCCGCCGGCGTTCGCTATCCGCGCGACCCTGGCGGCCACGCTCTCGCCCACCTGGGGCGTATACGCCGGGTTCGAGCTCTACGAGCACGTGCCGGTCGCGCCCGGGCGCGAGGAGTACATCGACTCGGAGAAGTACGAGTACAAGCCGCGCGACTGGGCGGCCGCGGACGCCTCAGGGGTGACGCTCGCGCCGTCCCTCGGGCAGCGCAACGCGCTGCGCCGCTCGCACCCGTCGCTTCGCCGTCTGCGCAACCTCACGTTCCACGGCTGCGACAACGACAAGATCATCGCGTACAGCAAGCGCGAGGGCGACGACGTCGTCCTCGTGATCTGCACCCTCGACCCCTACGGTGTGCGTGAGGGCGTGCTCCATCTCGACCTGCCCGCCCTCGGCCTCGGCTGGGGCGACCAGTTCGCCGCACGCGACCTCATCAACGGCGCCACGTACGTCTGGGGCCAGAGCCCGTACGTCCGCCTCGACCCGCACGTCCAGGTGGCCCACGTGATCCACGTCCGAGCCGGAGCTGTGTGACATGCCCAAGTCCGACAAGCCCGATCCCAAGGCGGACAAGGCCTCCGCCAAGGTCGTCGGCAAGGCCGAGAAGCCGGTCAAGGCGAAGAAGGCGAAGGGCCCGACGCTCTGGCCGGTCGACGTCAGCGACCTTCAGCGCGTCGTCGAGGGCCGCCACCACGACCCCCACTCGATCCTCGGGCCGCACCCCTACGAGGGCTCGGTCACGATCCGCACGCTGCGCCCCTGGGCGACCTCCGTCGTCGCCCTCGTCGCAGGCCCCGACGGTGAGCAGCGCTACGAGCTCACCCACGAGCACGGCGGCATCTTCGCCGGGCTGATCGACGTCGCAGAGGTTCCCGACTACCGCCTCGAGGTCGCCTACGGCGGCGACCCGGCCATCCTCGACGATCCCTACCGCTTCCTGCCGACGCTCGGTGACCTCGACCTGCACCTGCTGGGCGAAGGTCGGCACGAGACCCTGTGGACCGTCCTCGGCGCCCACGAGCACGTGTACCCGTCGCCGATCGAGGACGTGCACGGCACCTCGTTCGCCGTGTGGGCTCCGAACGCCCAGGGCGTGCGCGTCGTCGGCGACCACAACCACTGGGACGGCACGGGCACCCCCATGCGCTCGCTCGGCTCGAGCGGTGTGTGGGAGGTCTTCGTCCCCGGCGTCGGATCCGGTTCGCGCTACAAGTTCGCCATCCTCGGCCGCGACGGCGTGTGGCGCACGAAGGCAGACCCCCTGGCCCAGCACACCGAGCACCCGCCGGCCACGGCGTCGGTCGTCTTCTCCTCGTCGTACGACTGGCAGGACGCCGACTGGCTCGAAGCCCGTGCGCAGCGCGACCCCACCAACTGCGCGATGTCGACGTACGAGGTGCACCTGGGCTCGTGGCGCCCGGGGCTCACCTACACCCAGCTCGCGGACGAGCTCGTGTCGTACGTCGTGGAGCTCGGGTTCACCCACGTCGAGCTCATGCCCGTGATGGAGCACCCGTACGCGCCGAGCTGGGGCTACCAGGTCACGTCGTACTTCGCACCGACCTCGCGCTTCGGCTCGCCCGACGAGTTCCGCCACCTGGTCGACCGCCTGCACCAGGCCGGGATCGGCGTCATCCTCGACTGGGTGCCGGCTCACTTCCCGAAGGACGACTGGGCGCTCGCGCGGTTCGACGGCACCCCCTTGTACGAGCACGCCGATCCCCGTCGCGGCGAGCAGCCCGACTGGGGCACCTACGTCTTCGACTTCGGTCGCCGCGAGGTGCGCAACTTCCTCGTGTCCAACGCCAACTACTGGCTCGAGGAGTTCCACGTCGACGGTCTGCGCGTCGACGCCGTCGCCTCGATGCTCTACCTCGACTACTCGCGCAAGGCCGGCGAGTGGAGCCCCAACATCTACGGCGGTCGCGAGAACCTCGAGGCGGTGGCGTTCCTGCAGGAGGCGAACGCCACGGCGTACAAGCGCTCCCCCGGCGTCGTGCTCATCGCCGAGGAGTCGACTGCGTGGCCGGGTGTCACGCGGCCTACGCACCTCGGCGGGCTCGGGTTCGGCCTGAAGTGGAACATGGGCTGGATGAACGACACGCTCCAGTACGCCCACCGCCAGCCGGTGCACCGGCAGTGGCACCACCACGAGATGACGTTCGCGCTGGTGTACGCCTGGAGCGAGCAGTACGTCCTGCCCATCAGCCACGACGAGGTCGTGCACGGCAAGGGCTCGCTCATCGCCAAGATGCCGGGCGACCGCTGGCAGCAGCTGGCCGGCGTACGTGCGTACCTCGCCTACATGTGGGCGCACCCCGGCAAGCAGCTGCTGTTCATGGGCTCGGAGTTCGGGCAGTACGCCGAGTGGAGCGAGTCGCGCGGCCTCGACTGGTGGCTGCTCGACAACTCCGACCACCGGGGCGTCCAGCAGTGCATCGCCGACCTCAACCGCGTCTACAAGGAGACGCCGGCCCTGTGGTCGCAGGACAACGTCTCGGCCGGCTTCGAGTGGATCGACGCCGACGACTCCGCGGGCAACACGTTCTCGTGGCTCCGCTGGGGCAGCGACGGCTCGGCCCTGGCGTGCATCGTGAACTTCTCCGGCGGCCCGCACGAGGAGTACCGCGTCGGTCTCCCGCACGGCGGCACCTGGAACGAGGTCGTCAACACCGACGCCGAGATGTACGGCGGCTCGGGCGTCGGCAACCTCGGCGCGGTCGTCGCGGAGGAGGTGCCGTGGCACGGTCGACCGTTCTCGGCCCTCGTGCGCGTGCCCCCTCTCGGCGCCCTCTGGCTCCGTCCGGCCTAGCCGCTCGCTAGTTCGTAATGGTCAGGCTGTCGAGCATCGCGCGGACGGCGGCACGTACGTCGTCCGGCGCGTGCTCGCCGAAGCACGCCTTCATGTCGATCCGCACGCCCGGGCTGTCGTGCTCGTAGCGCACGACGAACGCGTCCATCTCGGTCGACGCCACGTGCGAGCAGGCACGCGTCGCCGTTCCGGTCCACACCCGGGCCCGGTGGCCGTTGATGCTGGTGATGTCGCCCGGCAGGTGGGCGAGCGCTGGACGGATGTTGCCCGGGAACTGCGACTCGCTCCACAGCACGATGACGCCGTCGTCCGGGGTGACCCAGTCCGGCGGGAAGTAGCCCCCGCCCGCGTTGCAGGCCTGGCTTGGCCCTCCCGACGAGCACGCCCCCGCGTACGGCGAGGTGCTGAAGAACCACAGCGGGAAGTACACCGGCGGGAGCACCCCGCGGTACTCGACCGGGAACCAGGCCGAGGGGACCTCCACGGTCACACCCTCGACGATCTCGTGCGTCGTGGTGCCACCGGCGGTCGAGGTGCGCTTGGTCGGGGCCTCGGTGCCGCCACCGTCAGGGGCGGTCGCGGTCGTCTCAGCGGTCGCCGACGCGGACGTGGCTGAGGCGTCGGTCTGCTGTGTCGGCGATGTTCCGGCCGGAGCGCTGCAGGCGGTCAGGAGCAGCGCAGAACCGAGTGCCAGACCCGCTGAACGTCGCATGCGCACCCCGCTCTCCTGCCGCTAGGACGCCGACGCCACCACCGCCGTTCCGCCAGTCTGGCGCTGGTAGTCCGAACGCGGGGCAGAGGCCGCGACCTGACTACCAGCAGCGCGAGCTAGCGGATGACGATCTGGACCCCCGCGAACACCTGCTCGCCCGACGGGTGGCTGGATCGTGACCTGACCACGTACCCGATGTGGTGGTGCTCAGGCGGCACGGGTGACGCCTGAGCACTGCCACATGGGGGCGGGTCAGGCGAAGGCGCCGACGAGGGACGGCGGGAGGTCGCCCGTGCGGACGAGGTCGAGCCTCGAGGTCGCTCGGGTGAGGGCGACGTACAGGTCGGCGAGACCGCTGGTCCCTGACCCGACGACGCCGGGCTCCGCGATGAGCACGTGGTCGAACTCGAGACCCTTGACCTGGGTCGGGGTCATGACCCCGACGGTCGCGTCGAGGCCTGAGGCACCCGTGGCGACGTCGACGCCGTCGGCCTGGAGGGCCGCGAAGATCCGGTCGACCTGGTCGGGCGGCGCGATGACCACCGAGCGGCCGGCGAGCCCTGCCCACGACCGCACGACGTCGCGCACGCCGACGGCGAGGTCGGTGACGCGGTGGTCGACCGGGTCGTGCTCGCCCTCGCGCACCGCCTGCGGCGCGGAGACGTCGCGATCCATGGCGGCGAGCACCCGATCCGCGACGCGCGCGATGCGGGCCGGCGTGCGGTAGTTGATCGTGAGCTCCTCGACGCGCCACACGCCTCGCGTCACCTCGTCCAGGGCAGCAGCCCACGATCGCGCGCCCGAGCCGGACGAGGTCTGGGCGAGGTCGCCCACCACCGTCATCGATCGCGACGGGCATCGACGGGCGACGGCACGCCAGGCCATCGGCGAGAGCTCCTGCGCCTCGTCGACCACTACGTGGCCGTACGCCCACTCACGGTCGGAGGATGCCCGCTCTGCGAGGGTGAGCGACGGGCCGGTGTCGGCGAATCGCGCGGCGATGTCGGCACCCGACACCATGCCCGCGATCGCGTCGAGCCCGCCGTCGTCGAAGCCGCCCGACGAGTCGAGCACGCTCTGGGCGTAGGCCGCAGCGCGTGCCTCGGCCGCAGCCTGCCGTGCGCGATCAGCCGTGGCGGCGACGGCGTCGTCGCCGAGCAGCTCGGCGAGCTCGTCGTGCAGGGGTACGTCGTCGACGGTGAGCTCGGCGTCGGGCTCGCGGCGCAGCAGCCGCCGCTGGTCAGCCGTCAGAACGCCGTCGGCGGCGGCCGCGAGCAGCTCGGGCTTGGCGAACAGGTCGCGCAGCACCCGCTGCGGTGTAAGCGGCATCCAGAGCAGGTTGAGCTCGCGGCGCACAGCCACGGTGTCGCGCAGCTCCTCGAGCAGGTCCTCGCGGACGTAGGCGTCGCCCGGGTCGAGGCTGCGCCGACGAGCGAGGCGCGTCGCCGTCTGGTTGAGCAGGTGGGTGAGGAACGCGATGCGCGCGCCGTTGTGCGTGTCGCTGTCGCGGCGGGCCTCTCGACCCGACTGCGCGATCGCACTCGCGGACACGTGGACGTCGGTGTCGCCCACCCTCATCGTGATGCCCTGCTTGGGGACACGCTGACGGGCGCGCACGGCATGGGCCAGCACGGTGGCCATCGCTGAGTCGCCCTTGACGAGCGCGACGTGGTCGCGGTCGCGCGCGGTGGGCGCCAGCCCCGGGACGAGCTCGCTGATCGACGACAGCACGACGCCTGTCTCGCCGAGCGAGGGCAGCACTGCCTCGACGTAGCGCAGGAACACGCCCGTCGGCCCCAGCACCAGCACGCCGGACTGCTCGAGCCGGTCGCGGTGCGTGTAGAGCAGGTACGCCGCGCGGTGCAGCGCAACCGCCGTCTTGCCCGTGCCGGGGCCGCCCTGCACGACGAGCGCGCCCTTGGCGCTCGAGCGGATGATGCGGTCCTGCTCGGCCTGGATGGTGGCGACGATGTCGCCCATGCGGCCCGTGCGCGCGGCACCGAGCGCTGCGAGGAGCGCTGAGTCCGAGCCCGTGTCGACGGCGTTCGGGTCGACCTTGTCGGGGTCGAGGACCTCGTCGGAGAGCCCCACCACCCGGCGCTCGTCGGTGGTGATGTGACGACGGCGTACGACGCCCTGCGGGCTGGCCGCGGTGGCCTGGTAGAACGGCGCCGCAGCCGGGGCACGCCAGTCGATCTGGAGGACCTTCTGCGACTCGTCGGTGAGCCCGATCCGGCCGACCCAGGTGGGGCCGGCGTCCGTGTCGAGCCGGCCGAACAGCAGCCGTGCCTCGACGGCCTCGAGCGCGGCGAGCCGGTCGGTGTAGAGCGAGACGAACGAGTCGCGCTCGGAACGGTTCTGATGCGTGCCTGCGGAGCCCTGGGCCATCGTCGAGCGGAGGCGCCCGCGCGAGAGCTCGCGCAGCGCGTCCAGCCTGCTGTAGGCCTCGTCGAGGTGCGCCTGCTCCTCGACCGTGTCCGGGTGACCCTGCATCGTCCTTCGCCTGCTCGTTCCGTCGTACGACGGGCAGACCATCTTGCGCCATCGCCGCCGCGGCTGCGAAACCGCCCCCCGGACCAACCGCTACGGCAGCGGCACGACGAACGACGGAGGACGCCGCATCCGCTCGAGGCGACCTCGTACGAGCGGCACATAGCCGAGCGTCCTACGCACGAGACGACGGGCGCCGGTCGTGCACTGGTTGATCCGGAGCGTGGCGTAGAGCTCCGCAGCGACACGGTCGTAGTCGTCCTCGGACGGGACGCGGACGACGGCGCGCCAGGGCCGGTTCAGGAGGTCGACCGTGGGCACGAGCTTCGCCCCGACCCTGGGCGACTGACCCCAGCGGACGAAGTCGGTACGGGCCTCGACCTCAGCCTGGCCGTCGATCTCGTAGACGAGGCCGGTGGTGCTCGAGACTCCGTTGACAGTGCCCAGCAGGCTCTCGTCGTAGCGCACCCAGTCGAGACCGGAGTCGACCGGCTCGGCCGCGCCGAGATAGTGGTGCAGGGCGAGCTCCATCATGTCGAGCGATCGGTGCAGCAGCGGATCGATCTCCGCCAGGTCACCGCCCACCAGGCGCGCACCGACCTCGATGAGGCAGGGACCGGCGTCGTCGACCTTGCACTCGAGGTGGAACGGGCTGCTGCGCAGGCCGGTGGCGTGCACCACGTGCTCGGTGTACTCGACGATCGCGGCGAAGTCCGGGTCGGACGTGCGCACGGAGATGTCGCCGATCGACACCGCCCGCCGTCCGTTGAGATCCTGGCGCCGGTACTTCCACACGGCGAACGACTCGACGACGCCGTCGGCGTCGACCTGGCCGTCGACGAAGTACTCCTCACCGCCGATGTACTCCTCCATGAGCAGCAGCGAGCCGCCGCGCGCCTCGACGTATGCGTTCAGCTCGGCGGGGTCGCCGTCGGCGTCGAAGAACCCGATGGTCGTGTTGCCGAAACCGTCGTTGGGCTTGAGCACGTAGCGGGTGAAGGCGCCGGTGGCGACGGCCTCCCGGACGTCAGCGACCGTGCGCACTGCCGCGATCGCGTTGATGCGAGGGCCGTCGGGCAACGACCGGAGGTGGGTCTTCAGGGCGTGCTTGTCACGGAAGCGCTCGAGCACGCCGGGCTGCGCCCACGGCAGGTCGAGGAGCTCGGCCAGCCGGGCCAGGGGCAGCACGGCCGGCTCGGAGTGCGGCACGACAGCGACCACGTGATGGGCCCGACGCAGGTGCGCCGCGACGTCCTCGAGCGAGCGTCCCTCGATCAGGTAGCTCGCAGACACGTCCGGACCGGCGAGCTCGGGGAACTTGCGCACGTTGCGCACCATGTCGGCCGCATCGGTGTAGAGGCAGACCGAGCGCAGGCCGCGCGCGCGGGCGAGCGCGAGGAAGCGGGCGGCATAAGGGTGGTACGGGTCCTGAAGCAGGATCTCGCCACCCGGCGAGCCGCTCACGCCGCCGTGGCCGACGACTCGCGGTCGGCGCGGTCCCCGCTGTCCCGGCTGTTGCTACGGGTCGCGGGCCCGTGGCCCGAGCCTTGAGCGCGCCGGCGCCGCAGCCTGCCGAGCCCGCGGGCGGTGCCGAGAGCGGTGCGCATCCGGATCACCATGGCCCAGCGGTGCCCGAGCCACGGGCGACGCGCCCTGACGACGGCGAGCGTGTCGGCCCGCCAACGCAGCACCTCCTCGCGCGTCTCGACCTGCGGGCACGGGTAGCGCAACATGGGCGCGGCGACGCCGTACCGGCCGCGTGTCTCGACCGGGTGTGGGCCGGCACCGAGCACGTGGACGTAGGCACCGGCGAGATCGAAGCCGAGCTCCTGCAGCGCCACCCACGAGCCGAAGACACGGGCGTTGAAGTCGATGAGGCGCAACCGGCCCTCGGAGTCGGTGACCCAGTCGATGCAGAAGAAGCCCGTGTAGCCGATGCTGCGCAGGAACACGGCGGTCTGCTCGACGGCCTCAGCGCTCTCCACGGCCACGATGACCTCGGAGGGGCCCGTGGGGTCGTCCGCGGCCGGGCGGCCGTCGTACGCCACGCAGACGACCGGCACGCCGTCTCGCGAGACTCCGCCCGTCGAGACGCCGCGCGCCATGAACTCCTGGACGAAGGGCTGGACGCCGCCGGCGGAGAAGTCGGTCCACGCCTGGGTCAGGGCACCGGCGTCGCGAACGACGCGAACACCGCCGCCGCCGAACCCGACGGGTGTCTTGACCACCACGGGGAACGTGGTCGCGGTGGGGCTGTGCCACATGCCCGGCACGAGGACGCCGACCGAGCGGGCGTGCTCGGCCTGGCGCCACTTGTCGACGAGCAGCAGCGGATCCACGCCGGCCGCGAGGTGGCGAGCCGGGTTCGCCGGACCGTCGGACACGGCGAGCGCCGACAGGACGAGGTCCTCCTGCATCTGCACGTCTGCGGCGTCGGCGGGCACAGCGGCGGCAAGCTCGGCTGGGTCGATCGTGGCCTGGCTCCCGTGCAGCACCCCACCGACCACGAGCCGACGGAGAGGGCCGAAGACCCACGACTCCATCCGCTGGACCAGTCGCACGCGCACCGAAGCGCTCTTCCCGGCGATGCGGGCCACCCGCAACTTGCGGTGGCGCAAGGCACCGGCGAGGTCGACGAAGGCCTGCCAGGAGTACGAGTCGAGGAAGACGACCAGGGGGCGCTTCCTCATGCGATCACTGTACGTGTGCGACACACCGGTTCCATCGGCCAGTTGGACCATCAGGCTGAGCGTTCACCCCACATTCCGTGCTCCTTCACCGTTCCCCCGGCACAGCGGGCTGCGAGCGGCATGGCACCCTGTCGGCCATGGCGCCCACCCTGCCCAGCACCCCCGCCGCCGACGGATTCCGCATGCCTGGAGAGTGGGACGACCACGCCGGCTGCTTCCTCGTGTGGCCCGAGCGTCCCGACAACTGGCGCGACGGAGCGAAGCCCGCCCAGCGCACCTGGCGCACGCTCATCGAGACGATCGCCTCCGCCGAGCCCGTGACCGTGCTGGTGTCCGCCCGGCAGTACCAGAACGCCCGACGCCAGCTCCCCGCGCACGTCCGCCTGGTCGAGACGAGCACGGACGACGCGTGGGTGCGCGACACCGGGCCCAGCTTCGTCCGCAACGACGCAGGCGAGGTGCGCGGCGTGTCGTGGCAGTTCAACGCGTGGGGCGGCCTGCGCGGAGGCCTCTACTTCCCGTGGGACGCCGACAACCTCGTCGGCCCGAAGATCTGCGACCTCGAGCGGCTCCCCGTCTACGAGCCCGACCTCGTGCTCGAGGGCGGCTCGATCGACGTCGACGGCGAGGGGACGGTGCTCACCACGGAGGAGTGCCTGCTCAACCCGAACCGCAACCCCGACCTCACGCGCGAGCAGATCGAGGAGATCCTGAACGCCCACCTGGGCACCTCGAAGGTCATCTGGCTCCCCCGCGGCGTCCATCTCGACGAGACCGACGGTCACGTCGACAACATGGCCCGGTTCGCAGCCCCCGGCGTCGTCATGCTCACCTGGACCGACGACGAGTCCGATCCGCAGTACGAGCGCAGCGCCGAGGCGCTCGCGATCCTCGAGTCGTCGACCGACGCGCACGGCAGGCCGTTCCGGGTCGTGAAGCTGGCCCAGCCCGGTCCGCTGTACTTCACCGAGGAGGAGGCCGCCGGCGTGGACGTCGTGCAGGGCAGCCAGCCGCGTGAGGCCGGCGAGCGCCTCGCGGGCTCGTACGTGAACTCGTACTTCGGCAACGGCCTCGTCGTGCTGCCGGTGTTCGATGACCCGAACGACGCCGCCGCGGTCGCGGCGTACCAGGAGCTCTTCCCGGACAGGCGTGTGCTCACCGTGCCGGGTCGAGAGATCCTGCTCGGCGGCGGCAACATCCACTGCATCACCCAGCAGCTCCCGTCCGGCCGCTGATCGGGTGAGGGTTGCCTGAGCCGACATCCGCCCCAGGGGTGGGGCAGGCTAGGACGATGGCCGACCAGCCCGCACCGGCGAGCGACACCGCTCACGGCACCGCTCCCTCGGGAGCCGTGAACCTCGCGAAGTTCGCCTGGCTGTCGATCGCAGCCGCCCTCGCGACGATCGCCCTCAAGACCGGCGCATGGTGGATCACCGGGTCGGTCGGCCTGCTGTCGGATGCCGCGGAGTCGGTGGTCAACCTCGTCGCGGCGGTGATCGCGCTCGTCGCCCTCACGGTCGCGGCCAGGCCGCCGGACGCCGAGCACCACTACGGCCACGGGAAGGCTGAGTACTTCTCCGCGGCCATCGAAGGCCTCATGATCTTCGTCGCCGCCGCGGTCATCATGGTCACCGCCGTGCAGCGGCTGTTCAACCCGGTCGAGCTCGAGAGCCTCGGGATCGGCCTGGCCATCTCGCTGGTCGCCACGGCCATCAACGGCGCGGTCGGCGTCCTGCTCATCCGCGTCGGGCGCCAGCACCGGTCGGCCACGCTCACCGCGGACGGCAAGCACCTCATGACCGACGTCTGGACCTCGGCCGGCGTGCTCGTCGGCGTCCTGCTCGTGGCGGTCACCGGGTGGCTGCAGCTCGACGCGATCGTCGCGATCGCCGTCGCCCTCAACATCCTCGTGATGGGCGGCAGGCTCGTGAAGTCCTCGACGTCGTCCCTGCTCGACGCAGCGATGACGGCCGACGAGCACGCCATCGTCACCGCCGTCCTCGACCGGCACCGCAGCGACGACGTCGACTTCCACGGCCTGCAGACGCGCGTGAGCGGCCGGCACCGCTTCGCCTCCATGCACGTTCTCGTGCCCGGTGCGTGGACAGTGCAGCAGGCCCACGACCTGCTCGAGATCGTCGAGGCCGATCTCAGGGCGGCTCTCGAGGATCTGCAGGTGACCACGCACGTGGAGCCGCGCGAGGACCACCGCAGCTACGACGACGCCGCGTACGACGCCAGCGCAGGCCGCGACACCTGAGGGTGCGACCTAGAAGAGGGCGCTCGCGAGGGCGGCGCGCGCGCGGGTGACCCGGGGGTCGTCGCCGACGAGCAGGAAGAGCGAGAGCAGGTGGTCGCGCGCGGCGGCCCGCTCGTCGCCGGCAGTGCGGCGTACCAGCCCGATGACGCGGTCGAAGGCCTCGTCGACGCGTCCCTCGAGCAGCTCGACGTCGGCCGCGAGGGCCTGGGCCTGGAGGGACTCGGGCGCAGCGTCGGCGGCGGCGAGGGCGGCAACGGGGTCGGCACCATCTGTACGTCGAAGCAGAGACACCTGCGCGAGGCCGGCCTGGGCGTCGACGTCCGCGGGGCTCTGCAGGAGCACGGCCTGGTACGCCGCCTCCGCCTCATCCCAGTCGCCGCTCTCGATCGCGTCGTAGGCCGCGTCGAAGCGCGGGTCGCTCAGGGGCTCCGCGGCCTCGACCGGCTCAAGGTCGGGCACGTCCTCGACGTCGATGCGGCCGGTGACGCCGTTGGACTCGGCCACCTTGAGCAGCTCGTCGAGGTACTGCCGCACCTGCGGCTCGGGGAGCGCGCCCTGGAACAGCGGCACGGGCTGTCCCTTCACGATGGCGAAGATCGCGGGGATCGACTGCACCTGGAAGGCCTGGCCGATACGAGGGTTGGCATCGACGTCGACCTTGGCGAGCACCCAGCTGCCGGCGTCCTCGTGCGCGAGGCGCTCGAGGATCGGCGAGAGGGCCTTGCACGGCTCGCACCAGGTGGCCCAGAAGTCGACGACCACCGGCACGGTGAACGACAGGTCGAGGACCGCCTGGAAGCCGGCCTCGTCGACGTCGAACACGAGCGGTGATGCCGTCGGAGCGCCTCCCTGCTGGGCGAGCCGCTCCTCGGTCTTGGCCTGTGCCTCGCGGGCGGCGGCGACAGCGGCGAGGTCGATGGCCCCGCGGAGCGGGACCCGGGCGGCGGGATTCGGCGTGCTCACGGCGCCATTGTCCTACGCCGCGAGGCGACCGCAGAGCGGCGGGGCCACGCCGACGTCTGCGCAGGGCTCATGCATCGGGCTCAGAAGCCCATCGTGCGCATGCTGAGCTCGAAGGACTGGCTCGCGACGACCCACCACGTGACGGCCACGGCCGCCGCCGCACCGACACCGGCTGCGACGGTCGGGGCGACCCAGGTGCGAGGTGCAGGAGCCGCATGGGCGCCGGTGACGACGGCGACGGTCTGCGGGGAGGTGATGGTGGCCATGGTGGCCTCCTCAGGGAAGGGATAGTTCAACTACGCTTCGTAGCGTATCGCAGAAGTCGACCGGCGTCGAGGGGGCCCGGCGGGCTCGGGCCGTGGGAGGCTCACCCCGATGAGCACGGGAACCGAGCGCACCTCCGCCCCGTCGGCCTCGCCGCCGCGCGGGCGCCCCCGCTCGTCCGAGGCCGACGCCGCCATCCTCGACGCCACCCGTGCGCTGCTGGCCGAGACAGGCTGGTCGGGCCTCACGGTCGAAGGAGTGGCCGCACGGGCCGGGGTCGCCAAGACCACCGTCTACCGCCGGTTCGCCTCCCGCACCGACCTGGCCGTGGCGGCCGTGGCGCAGCTCGTGGACGCCGCCCTCGTGCCGATCGACGCCGACTGCTCACCCGAGGAGCAGGTGCGACTCTCGGTCCTCGCGACGGCCGCGGTGTACCGGATCCCTGCCGCGCGGGCTGCCTACCTCGCGGTGATCGCCGCGGCCGGTCACGACCTCGAGCTGCGGGCCGCAGTCGACGCCCAGGTGCTCGGGCCGGCGCGCGCGATGGTCGTCGAGCGGCTGGCAATGGGAGTCGAGCGCGGCGACGTCGACCCGTCCGTGGCCGAGACCCAGGCCGACCTGATCTTCGACGTGGTCGCCGGGACGCTGATGCACCGCATGCTCGTGCGCGTCGAAGACATCGACGACGCGTTCGTCGAGGCGCTGGTGAGTGCGGTCCTCGTGCTGCTCGGCGCCGACCACGCTTCCTAGCCGGGGCGTCCGCTACAGGAAGTACAGCCGCGACAGCGGCACCGACTGCACCGGGTCCATGGCGAGACGCTCCCCGTCGAGGTGCACCTCTCCCCCGCGCGGATCCACGACGACGGACGCCGATCCGCGGTGGTTGACCATCTGCGCGAGCCCGACGTCCCGGCAGCCCTTCACGGCCACGCGACGCCGCCGGGTGGGGAAGACGTCGCTGCCGGCATCGACCGCCGCCCGGTTGGTGAAGACGACGGCCAGGTCGACAGCAGCGCCGCCGATGCCGCCGAACTGCGCCGCGATCTGCCTCGGCTCCGCGATGTCGATCACCGAGTTGGGGTCGCCGACTGTGCCCCAGGCGGGGAGGCCCGACTTCAGCACGAGGTACGGCTTGGCGCCGAAGGCAGCAGGCGACCACAGCACGATGTCGGCCATCCGGCCGGGCTGGAGCGACCCGACCTCGTGCGAAAGCCCATGTGCCAGAGCGGGATTGATCGTGAGCTTGGCGAGGTAGCGCAGCACGCGGTCGTTGTCGTGCGGGCTGTCGTCGTCGGCCGGCTTGAGCACGGAGGCGAGCTGGAAGGTGCGCCGTACGGTCTCGCCGGCCCGCCCCATGCCCTGCGCGTCGCTGCTCGTGATCGGGATGACGCCCCGGTCGTGCAGCACGTTCTCCGCAGCCATCGTGGCCGCGCGCACCCGGGCGCGGACGATGTCGGCGTCGCCGGGCAGGTCGGGCTTGAGTGCGTGCACCGTCATGATCATCGCGAAGTGCTCGGCGACCGCATCGCGACCGAAGGGCAGCGTGGGGTTGGTCGACGACGCGAGCACGTGCGGCACCCCGGCGAGGCGGAGCACGTCGGGCGTGTGCCCGCCGCCGCAGCCCTCGACGTGGTACGCGTGGAAGACCCGGCCGTCGGACACCGCGAGCGTGTCGTCGACCGAGAGCCCCTCGTTCAGCCCGTCGGTGTGCACCGCAACCTGGACGTCGTGCTCCTCGGCCACCGTGAGACAGGTGTCGAGCGAGCGCAGGTGCGCGCCGGTGTCCTCGTGCACCTTGAAGCCGCACACGCCCGCCTCGATGCCCTCGAGCATCGTGCCGGTGCGCGACGCCGAGCCTCGACCGAGGAGCCCGACGTTGATCGGGTACGCGTCGAAGGCGGCGTACGCCGTGCGCAACGGCGCCGCGGCGTTGACGCCGACGCCCCAGAACGGCCCGAACTCCTGGCCGATCACAGTGGTGACGCCGCTCGCGAGCGCAGCCTCCATCACCCTCGGCGACAGCAGGTGGACGTGCGTGTCGACCGCACCGGCCGTGGCGATCAGCCCTTCCCCGTTGATGACGACGGTGCCGGTTCCGACCACGATGTCGACGCCGTCGTTGGTGTCGGGGTTGCCTGCGCGGCCGACGGCTAGGATGCGCCCGTCACGGATTCCGATGCTGGCTGTGCGGACGCCGAGCAGGGCGTCGAGGATCAGCACGTTGGTGATGACCACGTCGCACGACTCGGCGGTCTTGCCGAAGCCGAGGAGGAACTCGTCGTCGTCGGGCTGGCTGTGCGCCTGCACCTCCACGACGAGACCGGTGTCGCCGAGGTGGATCCGGTCGCCGGTGCGCGGGCCGTACGTCTCCGCGTGCGCCGCGGGGTTGAGCGTCATGCCTGCACCTCCGGGTGCTGCGCGAGGTGCCGGCGTACCGCGGCGACGGCGCCCTCAGGGTCGCCACCATCCACGGCCGTATCCAGGAATCCCGTGGCGCGCAAGAGATTCAGCGCACGCTCCTTGGCTCCCGGCGCGTCGAGCTCGCCGTCGACGAGACCTGCGAAGCCGATCACGACGCGCCCGCCACGGATGGGGACGAGACGCACGCGCACGGTCTCCCCCGGCGGGAACAGCGTGCTCGATCCCGCAGCGACGTCGAGGTGCCGGCCGTACGCCGCCTCGCGGTCGAAGGCGAGGCGGGGGTTGATCTCGAAGAAGTGGAAGTGGCTGGTGACGGTCACCGGCACGGTCGCGGTGTTCGCGACGTCGACCTCGATCACATCGAGCCGGGCGGTCCGTGCGGCGTCCAGAGAGGGGTCGGCGTCCGGGTCGGCGGCGACCTCGATCGCGCCCGGGGCGCCGGCGCCGAGGTGCCCGCCACCGATGGGATCCGGGACGACGACCAGGCGCGTGCCGTCGTCGAACACGGCCTCGACCTTGACGTCGGCGAGGACGTCGGCGACACCGGGCAGCACGTCATCGGGCCCGAGCACCGAGCGGCCGATCTCGAGCGCTTCCTCGTGCCTGCGACCATCGCGCGCGGCCTCCGCGACGGTGTCGGCGATGAGCGCGGTCGCCTCGGGGACGTTGAGCCGCAGCCCCCGGGCGCGACGGGCGCGCGCGAGCTCGGCGACGGTGAAGATCAGGAGCCGGTCGCGCTCGGACGGTGTCAGCTGCACGCCGTCATCCTGGCAGCAGGTGGCGCCGCCGCGCCCACTCCTCGATCGCGTCGGCGACCTCGGCGGGCCGCGTCACCGTCGGCACGTGCTCGGAACCGGCGAGCACGAGCAGCTCGGCGTCCGACAGCCCCTGCAGGGCCCTGTGCGCCGTCGACACGGGCGACACCGCATCACCGTCGACATGGATCAGCAGCACGGGAGCCACCACGGAGGCGTACGGAGGCTCGACTCCGTAGTGGCACTCGAAGAGCCGCGCTGCCGCCTCCGGGTCGGCACGCCCGAGCATGTCTCGGCCCCACCGGCGCAGGTGCTCGCGGCCCTCGCCTGGGAGGCAGGCGTCCACGAACCCCGACACGGTCGCTGCATGGTCGACGCGCGAGCCAGCCACCAGCGCGCCCACGGTGTCCGGGCCAACCGCACCGGCTCCGTCCACCAGCACGACCCCTGCGACGAGATCCGGCCGCTGCGCCGCTGCCGCGAGGCAGGTGAGGGCGCCGAGCGACTCACCCGCCAGCACGCACCGGCCGATGCCCAGCCGCTCGATCACCACGAGGAGGTCGTCCACGAGCGCCTGGGCCGTGATGGACGAGGCGGGGAACGTCGACGCGCCCGTTCCCCTGTGGTCGTAGGCCACGCAGCGCCAGTGCGCGCACAGCCGGCCCACGACGTCCTCCCACAGCTCCCAGGAGCCCGTCCAGCCTCCGTGCATCACCAGGGCTGGGCCTCGGCCCATGTCGACCACGTGCAGTGCGTGGCCGTCGACGTCAAGCAGCATGTCCCGACGGTACTGGCGCAGCGGCGCGGCCCTCAGAGCGAGAGGCCGGAGACCAGGGTGTCGGCCGCCGCGTAAGGGTCGAGGTCACCCGCGGCGACGCGCTCGGCGAGCACCTCGAGCCGCTGGTCGCCCCGCAGGTCGCCGATGCGGGCGCGCAGCATGCCGAACGCGATCGCCTCGATCTCGACGGCGGCACGTGCACGACGGCGAGCAGCGAGCTCGCCTGTGCGCTCGAGCCACGCGTGATGCTCGAACAGCGCCTCGACAACCTCCTCGGCGCCCTCGCTCTTGGACGCGACGGTCTTGAGGACGGGCGGCTTCCACGGGTCGCCGGCCTGTCCCGACCGCGGCCCCGACCCGAGGGTGAGCATGTGCCGGAGCTCGCGCACGGTGGAGTCGGCACCGTCACGGTCGGCCTTGTTGACGACGAACACATCGCCGATCTCGAGGATTCCCGCCTTGGCGGCCTGCACGCCGTCGCCCATCCCGGGCGCGAGCAGCACGACGGTCGTGTCGGCTGCGCCGGCGACCTCGACCTCGCTCTGCCCCACGCCGACGGTCTCGACGAGGACGATGTCGCAGCCCGCAGCGTCGAGCACCCGGATGGCCTGCGGCGTCGCCCAGGACAGGCCGCCGAGGTGGCCACGCGAGGCCATCGACCGGATGAAGACGTAGGGGTCGGTCGCGTGCTCCTGCATGCGCACGCGGTCGCCGAGCAGCGCACCACCGGAGAACGGCGACGACGGGTCGACCGCGAGAACCCCCACGCGCAGGTCACGTGCGCGCAGGCGGGTCACGATCGCCGAGGTCGACGTCGACTTCCCGACGCCGGGCGCCCCGGTCAGGCCGATGACGTGAGCGCGCCCGGCGTACGGCGCGAGCGCGGCAGTGACCTCGCGCAGCAGGGGCGAGGCGTCCTCGACGAACGAGATCAGCCGCGCGACCGCGCGAGGCTGACCCTCGCGCGCCCGCGTGACGAGATCGTCGACGTCGACGGCCACCGGACTTTTCAGCGCCGTCAGGCCGAGGGGACGCGAACGATCAGGGCGTCGCCCTGGCCGCCGCCGCCGCAGAGCGCCGCAGCACCGACGCCGCCACCGCGGCGCTTGAGCTCGAGCGCGAGGTGCAGCACCACGCGTGCTCCGCTCATGCCGACCGGGTGCCCGAGCGCGATGGCGCCACCGTTCACGTTGACCTTGTCGGGGTCGATGCCGAGCTTGGCGGTGCTGGCGAGGCCGACCGCAGCGAAGGCCTCGTTGATCTCGACGAGGTCGAGGTCGGACACCTGAAGGTTCTCGCGGCCGAGCGCCTTGCGGATCGCGTTGGCGGGCTGCTCCTGCAGCGACGCATCCGGACCGGCCACGACGCCGTGGGCGCCGATCTCCGCGAGCCAGGTGAGGCCGAGCGACTCGGCCTTCTCCTTGCTCATCACGACGACGGCTGCAGCGCCGTCAGAGATCTGCGAGGCGGATCCTGCGGTGATGGTGCCGTCCTTCGCGAACGCCGGACGCAGCTTGCCGAGCGACTGGGCCGTGGTGTCGGCCCGGATGCCCTCGTCCTCGGAGAAGACGATGGGGTCGCCCTTACGGCTCGGGATCTCGACGGGCACGATCTCCTCCGCGAAGACGCCGTTCTTCTGCGCGATGGCGGCGAGCTGGTGCGAGCGGGCCGAGAACTCGTCCTGCGCCTCGCGCGTGAGGAACGGGTACTTCGCGTTGTGGTTCTCGGTCGAGATGCCCATCGCGACCTGGTCGAAGGCGCAGGTGAGCGCGTCGAAGGCCATCGAGTCGACGAGCGTGACGTCGCCGTACTTGTAGCCCTCGCGGCTCTTCGGGAGCAGGTGCGGCGCGTTGGTCATCGACTCCATGCCGCCGGCGACGACGATCTCGAACTCGCCCGCGCGGATGAGCTGGTCGGCGAGCGCGATGGCGTCAAGGCCCGAGAGGCAGACCTTGTTGATCGTGAGGGCGGGCACGTCCATGGGGATGCCGGCCTTGACGGCGGCCTGGCGGGCGGTGATCTGCCCGGCCCCTGCCTGGATGACCTGGCCCATGATCACGTAGTCGACCTGGTCGGGCGCGACGCCCGCGCGCTCGAGCGCGCCCTTGATGGCGAAGCCGCCGAGGTCGGCACCGCTGAAGCCCTTGAGCGAGCCGAGGAGGCGGCCCATCGGCGTACGCGCACCCGCGACGATGACGTTTCCCACGTTGACTACCCCGACCTTCTGGAGACACCGGTACCTGGCCTTGTCACGATACTCATGTGAGTACCCCTACCCCTGCTGAGGCCCTGGGCCCCGTGGTCACCGCCATCGACCACGTCGGGTTCGCCGTACGAGACCTGGACGAGGCGGTCGCCTTCTACGGCCGCGCCTTCGGGCTCCCCCTCCTGCACGAGGAGGTGAACGAGGAGCAGGGCGTCCGCGAGGCCATAGTCGGCATCGGCGATTCCGCCATCCAGCTGCTCGCCCCGCTGCGGCCGGACTCCCCGATCGGGAAGTTCCTCGAGCGCAACGGCGAGGGCATCCAGCAGGTGGCGTTCCGGGTGTCCGACATCGACGTCGCGGCGGAGCGCCTGCGCGCCGCAGGCCTGCGCCTGCTGTACGACGCGCCCAAGAGGGGCACCGCAGACTCGCGCGTGAACTTCGTGCACCCGAAGGACTGCGGCGGAGTCCTCGTCGAGCTCGTCGAGCCCGCGGCCGACGCCCACCACTGACCCGCTCCTTCGGCGCCGCGCACGGGGAACCGGTTGCGGCGTCAACAGTCGCACCCTGCCTCGTCGGGCCGGTACAGGCCCTGGTTAGCGTCGGATCACGGACGCGACCGGCGCGTACCGACCGACCTGCTCCCCGAGCAGTACGCCGACCCCGGAGGCCGACGTGAAGACCATCCGAGACACGATCCTGTCTGGCACAGCGACCAGCGCTGACTTTGCCGCGCTGGAGATCCCCGAGACCTACCGCGGCATCACTGTGCACAAGGACGAGCAGGAGATGTTCGCGGGCCAGAAGACGTGGGAGAAGGACCCCCGCGAGTCTCTGCACCTCGACGACGTCCCCGTCCCAGAGCTCGGCCCGGGCGAGGCGCTCGTCGCCGTCATGGCGAGCGCGGTCAACTTCAACACCGTCTGGTCAGCGATCTTCGAGCCGGTCTCGACCTTCGGCTACCTCGAGCGGTACGGCCGCACCAACCCTCTCGCGAAGCGGCACGACCTGCCGTACCACGTGATCGGCTCCGACCTCGCGGGTGTGGTGCTGCGCACCGGCCCCGGCGTCCACACCTGGAACCCCGGCGACGAGGTGGTCGCGCACTGCCTGTCGGTCGAGCTCGAGAGCCCGCTCGGCCACAACGACACGATGCTCGACCCCGAGCAGCGGATCTGGGGCTACGAGACCAACTTCGGCGGCCTCGCAGAGCTCGCGATCGTCAAGGCCAACCAGCTGCTGCACAAGCCGACCCACCTCACCTGGGAGGAGGCGGCGTCACCCGGTCTCGTGAACTCCACGGCGTACCGGCAGCTCGTGAGCCAGAACGGCGCCGGCATGAAGCAGGGCGACACCGTCCTGATCTGGGGCGCCAGCGGCGGCCTCGGCTCCTACGCCACCCAGCTGGCGCTCAACGGCGGTGCCACGCCGGTGTGCGTCGTGTCGAGCGAGGACAAGGCCGACATCTGCCGGGCCATGGGCGCGGAGCTGATCATCGACCGCAAGGCCGAGGGCTACACGTTCTGGAAGGACGAGCACAACCAAGACCCGAAGGAGTGGCGCCGCCTCGGTGCCAAGATCCGTGAGCTCACCGGTGGCGACGATGTCGACAACGTCTTCGAGCACCCGGGCCGCGAGACCTTCGGCGCCTCCGTGTACGTCGCGCGCAAGGGCGGCACGATCGTCACGTGCGCATCGACGTCGGGCTACATGCACGAGTACGACAACCGCTTCCTCTGGATGAACCTGAAGCGCATCGTCGGCTCGCACTTCGCGAACTACCGCGAGGCATGGGAGGCCAACCGCCTGATCCAGCGCGGCAAGATCCACCCCACGCTGTCCAAGGCCTACAGCCTCGAGGACACCGGCCAGGCGGCGTACGACGTCCACCGCAACCTGCACCAGGGCAAGGTCGGCGTGCTCTGCCTCGCCCCGGAGGAGGGCCTCGGCGTCCGCGACCCCGAGCTCCGCGCGAAGCACCTGACCGAGATCAACCGCTTCCGCAACCTCTAGCCTCAGGTCGCCTGGGGCAGGCGCTCGACGTCGCGGAGGAAGGCGATGATCGCCGCGGCCGTGGCCTCGGGGGCCTCGACGGCGGCGAGGTGGCCGCAGCCCGGGATCTCGACGAAGCGGGCGTCGCGCATGGCGTCGACCATGAGGTCCTGCTCCGCGCGCGGCGAGAGCGTGTCCTCGCTGCCCCACAGCACGAGGCCGGGGACGACCAGCGAGGCGAGGTCGGCGAGCGAGTCGGGGCGGGCGGCCATCGCGCGCTGGGCGACCGCGACGCCGATCGGGTCGGCCTCGCGGATCCAGCCGCGCACCTTCTCGACCACGTCGGGCCGGGTCTCGTGCGTGGTGACGCCGAGCAGGTTGGGAAGCATCGCGCGGCCGAGCGCCTCGGTGGACTCCGCCTCGAGCACCTGGTCGGCCACGCGGAGGCGGTTGGCGCGAGCCTCGTCGGTGTCGGCGGTCGCCTTGGTGTCGACGAGGGCGAGGCCGGCGATGCGGGAAGGGTCCTGGCGGACTATCTCCATCGCCACGTAGCCACCGAGGGACAGCTCGACCATGACGACGTTCGACAGGCCGATTTGGTCGAGGATGCTCAGCACGCCGCGCGCCTGCGCGGCGAGCGACGGCGTCTCGTCGAGGTCGTCCTCGTCGAGCACTGACTCGCCGAAGCCGATGAGGTCGGGGACGACGACGTCCCAGCCGCTCTCGGCGATCGGGCCGACGACGTCGTCCCACATGCGCTTGTCGAGCGGGAACGCGTGCAGGAGCACGACTGCGGGGGCCATGCGATGAACCTACAGAACGCCCGTCAGGGCATCGCCGACAGGCCGCCGTCGATGATCAGGGCCTGCCCGGTCATGAACGACGACGCGTCCGAGGCGAGGAAGACCGCCGGGTCGGCGATCTCGTGCGCAGCGCCCCAGCGCGACATGGGGACGCGTGACAGCGTGCCCTTCTCGGCGTCCTCGTTGGCGCGCAGGAAGTCGGTCAGCTCGGTCTCGATCCAGCCGGGGACGAGCGCGTTGACGCGTACGCCGGCCCACGCGGTCTCGAGCGCGACGGACTGCGTGAGCGAGATGAGCGCGGCCTTCGAGGCGCCGTAGTGGCTCATCATCGGGGCGCCGCGCAGGCCGGCCACCGAGGCGATGTTGACCACGACGCCGCTGTGCCGCTCGAGGAAGTGCGGCAGCGTCGCCTGGAGCATGTGCACGACCGAGTCGAGGTTGAGCCGCAGCGTCTTCTCCCAGCCGGAGAAGCGCATGCCCGCCAGCGGCATCGAGAACGAGTTGCCGCCGGCGTTGTTCACCAGGATGTCGATGTGCCCGAGCTCGGCGATCGCACGGGCTACCGACGCCTGCACGGCCTCGATGTCGGTGACGTCGCACGGCAGAACCACCGCGCGGCGGCCCTTCGCCTCGATGGCCGCAGCGACGTCGGCGAGCTTCTCGGCGTCCCGCGCGAGGACGGCGACATCCGCCCCGGCATCGGCGTACGCCTCGGCGATCGCGCGGCCGATGCCTCGGGACGCACCCGTGACGAGCGCGGTCTTGCCGTCCAGCCGGAAGCTGCTCACAGGTCGCTCCACCTCTCCATGGGGCCGTCCCAGTCGTAGTCGATCGTCG
>JBBQAY010000056.1:0-21942 GCA_038316965.1 Candidatus Nanopelagicales bacterium
CGCCGCACAACCTCGGCGAGGTCGTGGCGGCCGCCCGTCACCTGATCGCCCACCCGCGCGCCACTCTCGACGACCTCATGGGCTTCGTGCCCGGCCCCGACCTCCCGAGCGGTGGTCGCATCATCGGCCTCGAGGGCATCCGCGAGGCGTACGAGACAGGCCGCGGCGCGTTCCGGGTGCGCGCCACCGCGCACGTCGAGAACGTCACGCCGCGTCGCAAGGGCATCGTCGTCACCGAGCTTCCGTACAACGTCGGGCCCGAGAAGGTGATCTCGCGCATCAAGGAGGCCGTCGACTCCAAGAAGCTCACGGGAATCGCGGCGGTCGACGACTTCTCCGACATGGAGTCGGGCCTGCGCCTGGTCATCGAGGTGAAGAACGGCTTCGTCCCCGAGTCGGTGCTCGAGCAGCTCTTCGCGCTCACGCCGATGGAGGACTCGTTCAACATCAACGCGGTCTCCCTGGTCGAGGGGCAGCCCCGCACGCTCGGGCTCGTCGACATGCTGCAGGTCTTCGTCGACCACCGCCTCGAGGTGGTGCGACGCCGCTCTGCCTACCGCCGTCGCAAGGCCGAGGAGCGGCTCCACCTCGTCGACGGCCTCCTCGTCGCCATCATCGACATCGACGAGGTCATCGCGCTGATCCGCTCGTCCGACGACTCCGCGGCCGCGCGCGTTCGGCTCATCCAGGTGTTCGACCTGACCGACGTGCAGGCGTCCTACATCCTCGAGATGCCGCTGCGGCGCCTCACGAAGTTCAGCCGTCTCGAGCTCGAGACCGAGCGCGACGAGCTCCGGGCGAGGATCACCGAGCTCTCGGAGATCCTCGACGACGAGAAGCGCCTGCGCCGCCTCGTCAGCGACGAGCTCGCCGCCGTCGCGAAGGAGCACGGCACACCACGACGCACCGTGCTGCTCGAGGGCTCGGGGGCGCCGACCCGGGCCGCCGCGGTCCCACTCGAGATCACCGACGACCCGTGCATCGTCCTCATGTCGAGCACCGGTCTGCTCGCGCGGACCACCGACAGCCGTGACCTTCCCTCCGACGGCGAGCGCGGCGCTCACGACGTCATCACCGCAGCCGTCCGCACCACCGCGCGCGGCCACATCGGCCTGGTGACCAGCGCCGGGCGCGTGCTGCGCCTCCCCGTCCTCGAGCTGCCCACGCTTCCCCCCACCCACGGGGCGCCGTCGCTCGCGGGCGGCGTCCCCCTCGGCGCGCTGGTCGAGCTCGACAAGGGTGAGCAGCCCGTGGGTCTGTGCTCGGTCACGAGCGAGGGCCCGGGCCTCGCGCTCGGCACGGCGGCGGGCGTCGTGAAGCGGGTCGCGCCGGACGTCCCGTCGTCCTCCGACCAGTGGTCGGTCATCAGGCTCGACGACGGCGACCGCGTCGTCGGCGCCGTAGAGCTGACGACCGGCGACGAGGCTCTCGTGTTCGTCACGACCGACGCTCAGCTGCTGCACTTCCCGGCGTCCGCCGTACGTCCGCAGGGTCGTCCGGCGGGCGGCATGGCCGGCGTTCGCCTCGACGACCGCGCCCGTGCGCTGTGGTTCGGCGCGGTCGACCCGATGCGGGAGTCCGTCGTCGTGACCGCGGCAGGCAGCACGAACGCGCTGCCCGGCACGTCGGGCGCCACGGTCAAGGTCACGCCCTTCTCGGAGTTCCCGGGCAAGGGCCGGGCGACCGGCGGTGTCCGGGCGCAGCGCTTCCTCAAGGGCGAGGACACCCTGCTCGTGGCCTGGGTCGGCCCGGCTCCGGCCCGTGCGGCGACTCCCCAGGGTGCGCCCGCACCCCTTCCGCCGATCGACTCGCGTCGCGACGGCTCGGGCCTCCCGACGTCCAAGCCGGTGGCCGCCGTGGGCGGCCCGCTAGAGCCAGGTGGCCGCCGCCCGCCAGCCCCGCCCGAGCCGACCGCGTGAGCACCCCGGTGACCGACGACCAGCGCTGCTCGGTCGTCTCGGCCCGGCTCGACGAGCCGATGCCCGGCACGGCGCCGCTGGCCCGCGCGTGGCTCGTCCTCGAGCAGCCGGGGCCGTTCGGCCGCGTCGCGCTGGCCGAGTCGCACTTCCCGGCCGCAGTCGGCGCAGCCGTGGCGGCGGCATCCGAGGGCACGCGCACGTCGGTGCTCCTCGCCCGCACGACCGGCAGGCACGCCGACGTCGGAGAGGTCACCACGAGCAGGCGCTTCTGGTTCGCGCACAGCTCCCTAGGCGGAGTCCGCATGCGCAGCGGCGTCCTCCAGGATTCCGTGCTCCTGCGACCCGACCTGCCCGACCTCCTGCGCGAGGCCGGTCGGGGTCAGCTGCCGCCCTGGGGCACCAAGGACCCCTCGCAGCTGCTCCTCCTGTGCACGAACTCCCGCCGCGACCGTTGCTGCGCGATCGAAGGACTTCCTCTGGCAGAAGGACTTGCGAGTGGTCCGCACGCCGGGCGGGTGCTCGAGGTCAACCACCTCGGCGGCCACAGGTTCGCGCCCACGGCGATGCTGCTGCCGTCCGCCAACGTCTTCGGGCGCCTCGACCTCGCCTCCGCGACCGAGGTGCTCGACGCAGCCCTTGCCGGACACCTCGGAGCCATGTCCCACCTGCGCGGTCGCACCTCCGCCGCCGCTCCGGCGCAGGCTGCCGCGGTCGCCGTACGCCTCGCGGAGTCGGTGTCCGGGCTCGACGACATCGACGTCCTCCTGCGTTCAGGCGAGCACGTCGCTCCGGTTCCGCTGTCGTACGTCGGCGAGGCAGGAGTAGCCGATCTCGAGGTGCGCCAGCGCGACGGTCGGGCCTGGACCGTGCTGGTTCGTCTCGTGGCCGGGGCACTGCCCGATCGCAGCGAGTCGTGCGGCAAGGCGGCTGTCGCCGTGGCCTCGTGGGTCGCTGACACCCCGGTGCCCGCGCAGCCCTGGGCCTGATCCGAGGCCTGCCACCCTCGTGGTCGTACGAAGAACAGTTCGGCCTAGTCTGGCGCCATGACGACGTTCCCCGGCGACTCGTTCGCCGACGTGCTCGCGGGCAACACCGCCTACGCCGAGCACTACGTCCCGTCAGCGATGGGTGGCCGCGCGGCCCGCGGCCTCGCCGTCATCACCTGCATGGACAGCCGCATCGAGCCGCTCGGTCTCGTCGGGATGAAGCACGGCGACGTCAAGATCCTGCGCAACGCCGGTGCCCGCGTGACCGACGACGTGCTGCGCACGCTCGTGCTGGCGACGTACCTCCTCGGAGTCGACCGGGTGCTGGTCATGCCGCACACCGACTGCAAGATGGCCAACGCCACCGAGGAGCAGATCCACGACACGATCCGCGAGGAGTTCGGGGTCGAGACCTCCTCGGTCGAGTTCCGCACGGTCGACGACCAGGAGGGCGCGCTGGCCCTGGACGTCCGGCGCATCCGCTCGTACCCGCTGCTGCCCAAGGACATCACCGTCGGCGGCGCGGTCTACGACGTGAGCACCGGGCTCCTGCACCCCCGCGACATCTGACCCGTCGTTGGGGGTCGGCAAGCGGCCGTCGGAAGGCGCCGTACACCGCGCGCATCGGCGTCCACTCCGTCCCATCGCGCCCTAACGGAAGTCAGAACGCGTCGCACAACGCGCGCATCGGCGTCCACTCCGTCCTCAGGGGATCGGGGGTCCGTCCGTCCCCGGGTCGCCGAGCGGCGTCCCCGCGGACATGAACATCACCGGTGGTGCGTCCGCTGTCACTGCAGTCACCGACCACGTGCTGCCGGCACGGCTCGTGCACCAGGCTGCAGTAGCGGCACCGTCGAGGTCGGCCCAGGGCTTTGCCGCCGGCGACGTGTCGCTCGGACCCACCGTGCGCTCCCGCACCGCCTCGACCGTGGTGGGCCGGGCGTGGGTGACGTCGACGAGACCAGGTGCTTTCGCCAACGCGTCCAGGCACAGAGCACCGGCGGCGCTGTCGTTCCAGGTCGAGGGCGCCACCTCGACGTACTCCCCCAACAACTTCCCGTCCTCGGCAAGGAGCCGCAGCTGCCGGGGCTGGTCGCCGCCCGCGGCGCGCACGTGCGCTGATCGGGCGTCGTAGGCGGCGACGCCTGCTGCGGGCCAGCCCGGGCGCTGTCGGTCGCAACCCACTGCGGTCATGGACTGGGACGCGAGCACCACGCGCCCGCCGTCCTCCACCTGCACGCCCTCCTCCACGTAGTTGCACAGCCCGTCGCGCGCAGACAGCCCCGAGCCCCGCACCACGAGGACGAGCTGCGCGCCCCGGAGGTCGACGGCGCCGGCGACGTCGACGCCGTCGAGCACGGTCGGGAGCCACGTCCCGTTCAGGTCGTCCACCGACCGCACGGGGGTCCACGTCGCGGGCGTCGCCGTCGCCACGTTGCGGTCGTACGGCGGAGCGTCGTTGACCGTGAAGATCGGAGTCGGGCCGCCGAGGCAGGGGCCGGAGACGCCGACGTTGCTCTCGCCTCCGCCGAGGCTGATCTGCTCTCCGCTTCGCGCCACGACCGAGCCGTCGGCACCGAGCACCTCGGCGCCGCCGTCACGCGCGACGGCCGTGAACCCGGCCGGCCACACCACGACCATCTCGGGCGAGTCGCTCGCGAGCACGAGGCACCCGTCCGTGCGCAGCACGAGCACGCCCTGGGCCAGAGCCGTCATCCCGGCGTCGCCGTCCTTCCACTGCGACGTCGGGATCTGCAGCGACGTACCGTCGGCCGGGCCGGTCGTGTCGGGACCTCGGGACGGGAACAGCCCCGTCCCGAGCAGCACGGCAACGACCACGACGGCAGCAGACGCGAGCAGAGTGCCACCGACTCGCACGCGACGGCGGCGCCGTCCGGCCGCGATCGCGGCGTCGACGTCGACCGTGTCGGGCGCCGCGGCTGCGAGACCGGCCTCGAACAGGTCCTTGAGCTGCTGGCCGCTCATGTCGCCTCCACCTCGAGCTCCGCAGTGATCCCGCGCTGCGCCAGTGCCGACCGCAGCGTCGCGAGTCCCCGGCTGGCCTGGCTCTTCACGTTCCCCTCGCTCGTCCCGAGGAGCCGTGCGGTCTCCTCGATCGAGCGGTCCTCCCAATAGCGCAGCACGAGCACCGCACGCTGCCCTGACGGCACGTCCTGCAGGGCTGCGATCACGGCCGGGCCGTCGCCCTCGACGTACGACGACTCCGCGGCCGAGATCCGCTCGGGCAGCACCTCTGTCGGCGCCTCGCGCCGCGAAGGCCGACGTCGGTGATCGAGGGCGAGGTTGACGAGCACCTTGCGCGCGTAGGCGTCCGGCGGGCCGCCGCGCGTGACGCGGTCCCACACCGAGAACATCCGCGCCAGCGTCTCCTGCACGAGGTCGTCGGCGAGGTACCAGTCGCCGCAGAGGAGGTACGCCGTGCGCCGGAGGTCCGCGCGGCTCTCGGCCGCCCACCCCCGGAAGTCCGACTCCCCCGCGCTCACGCCGTCATCCTCCCCGTACGCCGCAACCTCGTCCGGGACCTACACGGAAACGACACCGTCCGAGGTTGCACGCAGCAAAGCCGGCGTCGATACGCGTCGCAGAGCGCGCGTTCCTACGTCCGGTTCGTCGCGTGCCGCGAAGTGGACGTAGATGCGCGTCGCAGGGAGCGCGTATCTACGTCCGGTCAGGGGCGGGCGGCGGCGACCAGGGCGTCGCGGTCGTGCAGGGTGGTGCGGTCGCGGCCGTGGGTGGCTCCGAGGGCGCGCTCGGCAGCGTCGATCGACTCCCAGCCGGCCAGACCCACCGGCGTGACCGCACGGGAGGCCAGCAGGGGTACGACGCCGTCACCCTCGCGCGCCGAGCGACCGTCGAGGTCCTCGATCAGGTGGGCCACCGTGGCGCCGGCGTCCTTCTTGTTGGTGCCGATGATCCCGCTGGGGCCGCGCTTGATCCATCCGGCGACGTACAGCCCCGGCACCTGGGCGCCGGACTCGTCCACCACGCGTCCCTCGTCGTTGCGGACCACGTTGCGCCGAGAGTCGAACGGCACGCCCTCGAGCGGCTCGCCGCGATAGCCGACCGAGCGGATCACGAGCTGGGCCGGCAGCTCCCAGGTCTCGCCCGTGCCGTGCGCGCCGCCGTCGTCGTCGACCTGGGTGCGCTCGACGACGACCGCCTCGACGCGATCGGTGCCGCGCAGCTCCACGGGCCGCGCGTGGAAGTGCAGGTGGATCCGCTTGGGCGCGCCGGTCGCCGAGCGGTGCGACCACTCGCGCAGCACCTCGAGGTTGCGGTGGACGACGCGGTCGTCGGCGTCGAGACGGTCGGCGACGGACTCCGACACGAGCTCGGTCTCGCCGCACACGACGTCGACACCGTCGAGCTCACCGAGCTCGCGCAGCTCCTTGGTGGTCCAGTTGGCGTGCGCCGCCGTACGTCGGCCGAGCACGTGGACGTCGGTGATCCCGGTGGAGGCGAGCGCGTCGAGCACGTGCTGCGGCATGTCGGTGGCGGCGAGGCGATCGGCCGGAGCGACGAGCACGCGGGCGACGTCGACAGCCACGTTGCCGACGCCGACCACCACCGCGGACGTGACGCCCCGCAGCGACGCCTCGATCCGCGCGCGGTCGGCGTCCGGGTGGCCGCAGTACCAGTTGACGAGGTCGGTGGCCGCGACGCTCCCCGGCAGGTCCTCGCCGGGCACGTCGAGGTGCCGGTCGCGTGAGGCGCCGTACGTCAGCACCACCGCGTCGTACGCCGTGACCAGCTCGGCAACGGTGACGTCGGTGCCGACCTCGACGCCGGCAAGCAGCCGCACCTCGGGCCGCGCCAGCACCTTGGCCAGGGTGTCTCGCACCGAGCGGATCGAGAAGTGGTCGGGCGCGACGCCGTACCGCACCAGGCCGAACGGCGCGGGCAGCCGTTCGATCACATCGACGTTCACGCCGGCGGAAGCGAGGGCGTCGGCCGCGTACAGGCCCGAAGGCCCGGCGCCGACGACGGCAGCACGGAAGGTCACGACCTGATCCCACCACACGGGTGCCCCGTGAAGCGGCCGAGTGCGGGTCGCGTCGCAGACATCCTCACGGGCCCAGCCCGAGCAGCATGCGGACCTCGGCGTACGACGTGGCCGGGTGCGTGACGTCGAACCACACGGTCGCCATCCCGACAGCCTCGGCACCCACGATGTTGCCAGGCTGGTCGTCGACGAAGAGGCACTCCGCGGCATCGAGGCCGAGCCTGTCGGTGGCGAGCTCGTAGATGCGCGGGTCGGGCTTGAGGACGTGCTCGACCGAGCCGTCCACCAGCACGTCGACCAGCGTCAGGAACTCGTTGCTCCTGACCCACTCGAGGCCGTGGAACGCCTGCATGTCGTTGGTGAGGACGGCGATCGCGAACCCAGCCCGGCGCGCGTCCTCGACGAGAAGTCGTGCCTCAGGACGAACGAGCTCGCTCTCCGGCGCGGCGAACAGCACGTCCATGAGCCCGCGGAACGACGCCTCGCTGCCGGTGAGTGCCGCGAACTCGTCGGCCTTGCGCTGCCAGTACTCGCGTTCGGTGATCTCGTGGTCCTGCATCAGCAGCCAGTCGACATCTGCCGCCGGGTCGAACGGGCCGGTCCACGCCAGGGACCCCGAGGGCAACCCCACCCGCGCTTCTCCGCCGCGCAGCAGCTCGAACGGCGTGCGCAGCACCGGGCCGCCGAAGTCGAGCACCAGCGCCTTCATCGGGTGACCGCCACGGTTCGGGTGCCGAACCCGTCGTGGCTGAACGTCGCCTCGACCGTCGACCCCACCTCGAGGGGGAACGCCGCGGTGAGTCCACCGGTGATCACGATGTCGCCGTCCACCAGGGTGCGACCCTGTGCGGCGAGCTGGGCCGAGAGCCAGGCGACTCCGAGGGCAGGGTGCCCGGAGGCATCGGATCCGCGGCCCGCGGCAACCTCGGCGCCGTCCACGAGCAGCGTCACGAGCACGTCCTCGAGGTGGTCGAGCGGGATCTCCTCGCCCAGGACGACGCCGGCCGCGGACGAGCCGTCCGCGGTGTTGTGCTCGAGGTCGAAGCGGTATCCCGTCCACACCGAGTCGACCACCTCGAGCGCAACGCGCGCTGACCGGCAGGCTCCGAGCACGTCCTGCAACGTCGCACCCGGGCCTGGGTCAGAACCGAGCACCAGCGAGATCTCCGGCTCCACCCGGGGCTGCACGAACCGCTCGTCCGCCCGGCCCGGCACGAGCATGCTCGACAGGAGCGGCCCGAAGTTGGGCTCGGAGATCCCCATCTGGGCACGCATCGCGCCCGAGGTGTAGCCCAGCTTCCAGCCGGCGCGGGAGTCACCACGCGCGAGACGCCGGACGGTGAGGGCGTCCTGGATGCCGTACGCGGCAGCGAGGCCGTCCACACGGACGTCGACGGCCTCGAGCAGCACTCTGCGCAGGTGGGCACCGTCCAGCAGCTCGGCGGCGGACTCGAGATCCGTGCCGTCGCCCTGGCTCAGTGCTCCTCCTCCATGATCGTGATGCGGTCGAACCGCACCACTTCGCCGAACCAGCTGCACTCGCCGCACCACGTCATGAAGTTGCGGGTGTCGGCCGTCCAGTACTCCGTCGTGATGCCGCCGTGCTCCCCGATCGAGGCTGCGCACATCGGGCAGAACTTCGGTCGGTCGAGGTAGTGCCGCTCAGCGTCCCCGGCGAACCAGGCCCCCGGTGGCGGGAGCTCGTGCGGGTCCGTGGGGAGCGGCGCGGACTCTGCAGCCCGCGCCACCACCTCGGAGCGTTCGTCAGGCACCAGTGCCGGCCTTCTCAAGGTCGGACCAGTAGGACTCGTGGAGCGCGAGCAGCTCATCCTTGATCGGGCTGTACCGCATCGAACCGCCGTTGATCCATGCTGCCGCGAAGGTGCGCTCGGCGCCGAACTTGTCCTTCTCGCAGGGCAGATTGATGATGTCGTGCTTGTAGCGCACGGTGCCGAGCGGGTCCTCACCGTTGGCGACCTTGCGCATGTTCTCCTTGAACATCTTGCGCAGCAGCGCAACGCCGCCGTCCGAGCGGCCGAGGTGCTCCTGGGTGCGGTCCGTGATCTCACCCTGCGACACCCAGGCCATGACGTCCTGGCCCTCGATGTAGTCGGTGATGAACCGGCCGTCCTCGTCCTTCCAGAGGTACTCGTAGATGTGCGGGCGCTCCTGCGTGGTGAGCTGCTCGCCCGGGTTGTGCGTGGAGTAGAAGAGCTTCCAGGTGTGGGTCTCGTCGATCGGCACGCGGATCTGCATCTGGTCGACGTAGGCGCCGCCGACGCGCATGTAGAACGGGAAGACCAGCGGGTGCCCGATCTTCCAGTCGTCGTTCTCCTCGGTCCCGCCCTCCAGCACGCGGCGCTTGAGGATGCCCCACTCGATCTCCTCGAAGCCGGTCTTCATGTGCTTCTTCTGAAACGCCTTGGGAGCCTCGAAGTCGTTGGTCTCGCCGAGGAAGTTGAAGTAGAAGCCGTGCAGCCACTCGACGTGGTGCGGGTCGACGGAGTTCTCCATGATCTGCAGCCAGTTGCACGGGATCGTGGTGTAGCCGACATCGCGGACGCCGTCCTTGACGAACACGTCGAAGCGCGGAAGCTCAGGCGCGGGGTCGGGGCCGACGTACACCCAGACCATGCCGCCCATCGTCTGGGCCTTGCCCGACTTCATCTTCACGCGGTCACGGAAGTTCTGGTTGTCGGCCTCGGCCGGCTGCTCGACGCACTGGCCGTCGAAGTCGTACTTCCAGCCGTGGTAGCCGCAGCGGATGCCGTCCTCGTGCACGACTCCGTAGGTGAGCGACGCGCGGCGGTGCGCGCACTTCTCGCCGATGATCCCGTACTTGCCGCTCGGGGTCTTGTAGAGGGTCCAGTCCTCACTGAGCAGACGGACCGTCTTGGACGGCAGCGAGTCGAAGTCCTGCTCGAAGGCGATGGGGTACCAGTAGCGCCGGAGCAGCTCGCCCATGGGCGTGCCCGGGCCGATCTGGGTCAGCTCGTTGTTCTGCTCGACGGTGAGCATCGGTGTCCCTTCGAAGTGCCGCGGGGTGCTGGGGAGAGTGCTGAGACGAGTGTGCCGGAGCACCCCGCCTGGGGGGCCGAAGCGGCCCCCCAGGCGGGACAGCGTGCCCTTACTCCAGGATCGTGACCTTGCCGTTGGAGCCGTCGACTCGGATCCGCATGCCGGTCTTGATGGTGGACGTGGCGAACCCGGTGCCGGTGACGGCGGGGAGGCCGTACTCGCGGCAGACGATCGCGGCGTGGCTCATCATGCCGCCGGTGTCGGTCACGGTCGCCTTGATCTTGCCGAAGATCGGCGCCCAGCTCGGCGCGGTGAGCGGGGCGACGAGGATCTCGCCCTCCTGCACCTCGTTGATCTGGTCAGGCCCGAAGATGACGCGGGCCGGGCCCTCCTCGACGCCGGGCGAGGCCGCCATGCCGTTGAGGGAGCCGTCCTCGCTCGCGCCGCCGCCGAGCCAGTTGGCGATGGAGTCCGACGTGATGCCCCACAGCATGATGGTGAAGGGCTCGGTGACGACCTCCGGCGGGACGCCGAGGGCGGGGGTCGCCTTCCACTCGCCCAGTGCCGCGTGGATCCGCTTGCGCTCGGCGATCTTGGCCGGCCAGTACGACGGCCCTGCAGCGGGAGCCGGAGCTGCCCAGGAGTGGTACAGGTCGAACAGGGCGTCGGGCACCTCGTGCCGCTTCATGAAGAAGATGTCACCGGCGTCGCTGAGGAAGCCCTCCTTGGCGAACACGGCGCCGAGGTCCTTCATCTTGCGCCAGATGACCGAGTGGCTCCAGTGCTCGACGTAGAAGTTGTGGTTCTCCACGTACGGGAAGACCACGCGTGCGAGGCCGAGCTTGCCGTTGAACGCCTCGCGGTCCTCGTCGGACGCGAGCAGCTGGGAGTACTCGGACACGATCCGGTCGCGCTCGGCCGCGATCGCCTCCGTCGGGCGGTTGATGTCGTCGCCCTTCTGGAGGTTGTCGATGTAGTTCTTCACGAAGTCGAACGGGATCACGACGTTCTCGATCCAGATCTTGTCCTGGCTGGAGAAGCCCGATCCGGTCGAGAAGTTGAACCACGGCTCGGCCGACTGCTGGAACGACGAGATCCAGGCCTGACCGGCCTCGCCCTTGGCCCGCAGCGCCTCGCAGGTGCCCTCGACGTCGCCGAGCTTGAAGGCGTCGGTGATGCCGGTGTCCACCGCCATGCGCGCCAGGCGCTTGAGCTCCTCGTCGGGGCGGAACAGGTCGACCTCGACACCGGCCACCATCTTGGCGATGGCGAGGTCGGAGATGCCGGGGAAGGCCTGCTTGCAGAAGCCGAAGAAGTCGAGGTACGCGGCGTACCCGAGGTTGAGGAACTCGAAGTGGTACTGCCACAGCGTGCTCGCGTGCGTGAGGAGCTTGAGGTAGTTGGCCTGGAGCTCACCGCCCGCTCCCTTGCCGGACCCGGAGGTGACGACCTCGAGCGGCTCGATGTCCGGCAACGGAGCGAACTCCAGGAGCTCCATCTCCTTGACCAGGTCGCGGATCTTGACGAGCCAGTTGTCGTAGAGGTCGTTCCAGTTCATGAAGTAGTGACCGGCACGCTGCATGAACTGCTCGGCGCGTGCGGGGATGTCGGCCTCGGGTGCCGGCACCGGGGAGAGGTAGGTGTACCCGTTGACGATGCGGAAGTCGATGCCGTTCGCCGGCGGGACCTGCAGGTGGCGGGTGTTGTACTGCGAGAGCGCCATGATGGCGACCTCCATCAGCGAGGCATCCCACGGCAGCAGGGCCTTGGGCCAGTGCACGCCGTCCTGGAACCAGAACATCGAGTCCTCGTACTCGGCCCGGGCGGGGCTGAGGGTCGACGAGTAGCTGTAGAGCTCCTGCCAGCCTTCGGCGCCGGGCGGAGTGGTGATCTCAGACGGGAGCGGGAACCCGGCCATGCGGTCTCCTTCTAGAACCCTTGCGGGCCTTCACTGGGGTTGACGGCCGCACGACGCGGTCGTTGTGGTGGTACGACGTGCTACGGACAGCCGGTCAGGGACCGTCCGCCCCCTTCGTGTGCAGTGGCGACATCAGCGTCGAGACGATGCTCGACATGAAGTCGCCGGACTTCGTACCGGGAGCCAGCACGGTCTGCGGTCCCTTCTTGCTCCACACGGTCTCGGGCCGCGACTGCAGGAGGATGATGTTGTCCCCCTCCGGCAGGTCGAGGTCCACGGCCCACTCGATGTCCTGCGGGCACCCGTAGTGACGCTCTGCCGTCTTGGCCAGCTTTGCGATCGCCTTGATCTCGACGTCGGTGAGACACGGTGCCGCGGCGCGCTCGGGCGACGTCTCGACCATCTCGACCGTGTCGTGGTCGGTGAGCACGTACTCGTGCGTCTTCTGGCTCACGATCCGCTTGGTGATGTCGAGCATCACCTTGTCGATGCGGTAGTTGTCAGGAGTGACCTCGCCCGCGACGACCGCCTCGCCGAAGCCCCAGGAGGCGTCGATGGCCACCTGGGAGCGGTCGCCGTTGGTCGGGTCGAGCGTGAACGCCACCCCGGCCGCCTTGGGCGTCACCATCTTCTGGATGACGACGCACATCTCGACGGTGCGGTGGTCGTAGCCCATCTCGACGCGGTAGCAGGTGGCGCGGTCGGTGAACAGGCTCGCCCAGCAGCGGCGTACGGCGTCGATGACGTCCTCGGCGCCGCGCACCCACAGGTAGGTGTCGTGCTCGCCGGCGAACGAGGCGTCGGGTGAGTCCTCCGAGGTGGCGGACGACCGCACGGCGACCGGCACGTCCTTCATGCCGAACCGCGCGCCGAGCTCGAGGTAGGCGCCCCGGATCTGCAGCTCGATGCCCTCCGGGATCGGCATCGTGGCGATCGCCTGGCGGATCTTGGCGCACCTCTCGGACACCATGTCGGTGTCGGAGGTGTCGAGGCCGTGCAGCAGGCGGGCGATCTTCGCGTCGAGGTCGGACTCGTCACGCGCCCGGCGGTACGCGGAGGTGCAGACCGCGAAGCCCGGGGGCACCGGGAGGCCGGCTCCCGTCATCTCGCCGAGGCTGGCAGCCTTGCCGCCGACCTCGCTCTTCATTCCGGCCCAGTAGCTCTCGAACCACGAGATCGTCGTCATCAGATCTCCTCTGCGACATCGGCGGCGATGGCGGTGCCGGTCCACCAGTTCGGCAGTGCCTCCAGATCGGGCACGTGAACCTCCTGCACACGGTTGCGGTAGAGAACGAGTGCGGTGACGCCCCCGTCGATGAGGCGGACGCGGACGAACTCGGTGTTGAACGGCTCACCGGGGTCGTAGCCCATGGCCCAGGTCGCGAACGCGCGGATCGGGCCGGAGTGGGTAGCCACGATGACGGAGTCTCCGGGCGTCTCGCGGTGGATGCGCAGCAGCCCGGACCAGAAGCGGCGCACGCAGGAGATCGGCGGCTCGAAGTGCATGAGCGGCATGGTCAGCCAGTGCGTGATCGGGTCACCTCCGCCGTTCTGGATCTTCCAGAAGCGGTCGATCTCCACGAGCCAGCCCGGGCGCTCCCCCATCGAGACCCGCTCGTACGCCTCGATCTCCTTGGCGTAGAGACGGAACGCCGAGGTCACGTCGCGCAGGCCCTCGGGCGTCGACACGGCGAAGTTCTGGAACTCGCGGTAGCCCACGATGTCGCCGACGGTTGCGTCGCGGCCGAACAGCTGCATGCCGTCGAGCAGGCCGCGGCGGATGTGCTCCGCAGTCTGGCGGGCGCGGTTGGTCTCGGCGCAGGCCAGGCGCACCGTGTGCCCGGTCATGACGCGGCGCGCGAGCTCCTGCCCGCGTCGGTGCGCCTGCCAGGAGCCCAGCGGTGTGAGCCCGGACTCCGAGCTGTAGCCCTGCGTCTCGCCGTGGCGCACGAAGTAGATGTCGGTCGTGGCCTGAGCCGCCTGCTCGCGCCGCTCGGGCACGATCTCCTTCGTGCGGGTGACCTCGGCCCAGCCGCGCGTGGTGTTGAGCTCCTGGCCCTCGTACGTCGGGACCGGGGTCTCGAACGGGTCGGTCGACTCGCGGCGCTCGCGGAACCGGCGCAGGTAGAGCGGCGTGCTCTCGTCCTCCGCCTCCTCCCGCGTCACCGTGCGAGCGGTGCGCTCGAGGTAGCGGCTGAGGTACGCCGGCGCGTCGGGCCGCTCGGTGCGCGGGAAGGCCGAGCCCGTGGTCGGCTCCTGCACGGCGGTCACGTGTGCACCGTCAGGAACTTCTGGTTCACGACTCCGTCGTACCAGAACAGGGCTCGACCCATCTCCGCCTCGGTCCAGATCGTGGGCTCGTTGTCGGGGTCCACCCAGTAGCCACCGGTGAAGACCTCGTTGCGGTTGCCGACGGGGTCGAAGAAGTACAGGCAGTGGCCGCGCGTCGCGCCGTGGCGCGTGGGGTTCGTCTCGATGCGGACGCCGTGGTAGGCGCAGACGTCGGCCGCGTCGCGCAGCGCCGTCCAGTCCTCCACCGCCCAGGCGAAGTGGTGCAGGCCGCCGTTCGAGCCGGTGACCAACGCGATGTCGTGGCTGGCGTGCGAGACCTCGAGCCACGTGGCGATGCGGAACCCGTCGTCGCCGACGACCTGCTCGGTGACGCGGAAGCCCAGCACGTCGACGAAGAAGTCGGTCATCCCGCCGACGTCCTCGGCCGTCAGGAAGATGTGGTCGATGCGCGGGGGCGCGATGCCCGGGAGCCCCAGCGGCTTGGGCGGCGGGTTGGTGAGAGGCAGGAGGTTGCCTACCTGCTGCATGCCGTGGACGAGCTCCATCGAGTGGCCGCTCGGCAGGGTGAAGCGGATCGCCTCGCCGTGTCCCGGAGCCCACTCGTCCGGGCCGTACCGGACGACGTCGACGCCGGCCTCCTTCAGGCGAGCGGCGTACAGGTCGAGGTCCTCGAGCTCGGTGACCTTGAAGCCGAAGTGGTTGAGGCCGTGGGTCGGCTCCCAGGTGAGCACCACCGAGTGGTGCTGGTGCTCGTCCCAGCCCTTGAGGAAGACCCGCTCGCTCTCGCGCGCGGTCTCGATGAGGCCGACGACCTCGCAGTAGTACGCCGTGGCCAGCTCCAGATCGGGTACGCGGACCTCGACGTGGCTGAGTCGCAGGATGCTCATCAGGTGTGCACCTTCATGAAGCGCTCGTTGAGCTCGCCCTCGTAGTAGAAGACGGCGCGTCCGATGTTGTCCTCGGTCCACGTGATGGTCGGGAAGTCGGGGTCGGGGCGGTAGCCGCCGGTGAAGACCTCGTTGCGGGTGCCCAGCGGGTCGAAGAAGTAGATGGTGCTCCCTCGGGTGACCCCGTGGCGGGTGGGGCCGACGTCGATCTGGATCCCGTTGTAGGCGAGGGTGTCGGCGGCCTTGCGGACCGACTCCCAGTCGTCGAGCCAGAACGCGAAGTGGTGCAGACCTCCGTTCGGCCCGGACACGATCGCGAGATCGTGCGGCGAGAACGACCGCTCCATCCACGTGCCGATCTGGTGGCCGTTGCCGTCGAGGAGCTGCTCGGTGACCCGGAAGCCCAGGACGCTCGTGTAGAACGTCGTCGCCTCGCCGACCTCCTCAGCCGTCACCAGCAGGTGGTCCATGCGCGGTGGCGCGATGCCGGGGACACCCGTGACGAACGGTGCCGGGTTGATCTTAGGGAGGAGGCCGCCGACCTTCTCGACGTCGTGGACCAGCTCCATCGTCTGGCCCGACGGCGTCTCGAACCGGATCGACTCGCCCTGGCCGACGGACTCGCCCTTGGAGATCCGCTGCACGGGGAAGCCGTAGCGGTTCACCGCGTTCTCGAGGTCGGAGAGGTCGTCCTCGTGCTCGACCTTGAAGGCCATGAGGTCAAGGCCGACTCTCGGCGCGTACACGAGGCGGAGCGAGTGGTGGTCGACCTCGTCCCAGCACTTGAGGTAGACCGAGTCGGCGTCACGCTCGACGACGATCATGCCCAGCACTTCGGTGTAGTAGGCCGTCGCGAGGTCAAGATCGGTGACCGTCACGTCGACGTGGCCGAGCCGCAGGATGCCCATGGCCGGGAAGGTAGGCCTCCGCGTCCCGCACAGTGGACCGATGTGCCGCCATGCGGGACAGGATCGGCGTACCTTCCCCGACATGAGCGCAGACCCCGGCCAGCTCCGGGACGCCATGGCCCAGTTCGTGGCCGCGTTGCACGGCGCCTATCTCGACCAGGTCCGGCTGCTTCCGGTCGGAGAGCAGGGGTCCTTGCCCCTGACGCGCACCGACAGCCTCACCGTGCTGGCGGTCGGCGTACGCCACCTGCACGTGCTCGCGACGACCTCCCCGCTCCCCGCGGTCCGCGGGCAGGAGGTGGAGCTGCACGACTCGCTCCCGGGGCTCGCGTGGACCCTGCGGTTCTTCGACCCCGTGGTGGCGCCGGGGCTCGGTGGCATCGACGAGTCCGAGGCGGCTCAGCCTGAGGCCGTGCGTCAGGTGCTCGGCGTGGCCGACGTCGTCTACCACCTCTCGGTGTCGCCCGGCGGCGGCCTCACGCCGCACCACGCGCAGCACGCCGGCACAGGCCTTGCCAACCAGCACGCCGCCCTCTTCCGCGACCACGACTCCATCCGCGCGCTCGCCGGGTCGCGCGGGCCGCTCGCCGAGGAGTACGCCGTGGCCGAGCGCGTCGGCCTGCACCAGGCAGTTCGCCTGCTCGCCCAGCAGCTCGCTCCCGCTGACGCCTCGGTCGCCGAGGTGTGCGCGAAGCCTGACGCGGAAGATGCCGACGTACGCCGTGCGCTGCTCGCTGCCCTGCGTGCGCCGACGGAGGTGCGCTGACGTGGTCGAGCGCGACCTTCGCCCGGTGGGCGACACCCAGGTGCTCGCGAGCGTCAGCAACGCTGCGCGGCTGCTCAAGGAGTTCGGCAAGGGCGACCGCGAGATCGGCGTGAGCGAGCTCGCCCGCCGGCTCGGGCTCGGCAAGAGCACCACCCACAGGCTCCTGCACACGCTCACCGTGGAGAAGCTGCTCGAGCAGGACGCCGAGACAGGCGGATACCGGCTCGCGCTCGCCATGCACGAGCTCGGGGCCAGCGTTCAGTCGGCGATCGACCTGCACTCCGCGTCCAATCCGGTGATCGAGCAGCTGCGCAACATCACCAAGGAGACGGTGCAGATCGCGGTCCTCGACGGCCGCCACGTGGTCTACGTCGAACGGCGGGAGAGCCCGCAGACCATCCGCCTCTTCGGCCGTGTCGGCCACCGCAACGACGCGCACTCGACGTCCACGGGCAAGGTCCTGCTCGCGAATCTTCCGGTGGCCGATCTCGACGAGCTGCTCGCAGGCTGGCGCCTCCCGCGCAAGACGCCGTACACGATCTCCGACCAGGCGACGCTGCGCGCCCAGCTGCAGATCGTCCTGGGCCAGGGATGGGCGGAGAACGTCAACGAGTCCGAGGTCGGCGTCGCCTCCATCGCCGCACCGATCCGTGACTCGCGTGGCGTGGTCGTCGCCGCACTCTCCATCGCCGGTCCCCTCACCCGCATGGAAGGCGCGACACTGCGCCGCTATGTGCGCCCGGTGACCGAGGCCGCCGCCGCCATCAGCCGACGCATGGGGTACGCAGAGTCGAGCAACCGCAAGGAAGGAACACGATGACCCTCTCCCACGAGCGTGCTGAGGAGCTCGCGGCCGGTCTCTACGAGGCTCGCCGGACCAGGGTGCCCGTGCCGCCGCTGACCGAGGGCGACCCAAGCCTGACCCTGCAGGACGCCTACCTCGTCCAGCAGGGTGTGGTGCGCCGCTACCTCGAGGACGGCGACCGCGTGGTCGGGTACAAGCTCGGGCTCACGAGCAAGCCGATGCAGCAGATGCTCGGAGTCGACTCCCCCGACTTCGCGCCCGTGATGGCCTCGCACGTCCTGGGCGACGGCGCCGCGGTGCCGCTCACCGACTTCATCGCGCCCCGGCTCGAGGCGGAGATCGCGCTCGTGCTCGGCGCGGACCTCGCCGGCCCCGACTGCACGCCCCTCGACGTGCTGCGCGCGGTCGAGGGCGTGGTCGCGTCGATCGAGCTGGTCGACAGCCGCGTCGCCGACTGGAGGATCAAGCTCGTCGACACCGTGTCGGACATGGCGAGCAGCGGGGCCATCGTGATCGGCGGCGCATCCACGCCGGTCGCCGACGTCGACCTCCGCACCCTCGGCATGGTGTTCACCCGCGACGGCGAGGTCATCGCCACCGGTGCCGGAGCCGCCGCGCTCGGCAACCCCGCGGCCGCCGTCGCCTGGCTCGTACGCACTCTCCACCCGTTCGGCGCCTCGCTGCCGGCCGGTTCGATCGTCATGACCGGTGCGCTGCACGCAGCCGTCCCGGTCGCCGCTGGTGAGACCTACCGGGCCGAGTTCGACCGCCTCGGCTCGGTCTCCGTCCGGATCGTCTGAAGGGAACACCGTGGGACTCCCCGTCGCCATCATCGGATCGGGCAACATCGGCACCGACCTCATGTACAAGATCGAGCGATCCTCCGCGCTCGACCTCGTCGCGCTCATCGGAATCGACCCGGAGAGCGACGGCCTCGCCCGGGCCCGCGACCGCGGCTACGAGGCTCCGAGCAACGGCATCGACTGGGTGCGCGAAAACCCTGAGGCCGTGCGCATGGTGTTCGACGCCACGAGCGCGTACGCCCACGTGCGTCACGCCAAGGTGCTCGAGGAGCTGGGCATCCGCGCGGTCGACCTCACGCCGGCCGCACGCGGCCCCAAGGTGATCGCGGCGGTCAACCTCGAGGAGCACCTCGACGCGCCCAACGTCAACATGGTCACCTGCGGCGGCCAGGCCACCACCCCGATGGTCGCCGCGGTCAGCCGGGTGACGCGCGTGCCGTACGCCGAGATGGTGTCGGCCGTGTCGAGCAAGTCGGCTGGCCCCGGAACCCGCCAGAACATCGACGAGTTCACGCGCACCACACGACAGGCCCTGGTCGAGGTCGGCGGCGCGGAGATCGGCAAGGCGATCATCGTTCTCAACCCGGCCGAGCCGCCGATCCTCATGCGCAACACGGTGTTCTGCGCCCTGCCCGAGGGAACCGACCACGACGCCGTGGTCGCCTCCATCGTGCAGATGGTGGCCGAGGTGGCCCGGTACGTCCCCGGCTACCGCCTGAAGTCACCGCCCCTGATCGAGGAGGGGCCGTTCAACACCCCCGGCGGGGTGGTGCCGTTCCGTTCCGTCGTCCTGCTCGAGGTCGAGGGCGCTGGCGACTACCTGCCGACGTACGCCGGCAACCTCGACATCATGACCGCAGCCGCGGTACGGGTCGGCGAGGCCATCGCCACTCACCAGGAGGTCTCGGCATGACCGCCGTCCACGACGCACCCGCCGCGCAGCCCGAGGTGAAGCGCGACTTCCGCCTCATCGACTCGACCCTGCGCGACGGGTCGCACGCCGTCTCGCACCAGTACACCGAGGACCAGGTCGTCGCTGTGGTGAAGGGCCTCGACGCCGCCGGAGTCCAGGTCATCGAGGTGACCCATGGCGACGGGCTGGGCGGATCGTCGTTCAACTACGGCTTCAGCAAGGTCGACGAGATGAAGCTCGTCGAGGCGGCCGTCAACGCGACCACGAACGCCGACATCGCGGTGCTGCTCGTGCCCGGCATCGGCACCGTCGACGAGCTGCGCCGCGTGCGCGACCTCGGAGTGAACGTCGTGCGCATCGCGGTGCACTGCACCGAGGCCGACATCACCCAGCAGCACATCAAGATCGCCAAGGAGCTCGGGATGGAGGCCATCGGCTTCCTGATGATGAGCCACATGAACACGCCGCAGGGTCTCCTGCAGCAGGCGAAGCTGCTTGAGGGCTACGGCGCCGACACCGTCTACATCGCCGACTCCGCGGGCGCCATGACCACCAACGAGGTGCGCGCCCGTGTGGCCGAGATCGTGGGCGGCATCGACGTGCCGCTCGGTGTGCACGCTCACCAGAATCTCTCGCTCGCCGTCGCCAACTCGATCGCGGCGTACGAGGAAGGGGCGCGCAACCTCGACGGCACCAGCGCCGGGCTCGGAGCAGGTGCAGGCAACTGCCCCACCGAGATCCTCGCCGCGGTGTGCGAGAAGAACGGCATCGTGAGCGGAGTCGACCCCCTCATGCTCATGGACCTTGCCGAGGAGGTAACGCGCCCGCTCATGCCGCGCCAGCAGGTGATCGACCGCGCCGGACTCCTCCTGGGGTACGCCGGCGTGTACGGCTCGTTCCTGCTGCACGCAGAGAGGGCTGCGGAGCGGTACGGCGTGCCGCAGGCCGAGATCCTGCTCGAGCTCGGCCGGCGCAAGGTGGTCGGGGGCCAGGAGGACATGATCATCGACGTCGCCGTCGAGCTCGCCCGCAAGCACGCTGAAGCCGAAGGGAAGACTTCATGAGCGACGAGATCGACTCCTTCGTCGGGACCCTGCTCGACGCCGTGCGCACGCGCACGGCGACGACGCCGTTCACCGACACCCGCGAGCTCGACGAGGCGACGGCGCTTCAGGTGCAGGACGCCGTCGTGCGCGCGCGCATCGACGCCGGGAACCCGCTGATGGGCGCCAAGCTCGGGCTGACGAGCAAGGCGAAGATGACCCAGATGAAGGTCGACCGGCCGCTCTACGGCTGGCTCACCACCGACATGCAGGTCGACGCCGGCCAGACCGTCCTGTGCTCCGACTACATCCAGCCGCGCATCGAGCCGGAGATCGCGTTCCTGCTCGGGCGTGACCTCGAGGGCCCGCACATCGCTGCGACGCACGTGCTGGCTGCGACCGAGGCGGTGTTCGGCGCGATCGACATCCTCGACTCGCGGTACGCCGGCTACGCGTTCACCTTCAACGACGTCGTCGCCGACAACGCGTCGTCGGCGGGGTTCGTCCTCGGCGGCACACCGCTCGACCCGTACGGCGTCGACCTCCGGCTGACCGGCTGCGTCCTGCAGAAGAACGGCGAGCTCGTCTCCACCGCGGCCGGCGCGTCGGTGATGGGGCACCCGGCGGCGTCCGTCGCCTGGTTGGTGCGCGCCCTGGCCGCCCGCGGCCTCGGGCTGGAGGCCGGGCACATCGTCCTCGCGGGCGGCATGACCGAAGCCATCCCGGTGGCACCGGGTGACAGCGTCGTCGCCAGCTTCGACCGGCTCGGCTCGGTCGAGATCGCGTTCCGGTGAGGGGATGACATGCCACTGATCCAGGTGACGATGGTGCAGGGCCGCACGGTCGAGCAGAAGCACGCGTTGATCCGAGGGCTCACCGAGGCGATGCACGAGGCGGTGGGTACGCCGAAAGACCGCATCCGCGTGGCCATCTACGAGATCACGGCCGACGAGTGGGGCATCGGCGGCGAGCCGTTCAGCACCGCACGGGGCACCGACCCCAACGCCCCCTCCCCTCCCCCGCCCTGATTTCACCCGCTAAGGACAGAAAGTGCCCGTGAAGGGCGTGTTCTGTCCTTTTCTCCACCAGGAGCCACTGTGACGCGCACCATCACCGTGCCGCTGGCCGACGTCGAGCGGCACGGCCGCCTCCGCGTCGAGACCGAGGCGTGCCCGGTGCTCGTCGCACTCGTCGAGGGTGCGCCGTACGCCGTGGAGGACTCCTGCCGGCATCGCCAGGCATCACTGGTCACCGGCCTGATCCGGGACGGGGTGGTCACGTGCCCTGCCCACCTGTTCCAGTACGACCTGCGGACCGGGGCGCGGCACGACCGCGAGGGCGAGGCGCTGCCGGCGTACCCGGCCCGACTGGTCGGCGACGTCGTCGAGGTCGACCTGCCGGAGCCGGTCGCGCAGCCGAGCCTGCGCGAGATCCTGCTGGCCGCGGCACGCGCGGGACGCAGTTGAGGACAGATCGCGCCCCTGAAGGGCGATTTCTGTCCTTAAAGGGTGAATTCAGGAGGCTCCACTGACGCATCCGTGGGTCGCTTGAGGTTCGCCGAACGCTGACACGCCGTTCCCCGCATACGGTTCCTGCTGTCGAAGGCTGGAATCGTGAGGGCGGGAGAACGGCGTGCGGTCAGCAAGGTTATGGGCTCGGT